>CALBFA010000073.1 GCA_937888365.1 uncultured Fidelibacterota bacterium | reverse complement strand
CAACGACTTTTTTTCAAAATCAATAGGGTTACATTAATTTTGAGTCAATGCGTTACTAATTAATTTCGTAGTTTTAACTTGTTTTCTAATCGTATTTTTATATAGTAGCCGTTAATTTAGAACAGGGTGTGCAGTTGCAATAGTTTGGTGGACACATCGAGAAGAAGTATGTTGAACGTAAAGGAGTGAATCATGAAAGAACGGCAATTTATTTTGATGATTATTATATCTTTCCTATTTCAATTTTGTTCTATTTCGCATGATTATCCAGCACAAGTGGAAAATCTTAGTGAAGAATCTGCTTTAGCTGGAAATCCATTAGCATTAGCAAGAATTAGCCAATTATTCGAGAATATTGATTTTGTTGAAGGTGCAGAAGCAGAAGAATTATTTATTTCCAGCATTCAATCATATCAAAATAATAATTTTGGTACAAAGATGGCCCTAATTGAGCTAGATGGAGTTAACTCAATTAAGTTAATAACGCGCGATTCGCTTTTTCATATATTTGCTGTCGATAGCATGGAAACCATTAATTGTGTACGGACATACAATGGTGTTGAAGAGTATCGCAGTTTTGAAGTCACTTTCAGCCCTTCTCCACAATATAATTTTTCAACTGCTTTTTTAACCTTATACTCATATCGTATTAACCAAAATTCAGTTGAATTCTTTACAGCCTTTTTTTCAGATACTAGTTTATTTATTCATGATTTATATGAAAATAATATTAGTTTAAGCAAAATAGGGTACAATCATGATGGGTTAACACTTCCTTGGTACGGCGGAGATAATATTAGCGAAACCTGTTATGCACCTTTTTTGTTTCAAGCATATTATAATAGTATAAAATCCGCTATTACTATGACTTTTGTTGGTAAACACTATTTGGAATTCTTAAGTAATGAAATGCTTGGAGAAATTGCTGGTGCTTTAAACATGTCAATTAGTGATGTCGCCGAACATATTGGTGAGCTAGTTGATGAGGTGGGGTTTAACATATTTGTTACTGAATATTTATCTCATATTTTGATTGATGGAGGAAGATTATTTAGGCTATTTAGTATGTATGAAACTTATTCAGACCTGATGCATGCAACGATGGCCATTTTTGATGAAACAGCTGATTATAATAATTGTACATCTATTGACATACGATTTATGAGCTTATGGTGTGATAATATTAATAATTTTCCCTATGAATATGCTATTGAAGAAGATTTAAAAGCTGTGTGTCGACAATGGGCCTCCGAGTGTAGTCAATTTGATGATAATTTGTTTATTCAAACTACTTTTGCTATGAATTTTAACAATAGATCGATACTTTGCAATGAATGTAGATATGAGCAGGCTACTCTTTAGAAGTTATGCCTGATGACCCTACTTTTGATGATTACGATGGTGATGGTGTGAGCAATGATGTGGATGCATGTGATTGTACTCCAGATCCCACTAATGCTGATTTTAATGCTGATGGACAGGGCGATGTTTGTCAAGACTCAGATGGGGATGGTATTCTTGATGATATTGACAATTGCAGAGCCACATACAATCCATATCAAGAAGATTTCGATGAAGATAGAATTGGTGACGTTTGTGACCCAGATTTTTATAGCTTTAATTTAGATGATTGTTATACGGATGTTGATGGTGATCAAATACCAGATTGCATTGATAACTGTGTAATAAATGAAAACCATAATCAAATAGACTCAGATAATGATGGCATTGGAGACACATGTGATAACTGTGACATGTGGAATCCTAACCAAGCAATAAATCCGTGCACTGAAACGGACCCAACTATAATAGATCCTGACTGTAGTGTTGATGAAATTACAGCAGAATTAGAAATATACAACAACACTATAGATTGCATAGCTGGTGCTGCTCATCAATACATTCAACAGTCACCTATACAAATAGGTGAGCAAGGTGATCCAAATCATCGTCAACCACGGGCATGTATATTAGACAAACTTAGTGATCTGGGGGCAGAAAATGGAGTCCTATGCGAATGGTGGGAGCATAATCCACCGATGTACATTACTGGTGCTGGTATTTTTGGGATGCATGGTGCAGAATACCATTCGACTTGTGATGATGTAGATGGATTAACCATTGACCAGATGAACCAATGGTCAAACCAAATAGATGACATACTTCATTGCTGTAAATCTCAATATATGATTGATGGCATTTCAGCACGAATAGAAACTACTCGGGATATTTTAAGGTGTTTCCCTAACCCAATACCAAGTACACATTGCACTGATGTAAAACTCAATCTTTCCCAAATGCAAAGACAATATCAATTACAGTTAGAAAATTTATTGAATCAGTTGGCTGAAACCGAAGGGAGAATTAGTGAAACTTGTTATTAACGCACATATCATTACAGGAATTATTTTCCTTTTCTCACTAAATACATGTGAGACAGATACAACTAAAGAAGACTTGTTGAACTGCTGGTCCTTAGCAGACACCGTTTATCAAAACCTATCAGCAACACCTCGCAATGGTCAGTTTTTAGGCGATGAATATAATAAATGTGTGTTTTCGACACTGGTAAAAAATATTGATTCAAAAGCTATATTTTGGGAATTAGGTAAAGATACGATTCCACTAATACATGAAGAAAAAGAATTGCTTTTAAATCCAGATAGTTGGCTTTACCTAAATGTGCTATTTTCGGGTACTGAAAGCATCCAAACTGGTGAAAATATTCGCTTTCTTGCTTATTGGAAGGAAAACTCATTTTATAAGCAATATACGTACTTCAGCTTAGATTTTCGAAAATTAGCTAGCGGAAAATATTCTTTAATCATTAGGAATAAAAGAGAAAGAGATGGTATAAGTGAGGTTCAAAAATATTCAACGATGGGAATTTTCCCTGTCTGGATGGATTCGATCCCGCCAAATCACTATGTCAATAAAGAGGCCAAGGAACTTTACTTTAATTTGCTCACTAAATTCTCTTGGGAACCAAACGAATACGAAATTTTAAGAGATACCTCAATTTATAGATCGGTCTTTAATATATTAAACACCCCGCTACCTCAAAATTGGGATAAAATGAATCGGAGTCAAAAAAGACCCTATATTATTGATGAACTCCAAAAATTCACGCCGTATGTTGAAACCATCGTAACAGATAAGAATATCTATTTTCCATCTACTTACTATATTAAAATGAATGTACCAAATGATTCCCGTAACCCCACTATCATTCAAGCGTCTATCACTAATAACCAATGGATGTTTTTGGAACTAATACTTAATGGAGATTCTCTAAAGTTCTTGATGAAAGATGAGCCGAACGACTTCAACAACTCAGACTTTTATAGATTGAGATGGCCTCTAGGCGATTATTTAGAAAACGGACTTCTTCAATTAAATGATGATTCAACAGGTGTCTATTAAAACTGCAACGGTAAGCAAACTCAAAACGTGCAAATTCCTTTTCCTTCATGGTTTCGGTGGTTCTGTTCACGATTGGGATGCGGTTATCGATGCTCTCCCCTCAGATTATAAATGCGAATCAATTGGATTACCAGGCCATCATGGCGTACCCATAAATCCCGATTTATCGTTTGAAAAGCATGTTGATCAACTTTTTGAGTCTCACCTTATGAATCAAAGCGACCCCATTGTCCTTGTTGGATATTCTATGGGCGCACGACTTGCACTTTCTTTTGCGTTGCGTCATCCTGAAAAAGTGAAAGCGCTTGTGCTGTGTTCAACATCCGCGGGGGTTGAAGCAAATGCATCAATATCTCAACGCATAGCATGGGAAACCTGTATCGTAAACGACATTTTGACGCTGGAGAACAAAGCATTTTTTGAAAAATGGTATGAACTTCCACTTTTTCATACTTTACAAAAGAAGCCTCAAATTATGGACGAAATTCTGTCTCGGAAATCGTCCCTCGACATGGAAACATTAGCTCAATCCTTTCAGACATTCGCTTTGAGTCATCAACCCAACTATTGGGACCGACTAAAAAACTTAGCAATGCCTACATTATTTCTCCATGGCGAGTTTGATTCTAAATATGCAACTATCATGCATAAAATGAACGCAATATTGCCTAATGCCGACGTAAAAGCTATTCCAAATGCTTCTCATGCACTACATATTGAGAACGCTAGTTTTGTGGCTCAATCAATCGAAACCTTTGTGGCTGAACTGTAATTTCCGACTCAATACTCTTTTTAAAACCCTAACTTTAAATAGATTCGTCGCATGATGATGATTGAAATAATTTATGGACCATTGAAAGGCTATGAACATGACCCCATTTAACTGGAAAAAACGCGCAGATTACACCGATATAAAATTTGAGACCTTCGAAGGAATCGCAAAAATCACGATTAATCGACCTGAGAAACGCAACGCATTTCGCCCTCTAACGGTGATGGAAATGATTCAAGCGTTTGAAATTGCACGAGAAGATCCAAAAATTGGCGTCATTATTTTGACGGGCGAAGGCGAGAAAGCTTTTTGTTCTGGCGGTGATCAAGGCATACGAGGCGATTCGGGATATAAAGATGGCCAAGGCGTTCATCGCCTAAATGTCCTTGATTTACAGCGACAAATTCGAACGCTGCCTAAACCTGTCATCGCAATGGTGGCTGGATATTCTATTGGTGGCGGACACGTTTTACATTTGGTTTGCGATTTAACGATTGCCGCTGATAATGCTATTTTTGGTCAAACTGGGCCGAAAGTTGGTTCATTCGACGGTGGATACGGCGCGAGCTACATGGCATCTATCGTGGGTCAAAAGAAAGCGCGTGAAATTTGGTTTTTATGTCGTCAATATAATGCTCAAGAAGCGCTGGATATGGGACTCGTCAATACGGTTGTACCTTACGCCGAATTGGAAAATGAAACGGTGAAATGGTCGAAGGAAATCCTAGAGCATTCTCCCCTGTCGATTCGCCTCCTAAAATCGGCCTTTAATGCCGACGTCGATGGTCAAACAGGCTTGCAAGAGCTGGCAGGAAATGCGACGTTGCTTTATTACATGACAGAAGAAGCCCAAGAAGGGCGAAACGCGTTCAACGAAAAACGTAAACCCAACTTTAAGAAATATCCTTGGCGGCCGTAGTTAAAAAACTTTAAAATAGAAAATAGAAAATAGAAAATAGAAAATAGAAAATAGAAAATATCGATGAGTAGTGCTAATGAACAAATGAAATTGAGAACAAAAGCTTTTGCACATCGTTGCGTTAAATTCGCTTTTTCGCTCCCAAGTGACACACTGGGAAGACATATTCAAAACCAGCTTATCCGTTCATCGACATCAGTAGCAGCAAATTATCGGGCAGCGCTTTTAGGCCAGTTAAAGGCTGCTTTTAAAGCTAAAAAAAGTATTGTCTTAGAAGAAGTAGATGAGAGTGTCTTTTGGATTGAGTTCTGCCAGGATGAAAAACTGGTCATCGAATCTAAAATTGAACCTCTACTCAAAGAAGCAAAGGAACTCACTGCTATTTTCTTTTCAACTCGCAAAACACTGTCAAAAACGTAATATGTTAAATTTTCTTTTTTATATATTATATGTTTAAGCTCTGGATAGAAGCCGCTCGACCCAAAACCCTAAGTGCCGCTTTTGCACCTGTTTTAATGGCGACAATTTTAGCGTATTCTGAAGGTGTGTTTCATTTATGGTCTGCAATTGCGGCATTATTCGGTGCATTTTTTATTCAAATCGGAACCAATTTCGCCAACGACTATTTCGACTATAAAAAAGGCGGTGATACCAGCGAGCGAATCGGTCCTCAACGGCTCACGCATCGAGGACTTGTCACACCAAACGCCATGAAAAAAGCCATGCTACTTTCTTTCGCCCTTGCTTTCATCATTGGGATTTATCTTGTTTCGCGAGGCGGTTGGCCCATTGTTTTTCTGGGTCTTTCGTCACTTCTCCTCGGCGTTATTTATACGGGTGGACCGTTTCCATTGGCCTATCATGGATTAGGCGACATTTTCGCGTTTCTCTTTTTTGGACCCATTGCAACCTGGGGAACTTATTATGTCCAAGCGCTGGAACATTCAAATCTGGCTCTCGCTTTTGGCGCTGCTCAAGGGCTTTTTTCCGTAGCCTTGTTATCCATCAATAATCTGCGGGACATTGATGAAGACCGTAAAACTGGCAAGAATACGCTCATTGCGCGTTTCGGCGCAACCTTTGGAGAAACGGAGTATCTCGCGAGCATTTCTCTGGCATTGGTCTCGCCTCTACTCTTTCTACTCATTTTTCAGCACGACCATTATGTCAGCCTCATCGGCATGCTAACTTTTTTTCTATTTGTGATGCCTATTAAGCGGATTTTGTCCTATAGCGACAGTCGCGAACTTTTAGAAGTTCTTCCCATGACGGCAAGAATTCAGCTCGTTTTTACTTTACTTTTTTCCCTGGGATGGCTTATTACGTAACAAAAGGAAATTGAAAAACATGTCCAAAGCACATATACGACTTTATTCATATCAGAATATTTTAACACAAAACATTATTTTTGGGCAAACGACACGTTCGACCCGCGACGGACTTATTCTCCATATCATCGACAATGAAGGGAAACACGGAACAGGCGATATCGCGCCGCTCGTTTTCTTTAGCAATGAAACTTTACCTCAAGCAGAAGCCGAAATTAGAATGGTCATGGAAGCATTTGCAAATTCTTTTGAGCTTGAAACAATGGTGGCGGTTTATCTTGAGAAACAATCGACTCTCTCTCCATCCGTTCAATTCGGGATAGAATCGGCGCTTAATTGCATCCGACATCAAAAAGAGAATCCTGGCGAAATTTTATTTACAAATGCAGCGATTAATGCACTCATTCAAAATGATTCTATGGACTTAAATCGCTTGATTGAGGACGGATATTCTAGCTTCAAAATAAAAGTTGGTCAACTTTCAATTCAAGAGGAAATCAGTCGCATCAACGCCATGACATCAACGCATTTACCGCCCAAATCCATACGTCTTGATGCCAATCAAGCGTGGAGTTTTGAAGACGCCTGCATATTTTGGGATGGACTTAAAAATCGCGAAGTGATTGAATATATTGAAGAACCATTGCAAAATCCATCACTCCTAAAAAAGCTCTATTTGAAAACCAATATGCCTATCGCATTAGATGAGTCGTTGCGAGAAAAAGATTGGAGCAGACTTCCATTTTTCCAAGGGATTGACGCCATTGTTTATAAGCCAACGCTGATGGGAGGGAAATCGACACTCCTAAGATTAATGTCGCATTATGAATTGATTTCACCCAAATTTGTTTTAAGCTCTAGCTACGAAAGTGGTATTGGCCTTATGAATATTGCCCGCATGAATTTGAAGCTCCTTAACAATGCAAATCCAATGGGGATCGACACGTATCGATATTTGCAAACCGATATTCTAAACGAATCTTTGCTTATCAATAAGGGTCGATTGGAAGCCATCCTTACACCTTCTCATCAACGCTTTTTCAATAAAAATAAAATGAATTTACTCCATGCCGTCCACGCTTAATTCCAGTACTCTTCTCAAACTTACAAGCACTACAAATTGTCAGGATAGATTATTTATGGAGTCACCGAATCTTAATTTTTCATTCGATGACCTTCATCATTTGCTCCAACGTGTCCCACGCTCATCGCCTCAATTTATTGGTATTATCGAAGAAACGAGTCCTGATTTTATCCTCGCATTTCTTGTGGCATTGATGCAAGGACACGACATTTTTCTGCTGTCCAAACGGCATCCTCATGAACAATTAGAAACCATCATTTCCGACGCAAAACTTGCATATCTTGTGGGGCCGAGGACAATTGAAAACATCAACTTTTCTGTCGATTTTATTCCTTTTGAAGATTTGAGTGAATTCAAATTTGGAAGTACTCATTTACGTCCTCAAAATCATATTATTTTCCAAACGTCCGGCAGCACTCAAAAATCCAAATATGTTGTCCATACACTCGATACATTGATGGCAAATGCGAAGGGGGTTGTGGAAAATTCGCAACTCTGCGAAGATTCAAGGACTTTAGCCATACTTCCGTTTAATCATGTTGGGGGGATGGGATTGCTGATTCGAGGACTTCTCACGCAATCGACACTTGTTTTTCAAGATAAAGATATTTCCATGCTCGACACATTGATTCAATCTCAAATAACGCATGTATCATTCGTTCCGACACAGTTGAGAGCGCTACTCAAGAGTGATTTCTCAATCGACGACATCCTAAATTTAACATCTGTTTTAGTCGGTGGAGATCGAACGGATTATAGCGTCGTTGCAGAAGCGAAAAAACGAGGATTACCTATTCAACTAACGTATGGATTAACGGAAATGGCGTCTCAAGTGACGACAACTCGCCTAGATGCCGATGATTTTGAAATGAATACATCGGGACAACTCCTTGCAAATACAGATATGACAATCGATCATCATGGCGAAATATTGGTGAGGGGCGAATCTCTTTGCCTCGGGTATTTAAATCCGACACAACGCAATAATTTGATAGATCCTAGAGACGACGATGGTTGGTTTCACAGCGGCGATTTAGGTTATATCAATCATAAGAGCCAATTAATTGTGACAGGTCGCATCCATAATATCATTATTTCGGGTGGCGAAAATATCCAAGCAGAAGAAATAGAGACATCACTTATGCAAATCGAAGGTGTTGATGAATGTTACGTAATCGGCACCCCAAATAATGAATTTGGCGAAAGACCCATCGCGTTCATTCGAAAAAGCAACGATATTATTATAGCGGAATCGTTTGTACGACATTCACTCAAGCTAAAGCACCCATTCTTTATGATTCCTGATGCATTTTTTCTTTTTCCACCAGAACTCGAAAATACAGGCATAAAAACGTCTCGAAATAATTTAAAAGAATTTTATCTAAATCATTCTTCGTCCTTGCTCAAAGCATTTTCTTAAAGAGCTTGTCGCCTATGGCAAAAATACAATCAAAAGATAGATTCGAATCGTTCGCAAGTAATCCCACCAAAGCCGTTTGGACTTTAGCCGTTCCTGTTATGATGGGGATGCTGGTTCAAACCGCCTATAGCATTACAGACATGGTTTTCGTTGGGCGAATTTCACCCGACGCTATAACCGCACTCGCATTTAATATGCCATTATTTTGGTTTTCCTATGGTATTACATTTGGTTTAGGCAATGGTGTAACAGCCGTTATTGCCCAGAATATTGGACGGAAAGATAAAGCTTCTGCCAATAATGCGGCTGAACATGGACTTCTTATTGGACTGATTTTAGGCGTTATTTTTGCCAGTTCGGGGCTCTTGTTTGGCGAAAAAATTCTGACTGTTATGGGCGCGCCAGCAAACCTTATGAGCCAAACGCTCGGATATTTTAGAATTATTGCTGGCGGATTTATTTTCTCTTTAGCAGGCATTCTTCTTCGGTCTATTTTTAACGGCGAAGGCGACACAATGACGCCAATGAAATTTCAAGCCGTAGCAACTGTTGTCAACGTCATCCTCGATCCTATTTTTATTTTTGGACTGGATATGGGTGTTAAAGGTGCCGCGTTGGCAACCATACTTTCCCAGCTTATCACAACCTTCGGATTACTTTATATCATCATTATTAAGAAAAGCACCTTCCTTTCTCTGAAAATGCGTCATTTTAAATTCAATAGAAATATTTTAATCAGCATCGCAAAGATTGGTATCCCATCATCATTGGCCATGGTTGTTATGTCATTGGGGAATGCTGTTTTTAATAAGATATTGGTGGGTTATTCCCCTAAAGTTGTGGCAGGGTTTGAACTATCTGGCAGACTCGACCAAATATTTTTCTTACCGATTATGGCCTTGGGTCATAGTTTAGTCACACTCGTTGGTATGTTTACAGGCGCTCAACGAATTGATTTAGTCAAAAAAGTCGTTTTCTATGGATTACGAACCGGTCTTACAATAGGCATCACCGGTGGCATTATTTTTTACTTTTTCTCACCGCATTTTTTCCAAATCTTTACAAAAGATCCGCTTGTCATTGAAGTCGCGGTCAGCCTTGTCCGAACGCTTTCTTTTTTCTATTGGATCATATCCATCGGTATGCTTTCTGGCCGGATGATGCAAGGTATGGGCTACGGATTGCCTCCGTTAATTATTACCTTGATACGTGTTATTTTAATTTCGATTCCATTGACTTACTATTTCACACAAATCGCAGGTAAACCCTATTATTGGGTTTGGTATTCAATTGCCCTTTCGGCTACTACAGCGGGCTCTGTTGGTTTTGGATGGCTTTGGACAAAGATTAAATCGCTTGAGAAAAAGCATCCTATCAATTTGGAAAAACAAGTCGAACACATATAGAGTGTACGGTAAACAAGAATTTTAATTCTAAATATTCTTAACCTTTAGAAATGACAAATATGCAATCAAGTAAAAAAGTGTTTAAAAAGCCACCAACCAAATACAAACCCCGTGGATTAGAAATTTTGCATGAGGATTTAGACATTATTGTGGTGAATAAATCAAATGGTCTCCTTACGATCGCAAGCAATAAAGAAAAAGAAAAGACCGTTTTTAATCTTTTGAATGATTATGTCAAAAAAGGAAATATGAAATCGAGAAATCGCGTTATTGCGGTTCATCGTTTAGAAAGAGAAATGTCGGGCATCCTTGTTTTTGCAAAAAGTGAGGCGGCGAAGAATTTCTTAATAGAAAATTGGTCAAATTTTGACAGAAAATATATAGCGATTACCCATGGTATTTTTGAAAAACCGGAAGGC
Source organism: uncultured Fidelibacterota bacterium (assembly GCA_937888365.1). Classification (GTDB taxonomy): domain Bacteria; phylum Fidelibacterota; class UBA8477; order UBA8477; family JABMPR01; genus CALBFA01. The sequence goes on along the minus strand of CALBFA010000073.1, from coordinate 101,910 downwards.
ACAATTAGCTCGTATCTAAAGGAAAATTCAATTTTTAGAGTGTATTCTGTTCAAAAATCAGAAGAAGGTACATTATCAAAGACGACGTATAAAGTGCTTAAAAGTTCGAGCAAATTTAGTCTTGTTGAAATCAAGCTCCGAACCAATCATAAAAAGCAAATTCGAGTGCACTGTGCCGATATTGGTCACCCAATCGTCGGTGATAAAATATATGGTGATAAATCGGATAAGGGCTCGACAAGACTGGCTCTTCACGCAAATTCTCTCAGTATATTGCATCCATTTTCAAAAGAAAAGATGAAATTTGTAACACCCATTCCTCTATTTTTTAAAACACTTCTTAGCAAATAATTTTAGATACGGTTTCGACTGTTCGAAAAAATAAGCCCACGTAGCATGAGCTTCATATTGTATTTATTCTAAAAAAATTGAATCTCGAGAATCTAAAGCATGATTCTTTTTATGGATTAGTCACCAATCTCCAACTGAGAATCTGATTTTCTCAATTCCATGATTTGACGAATAGGGCGATCAAGCGCATTAGAACGCGTGGACATGAGATCATCAAAATGTCTCGCCGCTTGGTCAAATGATTTGCGGGTTTTGTCCATGGTTACTGTAAAATTTTCCCACTGTTTCTGAAATTTTTCCACAAGCTCGAGTATTTCTGTTGCCCGTTGTTCAACTATAAAGTTTGAGGTCGCTTGATGTAGCAATGACAAAATTGCATAAAGCGTTATAGGACTACATAGCATGACTTTCATCTTTAATGCATCGCCTATCAGTTCAGAGTCTTCCGAATTCAAAAACCCATATATCGACTCATTGGGGATAAACATCATAACATAATCTAATGTGCCACCTGCTAAATTAATATATTCTCGCCTTGTCAATGCTTTGAGATGAGAGCGTACATCTTTGAAAAATTGCTTCTTATGCCGCTCTTCTTCATCACTACCATTTGTGGCATTCAAATACTCGCGATAATGATCAATCGGAAATTTTACATCAAGGTTGATGACTTTATGCTTCGGCAATTTGAACGTAAAATCAGGACGTTCCCCGCTTTCAACAACGGATTGTTTTGTATAATTGATGTGCTCACGCAAACCAATATACTGAATTATATCCTCGACAATTTCTTCGCCCCACATCCCGCGTTTTTGTGAACTTGCCAACAAATTAGACAACCCAGTTGTCGTTGATCTCAATTTTTCTGTCTCTTCACGTGTGGATTCGACCTCTTTTTTTAATTCTGTTGATTGATTCAACATATCTTTAAGGCGATTATCCATATTCTCTAAAGATTTTTGAATGAGTCCTTCTTTCTGCGATAATTCATCTTTATTACGTTGGGTCTGACTCGTAAATTTTTCATCCGCCAATTGTAAAAATTCTTTCTGACTGGCACGCAATACATCTTGGCTCAGGCTTTTAAACGAATTCTCCATTTCTTGACGCATCGCTAGGAGTCGGGCTTTTTCTTCTTCGATTCGCTCATTCGCGGCTTGAATTTTTGTGTCGAGAATCGCTTGATTTTGTTTCGCTTCATTGAGTTCATTCGTTCTCGATTCGAATGCTGTTTTGCCATGAGCATGTTCTTCTAAGAGCGTATCATGATTCCGATTTAATTCATTGTATTGGCCTTGAAATTCGGCCAATTTTCGTTGCATCAATAAACGACCGATAAACAAGCCAACAAGGCCTGCTCCCACAACGAAGCCCCAAAAGATAAAATTTGTTTCCATCATATTTTTTTAACGTTCTCGCTTATTGAAAAAGGCGTACAAGTCGTTTTCTTGATAAAACTTTACATTTATGGCGTTTAATTTTGACATTTCATCACGACCAATTTTTAGAGAATAAGCTTTTGTAATGCCATGATTATTTGCAAGAATTTGAATGGATCGTACACCAGGCAATCCAATTAAAAGCTGTGTAAAAATGCCACTGTAACGACTATACTGAGGCGACCCATACGTCATTAAAATAGCAGGACCGTCCACCATTTTCCGTTGCTTTGCATAGGTATTTTCACCCACACTAACAACAGGATATTTTCGCCACATCCCCGATTTTAAATTCTCATAAAAGACGGGATCAACATAATCCATGTCAGAAAAGAAGAAGTGAAGTTCGCCTTCTTTGGCGCTTTCTTGCTCAATTGCAAATTGTTCTAAGGCATCAATAATGCGAGGATTAATGGCATATTTCACTTGAAAATCGATATATATCGAATCGGGGCTATAAACGTCGCGGCGCGTTTGAATATCAAATATTTCCACCCGATACGGATCCCACATTATCGTATTCCATAACTCTTGCAACGCCATGACCTTATTCTTTTTCTTTCCTTCCGTGTTGTCCCAATAGGGTTTGATGTCTTTTGTCGCTGGCGCCATGGCTTTAACGCTAGAATCCGTCATGTCTGACAACTCTATCTCGGCACCTAATTGCACTTTAACCCAATTAACGAGATTTGTTTTTAATCCGTAGATACCATTGATAGGCTGTGAAATCTCGATCTTATTTTGAAGATTCATCGTGTGGACATCATACAAATTGAGAGAAAGATGAACCATATTATTTTCGACATAATATCGCCCTCTTAGCAAAAATGCGATGCCGTCAATCAAGGCGCTTTCGCCAAAGACATCCTTACTTAAATGCCTCTGTAATCGAAAAGGACGTTCGAGGTTTTCCTGAGGAATAGCTTTTGTTTTGTAGATTAAATAATTTTCGTCAATTTTTAATTGCGTCTCCACGACGGTCAAAAGTGTGCCGCTTAACCACGTTGGACCTGGATTTGTCCCCGTATTTAAAAAGGGCTCAATAAATATTTGCGTCTTGCCGGTTTCACCTTTTGGTAATGCAAATAGTGCTGGCGACATCAGCGAAAGTGTTAAAAGAAGTGTAATAAAAGTTGCTATTTTTTTCATAAGATAATCGATCCTTATTTCTTTTTTCGTTGCGGACAATCTAAGGCAAAATTAATAAGATGGTACACCGATTAAACTCTGAGGAGGCTTTGATTTTCTCCCGCAGTTTTCGCGGATTTGCCCAGATTGTTTTGTAAAAGTAGCCCAGGGATTAATCCCTGGGTAATAAGTCTCCCTAAAAGTATATGGGTTTTAACCCATTATTTTATATCATTCTTTCAGCAATACGTTGTTAAAAGTCTTACCAATACCGTATTAAACTAGATAAGTTTTTCTCGATTATAAATTTTGAGAAAAACTTTTTAAAATCTCTGAAATAGGGTAAAGTCATGTCAAACTTGATTTTCTTACCATTCTTAAATTTAATTTTAACAATTTCTGTTAATTTATATTCTTGTTTTACATCTCTCGCTAAAACAGTAATACTATCAGCATTGAAAATATATTTTATTTTTACTTTTTGAATAGAAATTATAAAAAGTTCCTGCTATGATTAGGAAAGGGAAAATAATTGCTACAGTTAAACCGATTTCCTGCTTGTTTATCCAATCACTAGTAAATACTCTCACATCTATAACTATCACAAGTAGAAATATCGCCAGCCCTATTGATTTTAAATAATGGGCGAGATACTCTTTGTAAGACATTTTTAATTGAAACGACTTACCCATATTAGACCAACCTCATATTCCCAATTCCAACAGCACCAATTTTGAGTTCAAGAATATCGTTCGGTTTTAATTGCCCTACGCCTTCTGGTGTGCCCGTAAAAACTATGTCACCTGTTTGTAGTTCGGTGAATTGAGAAAGATATTCGATAACATCGTTGGGCTGCAAATTCATATTTTTACTCTGTCCCAATTGACGTACTTCGCCATTGACGCTCAAGGAAAATTCGATGTTGTTTTCAGAGTCAACAAGCGGCATAAAATCACCAATAATACCAGCTCCATCAAAAGATTTTGCCAATGTCCAAGGTTTCCCCGCTTGTTTCAATGATGTCTGCAAATCTCGAAGCGTTAAATCCAAACCTAATGTATAAGCAACGAAACGAACGTCCGCGCCATCACGTTCCACCAAATAAACCAACTCAGTTTCGTAATGAATATCACCCAAATGCCACGGAAGCTGTATTGTGTCCTGAAATATTTGCATGGCATTGAGGCCTTTTTGAAAAACGAGAGGCTTCGCTTCTACTTTATTCCCTAATTCCTCCGCATGCTTCGCATAATTTCGTCCTAAACACCACACGGTTCGAAGTGAGGCAGAATAGGGTTTTCCATCTATAGTAAGATTCATTGAAAGTGCTTCCTAATTCTTGATTTCGCTATTTTTTCCATTTAGATGATCTAAAATATTTTGTGCTAATTTTATTGAGATGCCTCCAACATCAGCGATTTGATGAATCTCAGCTTTTTTAATTTTCGCAACAGAACCAAATGCTTTCATGAGGCTTTTCACACGATTTTTCCCAACTCCCGGAATCGTATCTAATACTGACGTTAGTGTTGTTGTTTTTCGTCGTTTCCGCTGAAATGTAACGGCAAAACGATGGGCTTCGTCGCGCAGTCTCCGAAGCAAAATGAGGGATGGACTCGACTTACCGATGAGTAAGGCTTCCGAATGGCCAGGGATAAAGACTTCTTCCAGACGTTTCGCCAATCCAAGGATCGGAATATGTGCCATGTCAACTTCATGCAAAGCCGTTAATGCGGCACTAAGTTGTCCTTTCCCGCCATCAATTAGGATAAGGTCGGGTGTGGGGAGGTTCTCCTCCTTAACGCGCTTATATCGCCTTGCAACAACTTCTCGCATAGACGCAAAATCATCAATTCCTTCAACCGTCTTCACCTTAAATTTGCGATATTCCGATGGCTTTGCCCGACCATCAATAAAGCAGACCATCGATGCAACAGTTTCCGTTCCGCCGAGATGACTAATATCAAAGCCGTCAATGCGTCGCGGAGGTCCTGGCAATTGCAAGTCATCTTGCAGCATACGAATCATTTTCGGCACGATATCGACCTTTTGAGTCTGTTGCAATGCCCATTCTTTTAGGCTCAATTCGGCGTTGCGTTCAGCGAGTTCCAGGAGCGATTTCTTTTCGCCAATTTCAGGCACTTTTAATTTTGTTTTAAGACCGCGAATTTCGCTCAACCATGTCTCAATAACTTCTTTATCGGCGAGTTCTACGGGGACAATTATTTCGCCTGGAATCGTCATCCCTTGCTCATAAAGACTCATGATGAGACGAGAAATAATTTCGCCATTTTCGTCATCGTCGATATTTTTAAACTTGAAATGCTCCTTCCCAATCAGCTTGCCGCCGCGAATCCGAATCATAGTCGCTGTCGCTAGAGCATCCTGACGCACAAGGCCAATGACATCTCTATCTTCAAAATCACTCGTTTTCAATCGCTGATTGCTCACATAATTTTGCACCACAAGCAATCGATCTCTGTATCGAGTCGCATCTTCAAATGCCAAATTCGACGACGCCTTTTTCATTTGATTCTCTAAATGTGCTTCAACTTTTTCCGTCCGACCCTTTAGAAAATCTTCGACCCGCTTGATCATCTCGTCATAGTTCGTCTCATCAACCAAAGCTTGGCACGGGCCATCACATTTTTTGATATGATAATCGAGACATAGGTCAATTTTTTTCGATTCAACGGTTTTCGCATCCAAGCGATACCGACAACTACGGATCGTAAAAATGCGTTTGATGACTTGAAGCGCCGAACGAAGATATTTGACGTTGGTATAAGGCCCATAATAAACCGAGCCATCTTTAACGACGGTCCTCGTCACGTAAACTTGGGGAAAAGACTCTTTCGTAATGCGGATGTAGGGAAATGTTTTATCGTCACGTAAATCGATATTATACTTCGGCGTGAATTCCTTAATGAAATTCGCTTCCGTCAACAACGCTTCGACTTCGGTTCGTGTAATAATAATTTCTAAATCCCAAATCCGCTCAATTAATTGAGCCGTTTTGGGCCTGTCAGGTTGCCCCGTAAAATAGGAGCGGACACGATTTTTTAGAACTTTCGCTTTCCCAACATAAATTATTTTACCCGATTTATCTTTGAAAAAATAAACCCCTGGTTGATCTGGAAGCTCTTTGGATTTTCGTTGTGCAGGCGTTTCTTTTTTTAATTGTGAAGTCATGATTTAAGGAGATTTTTTTTTGGATGCATCAAACCAATAGATGAAGTTAAATGGTGTCACTTTTTGTCTTCGCAAAGTTCAATCAAAACACCGCCCGTCGCTTTTGGATGGATAAATATGATGCGTTTATGATGGGCGCCTAGAATAGGTTCGTCATTAATGAGCTGAATTTGATTCTCTTTGAGCTTCACCAAATAGCCATCGAGATCCTCGACATTCAGCGCGATATGATGCAAACCGGGTCCTCGTTTATTTAAATATTTGGCCACCGTCGATTCAGGCGATGTTGGTTCTAAAAACTCCAGCTTCGATTCTGATACATCATAAAAAGAGGTCTCAACTTTTTCACTCTCGACAGTTTCTTGACCTAAATAATTCAATCCCAAAATATCATGATATAAAAATTTGAGCTCCGCCGCATCATTCGTGGCAATAGCAATATGGTCGATTCTGTTTATTTTCATTGAGGTGTCCTTTATTACATTTTCCGGGAAATATATGATGCGAGTTTATTCATTATCTTCGTTCTCAAGTAAGAGTTTTTAATCGTATCTTTGGGTTTTTCTATTATCAATCCTTTTGCAGATAATTCAAGAACTTTATCTTTATCCCTGCTTAATGCAAGCCTCGTATATAATGCAGTATCATATTGCCTTTGAAGCTCTTTGAGACTCCAATTATTTTTATAGGCTTCAATTTCATAAAAACGCCTCTCTTTTTCATCGTCAATTCGCATCAGTTTTAAATAGTGGGACCAACTTAATTGAAACTCTTTGTTCTTAGAAATCCGAGACACTGTCTCGGATTTCTTTGAAGAACCAATCCCTAATGATGATTCAGAAATAACATACGCTAAATAAAATCTTCTCATATTTTCTAAATTGTCGACTGAAAACCCTTTACCAAATTCAGCATTTAATCTTTCAGCAAGCCCCTTTAGTATCTTTTTCCCATATTGCGCACGTTCTTTTCCCTTTTGCTCTTGTTCCACTATCATTCTACCTATTTCATAATAGGTATAAACCATCGTTTTATTGACAGTCTGAACAACGCTTTTGCGAGCACTTTTTAAGAGCTCCGCAACTTTATTGTAGAAATCTATATTTAATATTTTTTCTATCTTTGTCATTTAATGTCTTTTAAGCCGTGATGATTTTTTTCAAAATCATGGGTAATATTTATGTAGGATTAACCTACAACCTCGCGAGGATAATACCGATTTTATCCTGTAATTCATTGATGTCAGACGTCGGAACCGTGTAATGATTCACCATAATTGAGAAAATAATTGTCCTGCCACTCAGTGTATAAACATAGCCGCTTAAGGTGCGAGCGCGCCCGATATAGCCTGTTTTAGCATGGACACGTCCCGCCGCGATGCTATTTTTCATTCGATTTTCAAGTGTCGATTCTTCGATGCCAGCAATGGGCAATGATTCGATAAATATGTCGCGATATTCGTGCTCCCACAAGAGTTGCAAAAGTGTTGTTGTATGATAGGGCGAAACGACATTATGTCGTGACAAACCTGAACCATCAAGTATTTTTAAATCGCGCGTGTTCATACCTAAGGAATCCCACATTTCCATTTCTAAGCGGATGCCTTCTTCGGTGCTGCCTTCTTTACCAAGTTCAACGCCAATTGTCTTGAGCAATGTTTCAGCAATAAAATTTTGGCTGGGTTTATTCACCATTTCAATAATTTTTGACATAGGATGACTCGTATATAAAAAGAGAGTGTCGATTAAAGTCGAGTCCAATTCGAGGAATAAATCGTCTAAATCAACAGGTTCGCCTGATACCGTTATCCCCTGAGACTCAAGCACTTCTTTAAATAATGTTGCCGTAAATAAAGTCGGATTTTCCACCGTCAACGCATCTTCTTTCTTTTCTTTAGATGCAGAAAACTCACCGCGAAACCAACCCTTATTCGTCGCTCTATCACGCCCATTATTCCATTTGCCCGTCGAATCAGGATGAACCGTCACCAGCTCATTTTTGATTGTCAAATAATGCGTATTCGGACGCTTTTCTAAATGCACTAATTCGCCTACTTCGCCAGGCGTAACAATGACATCCACATAATTTTCATTATACGATAATCCGGATAATTGCGCGGCGTAGTAATAAGGTTCGTCGTCCCAACTCCATCCATATCCAAGAGCTTGATCGTCGAATATGTTATCATTACCGATGATTCTTCCGTCAATTTTGTTGATGCCTAAGGCCTTGAGACTATCGGCAAATCGAATAAAAAGCGAATCATGACTGTCATTAAAGAAACGCCATGACCACGTTGGATCGCCGCTTCCATTAATGATAATGTCACCTAATAAAGTGCCATTTTCAATAGAACCTGTCGTTGTAAAAGCTGTATGATATCGATAATCGGGACCCAAAAGCTGTAGCGCCGTTGAAGTCGTATAAAGTTTCATGTTCGAGGCAGGCATAAATATTTTGTTGGGATTTTTACTGTAAATAATCTCACCTGTTTTAGCGTCTTGAACTTGAACGCCCCAAAAAGCCATCTCCGTAGGACTATTATGAATTAAAGTATCAATGCTATATGCCGCTTTTGCATCAGCATTTCTAAAAGGCCCCGATTTTACTTTTGTCGCATTGGGTGATGTATGGCTACAAGCTATTAGCAATGTAAGAATTAGTAAGAGTGCGAATTTCAATTTTGTACACTTCAATGGATGACTCCAATCCCTGGTTTATTCATCAAAATAATATTTCCTTTTTCATTTTTGACACCTTGAAATGGATCGTCAGCAAGTAAAACATTGCCGTCCAAATCTAGCCAGTCAGCGAGTTTGCCGAGTTGACTCATGGCGGATATGCCGACAGATGTTTCCACCATGCATCCAAGCATGACCTTCAAATCGAGTTCCCGCGCTGTGCGAATCATTTTTCGAGCATTCGTAAGTCCGCCACATTTCATCAACTTAATATTGATGCCATCGAAGACATCCTTCAGTTTCGGAACATCTTCGGGTCGCACGGAATTTTCATCGGCCACAATGGGAAGGGGCGAAAATTCTCGGAGTTTTGCTGTCATTTCCAACATATTGCTGGGCATAGGCTGCTCGATAAATTCAACACCCTGCGACGATAGCCATTCCACGCGTTCCTTCGCTAAATCCAGCGTTTTCCAGCCTTCATTCGCATCGACATAGAGTTTTTTGTCCGTATATTTACGAATTGTATTCATCATTTTTATATCGTCAGGACTACCCAATTTAATTTTGAGAATGGGGTAATCCTTGGCTTCATCAATTTTTATTTTGATGAGTTCCTCATCGCTGATTCCAATGGTATAGGACGAAATTGGCATAATACTGCCACCAAATTCCTGATGTAATGGAATGTCATTTTGCTTTCCATATAAATCCCAAAATGCGACATCAAGCGCCGCCTGAGTCGAATAGCTATCGGGGAAAAGTTTTTCGAGTCGTTCTTGCCTCTCGCAGTAATCATTGATAGGCAATTCAAGTATAGCCTTTTCATTATTATGAATTCGCGCGATAACGTCCTCTGGCCCACCTTCATAGCGTGGATTAGGCGCAGCTTCACCGATCCCCGTATGGTTTCCATCGCTTAACTTAACGATAACAACGCGATAACTTGTTCGGGTACTCCGCGCAATTTTAAACGCAAACTTTGGGTGAATTTCAACGATTCTCCAACTCAAATGCAATGTCATATCTATATTAGTTTCCTTTGAATAGAGGCTTTCTTTTTTCGATAAAAGCCGCACATCCTTCAACGCGATCTTGTGAGTTAAATACTTCTTTAAACATCTGTGCTTCAACTTCAAGCGCTTTTTCTATTGGAAGACCTTGACCTTCGTAAACAGATTTCAGTGCGTATTTTAAGGCGAGTGGTCCTTTTTGAACCATTAATTTGGCGACTTTTAAAACATCTTCCATGAATGTTGCTAGGGGGAATACTTTATTGGCAATGCCCATTTCTTTCGCTTCTTGAGCCGAAACCATTCGTCCTGAAAGAAGTAAATCGAGAGCGTTTCCCGTTCCGATAAGTCGTGGTAAACGTTGGGTTCCACCATATCCCGCAATGACACCTAAATTAACTTCGGGTTGGCCAAAAAACGCATTCTCCGAGGCATAACGAAGGTGACATGCGAGGGCCAATTCGCATCCCCCGCCGAGTGCATAGCCATTAACGGCGGCAATTACAGGTTTGGTGCTGCGTTCTATTTTTGTAAATAACTTTTGGCCATGTCTACTGATTTTCATCGCTTCGTCAGGTGTAATTGTTGGGAATTGATTAATGTCCGCTCCAGCAACAAACGCTTTTTCACCCGCTCCTGTCAAAATTATCACCCGGCACGCATCATTTTTTTCTAACGCACAAAATATGGATTCTAATTCATCCATAATAACAGGATTGAGTGCATTCATTTTATCTTGCCTTGCAATGGTAACGATGGCAATATTTTCGTTTAAATCAAAGTGTACAAAGGGCATTAAAACCTCCAAAAATGTCGATTAAAGATTACTATAACGGTAAGGATTTCCAGTCGTCCCATTAACATGACGAATGACATAATCCATTTTTCTGAATCGGCGAAAAAAGCAAAATTGTTAGTCGGTCCTATATCGCCTAATCCTGGGCCAACATTGCTGAGCATCGAGACGGTTGCCGTCATACTGGTAACGATATCATGCCCATAAAATGTAAACGTGAGCGTCGTTACTCCCATCACTAACACATAAAAAAGGAGGAAGGCTATTGTATTTTTAATAGCACCCTCATCGACGATTTCAGTCCCAAGTTTCACGGGTAGATAGCCATGGGGGTGAATCATCCGTCGGAGTTCGACGAAAGCCATTTTCATAAAAAGGAGTACTCGAATCGCTTTTATTCCACCTGCAGTACTTCCTGCCATTCCACCTACAAACATAAGCATAAATATCAGCATTTGACTGTAAATAGACCAGCCTTCATAGTCAGCCGTTGCAAACCCCGTCGTTGTAACAATAGAGACAACTTGAAATACAATTTGTCGAAATGGGTTCTCTTTTAGATCTGATATTACTTTTGTTGATTGGTCATAAAAATGATCCGTTAGCAGATTGCCGTAAATAAAAAGCGTGGAACCAAGGAGAACAAACATCCAAAAACGCCATTCTCTGTCTTTGAAATATTTTAGCACTTTCCCATGGAGACCTGCATAGTGTAAGACAAAGTTCGTTCCCGCCAAAATCATGAAAACAATGATCACCCAATCGACATAAGGGCTGTTAAAATATGCAACACTTGTATTTTTTGTGGAGAATCCACCTGTCGCCATTGTACCAAATGTATGGCAAGCGGCATCAAACCAATCCATTGGACCCAACCACAAGAGTAGATATTCAGCAAATGAAATCCCAGCGTAAACTAGATAAAGTAGTGTAGCAGTTTCACTGATTTTAGGCGTCAACTTGTCACTGACGGGGCCAGGAGCTTCTGCAGCGAAAAGAAGTGTCCCTGATTTTCCTAAAAGGGGCATTATAGTCACTGTAAAAACAATAATTCCCATGCCACCAAGCCAATGTGTAAAACTCCGCCAAAAGAGGATGCCATGTGGCAACGCTTCAATATCACTGATGACAGAAGCTCCCGTCGTCGTAAATCCGGACATCGCTTCAAAGAAAGAATCGGTGTATGAGAAATCTGTTGCAAAATAGAGAGGCAATGCACCAAAGGCGGAAGCAACGATCCAACTCAATGTCACAGAAAGGAAGCCCTGTCTTGAATTCATTTCATAATCATGACGACTCACACCCCAAAGAATGGCTCCAAATGAGAGTGAGATTATCATGGACTTTCCAATTGCCCACGCATCACCTTCACCATAAGCAAGTGCAACAAATAAGCTAAAGACCATCGTTAGGCCAATGAATGCGCTTAAAATTGCCACTAAATTTATAATTGGCAGAATACTGAAATGTTTAAACGAATAATGTTTCGACATCACTTACCTTATTCTCTTTTGTAAATACCAGAACACGATCTTGCGGACCGATTACTGTTTTTCCGGTTGCAATTTCTACACTATCAGGATGAATCACAGCACCGACAATCGCTCCCACTGGAAAATCCATGTCTCTCAATGGAATACCAATAATCTTAGAATTAGGAGATGGCGATAATTCAATAATATCGCTTTCAATTCCTTCGAGCATCATAACAGAGTGCACACGACCTCGCAATACGTAACGCATAAAGGCATCCACCGTAGAAATATTTTTACTGACAACGGAATTGATCCCCAATCCATGTACAATCGGTAGATAATCGGGTGTTGTGACATGAACGATGGCTTTGGAAGCTCCCATTTGTTTAGCCATTAGCCCCGCAAATAGATTGGTCGTTTGATCATTTGTCAGCGCTAAAAAGGCGTCAATTTCGGCGATCCCTTCACTTTCCAAAAAGTCCATATCCAAGCCATCACTTTCAAGGAGAAGTACTTCAGGTAATTCTTTGGAAATACGCTTGAGTTTTTCAATATCTTTTTCAATTAAACGGATATTAAAATGTCCCGACAGCTCCTCTGCTACAAGCCGTCCTAATTTACTCCCCCCTAAGATCATGATATTTTTCAACTTGCGTTCGCGGCGATAGCCTGACAATCGATACATTTCTTCGAGCCGATCTTTTCGGCAAATGACAAATGTTTTGTCATCTTTCATATAGACAGTTTTCCCCGTTGGGATAATCGTCTCGCCGTTTCGCTCAATAGCAACAGTTCGAAATGCTAAATCTTCGTATTTTTGACCGATTTCTTGAAGCGAGCATCCCATAATTTCGCAATCATTTTTTGGGTAAAGCGCCACCATATAAAGTTCGTTATTGGCATAGGTCATAATTTCCTGAGCAATGGAATTTTGAACCAGATGAACAATCTCTTTCGCAACCATTTGCTCTGGATTTATAACACGATCAATACCGAGTTCTTTTAGATTTAAAACCGAATATTTATCTAGATAATCATTACTTCTTACTCGAGCCAAAATACGCGCTTTTGGCGCCATTTTATGGGCTTTCATACAAGCAATAATATTGACTTCATCAGTTCGAGTCACGGCCAGAAAAATATCAGCCTCCTCGGCTTTTGCTTCATGGAGAATTTTCGATTGAGCTCCATTACCTTCAATCACTAGAATATCTAGATTTTGTCGAGCCCGTTGACATTTGGCAGCAACGAGGTCTATAATTGTAACGCTGTTATCCCTTTTTGAGAGTGTTTTTGCGAGGTAAAATCCTACGTCTCCAGCACCAACAATGACGATTTTATTTCCCATCTAATTAAAATCCTTCATGGTTTTCTTCAGAATTTTGATTGATCGTTCCAAATCGTCATCTGAAAAATCCAAATGTGTTACAAGTCGAATTTTATGATTATTGACGAGGGAAACTTTTAAACCTGCCTCAAAAAGTGCAACGACGATATCATCTGCATTGCCATTGGGGGCTTTCATCATTACAATATTCGTTTGCGTCCACTTCATTTCATTTTCTAACATACCTAATTCGTCTAATGTTTCGGCCAATTGTTTTGCTCGATGGTGATCTTCGGCTAATCGTTTAACATGGTTATCTAATGCGTAGATGGCTCCTGCTGCGAGAAATCCAACCTGACGCATACCACCACCGAACATTTTTCTATTTCGATGTGCTCTGTGAATAAAAGATTGAGAACCAATCAGAATCGACCCTGCAGGTGTCCCCAAACCTTTCGAGAAGCAAAGACTGATTGAGTCAAAATATTCGGCATAATCCTTAGGCGATATGCCCGTAGCCACGGAAGCATTCATTAAACGGGCACCATCAAGATGAAATCCATAATCATTTTGTCTCGTCCATTTGCCAATTTTTTTAATCTCATTGATGGGATAAATGGTGCCTCCCGCGCGATTATGCGTATTCTCAAGCGTCACAACTTTCGTCTGTGGAAAATGATGATCAAAAGGACGACCCAAATCTTCGATTTGCTCAAGTGTCAGAATACCTTTTTCACCATTAACTGGAAATAATTGCAATCCACTTAAGGCCGCCGCAGCACCAGATTCATAATTAAAAATATGGCAGTTCGTATCGCAGATAACCTCATCCCCTGGTTCAGAATGCGTCCTTAAAGCAACTTGATTACTCATTGTACCAGATGGCATAAAAAGTGCTGCTTCCTTGTTGAATAATTGGGCTACTTTATTTTGCAAAATATTGACGCTTGGATCTTCGCCATATACATCATCACCTACTTCCGCTTGCACCATATATGCTAGCATGTCTTTGGTGGGTTTTGTCACGGTGTCGGAACGTAAATCTATCATAATGAGTCCTATTCTTTTAGGTTAAGGGATGAATAAAAAACAGGTAACTCAAAAGAAGCGCCGTTTCTTCCGGCGAAAACTGCCGATTCAATACCCAGAACAGTCTCTCCTTTTGTTTTAAGTTTTGCCTTGATAGGTAAATGAATAATACTCCCACCGGTCTGAATTAAATCTCCCTGAAAACTAAACATGATGACACGCATTCGACCCTTTTCTTTTTTGTATCTCACGTTCATATTTTTATTACTCTCGCCAGCTTCAGGATCACCGATTTCAATAAGTTGGTCATCCCAGAGGAGCGTGAATTCTAGGCCGAGCAATTCATGATTTGTTTTTAATATTACTTCCAAATCCGAGAAGGATAGTGATGTTACTTTGGGGATATTGAAACCTATACCATTTTCAAAAGTGACTTTATCTTTTGAAGAGCAAGATGACAATCCTGTTAAAAAAGCAATACCAGTTATGAGTATTAATCCATTCGTTTTAATAATATTTTGTATCATATTTCGTCTTTTCCCTCTCGTTCCAGTCATTATTTAATTGATATCTTCAAGGAGTTCAATAGCCGTCTGACGAGAACTTTCCCTACCTTTTCCATCGCCGATGAGCAACGCAATTTCATTAATTCTCTCTTGATTTTCCAGTAAACTAATTCGCGTTACTGTCCTTTCGTTAATTTCAACTTTTTCGGCACGATAATGATTATGCGCCAAGCTTGCAATTTGTGGCAAATGTGTGATGGCTATTACTTGATGGAATTCTCCTAACTTACGCATTTCATGCCCAACGGTTCGGGCTATCCTGCCGCTAATACCCACATCAATTTCATCAAATACGACGGTCGCAATACCATCTTTTCCCGCCATAATAGTTTTGAGGGCAAGCATAATTCGACTGATTTCCCCACCCGAAGCAATACGCGAAAGTGGTTTTAGCGTTTCACCTTTATTCGCTTGCATCCAAAAACTAACAAGATCAATTCCGTTTGCTGTACCTTGATAACGCTTGTTTTTAATAAGAGCGATCCCTTTTTCGTGAGGCTCAAGTTCCACAACAACATCGAATTGAGCCTGTGGAATACCCATGTGTTTCAATCGAGCTCGAATTTGTTTTCCTAAATCGACACCTGTAATCTGGCGTTTTTTTCGTAATAATTCGGCTTTCTCAGAATATGATTGGGTTAACTCCATAATTTCTTTCTCTAACTTTTCTTTGTCAAATATTCCACTATCTGCTTCGGAAAGCCATTTCGAAATCTCTTCTTGATATGCAATTAATTCACCAAAAGCTTTATTGTATTTTTGACAAACCATATTGATTTGATTAAGCCTTTGTCTCGATTTCTCTAATGAAAGTGGATCTGCTTCCAATTTTGATGAAAATGAATCGATGAAATCCTGAACGCTCTCTATGGAAATTTCAACCGTTTCAAGCTCCTGAATAAAAGGCAATACTTGATCATCAATTTTTCCAATATCCTTTAAATCTTTTATAAGCAATTGTAGTGAATCAATTAATCGATCCCGCCCAGAAATAAGATTTAGAGCGGAATTGGACGTCTCCATGAGTTCTTGAGCATTCTCTAAAACCATTAAATCGCGCTCAAGTTTTTTTTGTTCATCGAGTTTAAAATTAAACTGATTGAGTTCATTTAATTGAAATTCATAGAGCTGACGTTGGTCGTCCAATTTATTTTTCATAATTTCGTATTCATGAAGATGTCGAATGGCATCCGTCAATTTTTTATACAAATCATGAACTTCAATTAATAGATTTTCATAATTTCCAAAAGAATCTAAATAGCCTGCGTGATGATCTTCGTTTAGCAGATATTGATGTTCGTGTTGCCCATGTAAATCTACGAGCTTTTGGCTAATTTTCTTTAAAGCTTGCACCGAAGAGTTTTTGTTATTAATCCAAACTTTTGAACTCCCGGATAAAGGGACAACACGCCTAAGGGTTAATACCTCACCATTTTTCAAGTCGAATATTGCTTCAACTTCCGCTGTTTTGGCACCATCGCGAATCATATCTTTATGTATTCGTTCTCCCAATGCGACGTTTAGGGCATCAATAATAAGCGATTTCCCGGCACCCGTTTCGCCCGTAATAACGTTAAATCCTTGACCAAAAGTGACTTCTGCGGAATCTACGATAGCGAAGTTTTGTATCTTAAGAGTTTTAAGCATTTGTTCTCCACCGATTGATCCATCCAAAATTCATGGCAAGCCTAAAACTACCTAGCGATACCAATACGCCAACGCTATCACTAATGACATCATTAATAGACGAAATGCGACTGGGCGTAAACGACTGATATAATTCGTCTCCGCTCCCTAGAATAATTCCGGCGACAACAATATAGATTAGGTAATGTTTATACTCCGAAATTTCTTTATCCTGCATAATAAGCCAAGATAAGGTGAGTCCGTAAAAATGGTACTCTAAAAAATGGAGGACAAAATCTGCCCACGAAAAATATTTAGAAACAACGCCCTGGGATAAACTTGACATAAATATAATTAGTGCCGTATAGCATATAAATGGTATCCAATATTTTGGTCTCATAACCCTCTCATTTCGTAAATTGCATCAGGAATATTTTCGATAATATCACCTGCCATTAACCCAAACTCGCCTTTGTTCATGGCGGCAAAATCGCCAGCGGTTCCATGTAAAAAAATCGCAAGTTGTATCATCTTTTCTATGTCATTTCCCTGTGCAATAAATGATGCCAAAAGCCCCGATAAAATGTCGCCGCTTCCGGCTGTTGCCATTCCAGGATTTCCTGTCGAATTCACAAAAACATCACCTGTTGGATTGCAATAAATGGTTGGAGCTCCTTTTAAAATAAGATGACAGTTCATTTCTTTTGCAAAGGATTGAGCTTGTTTCCAGATATCACCTACACTCGCGACTAAAAATTTAAATTCTCCCCAATGAGGCGTTAGGATGATCTCGTTTTTATAGCTTTTTATCAGGCTTTGTGCTTGCGATGCGGCAAATATGCCATCGGCATCTAGCACAAGTGGTGTATTACACGTTTTCAATATCTGATGCACAAGCGTTACAGTTTCATCATTTCGACCGATTCCAGGGCCGAGTACAAGAGTGTCACTCCATTTCACAAGTTTTACCAACGAATCCAAAGCGTTACGGCTAAACGCGCCATCTGCTGTCTCTTTTTCGTAGCTAACTATGAGCTCCGCTTCCGCCATTTCTGCTATTTGTCCAATTGATTCCGGGACGGCGAGTCGTGTGATGCCCGCTCCACTTTTTAGGCTTGTTAAAGCAGACATAATGGCGGCGCCTGAATAACCTTTAGACCCAGCGATAACGCCAATTTTTCCTACTTTATACTTATGAACATCGGAAGATCGTTTTATGGGGAAGGGTTGAAAATCATCATATTCCAACGCTTGAATCATTATTTCATCGCCTATATCTTTATGCGAGTCACGGGGAAATCCAATGTCAATAATTTCAGTAATACCGCAATGACTTCTCGCAGGTTCTCGAAGTGATCCAATTTTACCATATCCCATTGAAATTGTCACATTAGCGTGAATACATGGCGCGAGAATCCCTCCTTCGTCACCCGTCATACCCGATGGTACATCAATGGCAATAATGGGGAGATTTGCCTTATTACAAGCATTAATAATTTCAATATATGGCTCTTTCATTTTACCTGAAATACCCGTTCCTAATAAGGCATCAATGATAAGATGACACGTTGATAGCGTCTCATCCAGTTGAGAAATGGGAATTGTAACAAAATCTAGAGTCGCTAGATTTGTATAATGAACACGTGCATCACCTTTAATTTTTTCAGGAGATGTGCTCAATAAAAGGATCACTTTTTTACCCAATTTAATGAGTTCACTAACGATGACAAACCCGTCGCCTCCATTATTTCCGGAACCGGCAATCACTAGAATATTTTGGACACTCTCATCGAGATAGCCATTTTCGGACATAAGGGACACCGTTTTTACGCCTGCATTTTCCATGAGAATATCGCCTTTGATATGACATCCTTTAATGGCGTAATCATCAACTTTCCGATTGCCCTTAATGCTAAGATATTTTTTTATAGCTGCTCCACGCGTGCAAAAGCGATTGCATAATCTTTTTCGTGAGAAATAGAAACATCGCATGTAAAATTTTCATATCCTTGAATCGAAACGTGCGGTCTTCCTTGTGGATCATTCATGATTTCAATTTTATTAAATGGGATGACGGCGTCTACGCCCGCTTGATACATTGCTTTTGCGATAGCTTCTTTTGCAGCAAATCGACCTGAGTAATGCAAGAAGGAGCTTGCTCTTTGGTCACAATATTCCATCTCTGATTGAGTATAAATCTTTTGTTTGAATTTTTGGCCAAGACGATTTAATAGGTCTTTTATTCTCTTGGTTGCAACGATGTCTGTTCCGATTCCCGAATTCGTCATAATGGGTGAATTTAGTATAGAATTGCCTTAATAAAATCTAGTTTTAAATAAAAAAACCACCTCGTTCGAGGTGGTTTTAAAACCATTAATATGAAAATTAAAACTATTTATTGGCCCACTTAGTCAATTCATTGATTCGATAATCGGCCGTAGCTTTATATCTGGCATCTTTTGACCCTGCAAGTTTAAAAACAGTAATGGCTTCTTTTGGGCGTTCAAGTCCTACCAAAGCATCACCTTTTTCCATTAAAGATGGAGCCCAATTTTTCTTTTGAGCAAGTGAAGTATTGACCGCTGTCAATGCTTTGTCATAGGCTTGAGTCGCATTGTATGCTTGCGCTAAATAGTAATATGTTTTGTAATCAACACCTTCTCCTTTTGCAGAAGAAAGTAATTCTATAGTCGCATTATAATCTTTTTCATCATTATAAATTTGAGCGAGTAATGAGTTTGCCCTCGCGTATTGTTTTTCATATTTCAAAGCTTCTATAAGATATTTTTTAGCTTGATCATAATTTTTTTCTGATTCATACACTTTACCAAGTATATAATGCGCCTTATAGTAATCGGGTTGTACTCTAACACATTCTTTTAACGCTTTTATAGCATTTCTATTATCACCTTTATCATGATATAGAAGACCTAAACCATACCATGCTTTATAAAAATCGGGGGAAAAATTGACAGCACTTTTATAATAGGATTCTGCGGCAGCATCGTCACCATCTCGTTTTGCAATCATGGCAAGCTGGTTAAAGGAATTCGAGAACTCAGGGTCAACTTTTACTGACTGCAAATATTCTCTTTTCGCTCCCTCATAGTCTTTAATACGAAAGAGTTTATTGCCTTCGTTATAATGATTGTTGCGAATATTGGCTAAGGCTTGTTCATATTTCCGTTCTTTGGGATATAGAGTACGCGCTTCAACGAAATAGTTGGCTGCACGAAGCGTATTGTTTTTTGATCTATAAACCATGCCTGCGCTATATTTTGCTTCTGCTTGTCCATAAGCCCAGATTGTGTTTTGATAGGAAGCCATTTTTTCGTAAGCGGCATTGAATTTTGCAATAGCTTCATCATGATTTGCTCTACCATATTCCCGAGTACCATCCGCCATTAAAACGTTTATGGCTTCCAGCTTCTCCCACTCCGCTTTAATTTTGTTATACTCTTCTTCGTCACCATTTGCATCTGCAACAGCTTTCATGCCATCTTGATAAAAACCATTTGCTTCAGAATATTTATTGTCGGCAATAGCATTTCGCGCTTGTTCTAATATTTTATCCGTATTCCCTTGCGCCCATACGGCACTCAAACTAAAGGTTATAATTAAAAAGGTCTGTAATAATTTCATGATGTTAATCCTTTGGCGATTATTTAATCGTTATGCAATCTTTTAATTTCAATTGTCAATAATTGTATAAGAGCCGTTCGCCCTTATATGGCGCGGCCAATATAGACGAGAGTCCTCCATTTGTCACCCCTAAAATGGTTTAAATAAAAGAGGTTAGACCGAAACGATATAACCTCAATTTATGTACCGAGAGCGGGAGTCGAACCCGCACAAGCATCCGCTCACTACCCCCTCAAGATAGCGTGTCTACCAATTCCACCACCTCGGCATGTGGATATTTAAAATCCACGTATAAAAAAGCTTAGTTTGTTTTTTCGGTATTATCTGTCGCAGGCGCAGCTACTTCAGGAGTACTGGCTTCAAATTGTGTCCCAGGTATAATTTCTTCTTGGATCTCTTTCTGAAAATTGTCAGTGCTCGATGCCGTACCACCCTTATTCATGATACCGATGAGTATAATTAATACCATAAATCCAATTGCTAAACCCGTGGTCAATTTTGTTAAAAAATCGCCTGCACCCGCACCGCCGAACATTTGAGATGTCGCACCTTGTCCCGAAATTGCGCCGGTCAAGCCACCACCTTTACCATTTTGCAATAAAATGGTACCAATTAATAAAATTGAAATAATTGCTAAAATAATGTAAAGATAAATCATAAAATCCTCTAATTAATTTCCATGGCAGCTTTTGCAATCCCTACAAAAGAATCAACTTTCAAGGCTGCACCACCAACTAAAACTCCATCTATTTCCTCGTGAGACATCAAATCCTTTGCATTTTCAGCTTTCACACTGCCTCCATAAAGGATAGCCGTTTTCTCTGCTATCACTCCAGAATAAAGGCTCGCGAGCTCATCACGAATAATCTCATGAACTTCCACTGCTTGCTCGCGAGAGGCTGTTAAGCCCGTACCAATCGCCCAAACAGGCTCATAAGCAATCATGACATGTGCCATCTGTGCTTCAGAAATTTCTTTTAGTCCAGCACGAAGTTGACGAATCACAACTTCGGATGTTTTGCCTGCTTCGCGTTCTTCCAAACGCTCTCCCACACACAAAACTGGGTCTAATCCCACTCTCAAAGAACTGGCCATTTTTTTATTGATGAAATCATCTGTTTCACCAAAAACATGTCGTCGCTCTGAATGACCAAGTAACACGTATTGAATTCCAATATCTTTTATCATTTCACCAGAAATCTCTCCAGTGAACGCACCTTGGGTCTCATTATGCATATTCTGAGCTCCCACTTTGATAGATGAATCCTTTACTGTGTCAAAAACCGACTTCAAGCCCAAAAAAGGCGGGCATATTATAATCGAGACACCGTGGGTATCCAATAAGTTAATCCTTAACTTGTTCGCAAATTGTTGGGCTTCATTTGCCGTCAAATGCATTTTCCAGTTCCCAGCTACAACTTTATTTCTTTTCATTTTTTATCCTTTCAATGCTTCAAATGCAGGAAGTTTAGCACCGCTTAAAAGTTCAAGTGATGCTCCTCCGCCAGTGGATGTATGGCTTACGCGACCTTCTAGCCCGAAAGCCTTTAGCGCTGCGGCAGAATCTCCTCCACCAATGATAGTCGTGACACCTTTTTCCGTTAACTCAACTAAATATTCTGCAATAAATTTCGTTCCATTTGCAAAAGGTGCGACTTCAAAAACACCCATTGGACCATTCCAAAGCACCGTTTTGGATGTCTCTAAAATCGATTTGAATTCTTTCTGTGTCTTAGGACCAATGTCTAATCCCATCCAGCCCATTTTCATAGCTTCAATAGGAAAAATACGGGTCTCTGCTTCAGGCGATATTTCTTTTGCAACAATACTGTCTGATGGTAAGGCCAAACGTTTTCCTTCTTTGGCAAATTTTTCAACAACAAGAGTCGCTGTCTCTTTTCGATCTTCTTCAACCAAAGAATTTCCCACATTATAATTATAGGGAGGAGCCGATAAAAAAGTATAGGCCATACCGCCACCAATTAAAATCGAGTCGGCACTTTCAGATAGTTTTTCAATTAAATCAATTTTTCCGCTAATTTTCGCACCTCCCATAATAACCGTAAAAGGGCGCTCGGGAGTTTCAATGGTTTTGACTAAAAATTCGATCTCTTTTTGTAATAAAAAGCCAATGCCTTTTTCTGAAAAATGAGCCGTAATACCCACATTCGAAGCATGCGCTCGATGCGCTGTTCCAAAGGCATCATTAATATAAACATCAGCTAATGCCGCCAGTTGCTTGGAAAATGTATCATCATTGGACGTTTCTTCTTTATGAAAACGAAGATTCTCCAACAACGCAACGGATCCCTTAGCTAACATCGCCACCGCTTTTTCAGCGATTTCGCCAACACAATCGTCAACAAAAATGACCTTTTGTTTTAGCATTTCAGAGAGACGTTTTGCAGCGGGTGCGAGACTCATTTCCGCAACTCTATTTCCTTTCGGGCGCCCCAAATGCGACATCAAAATGACTATCGCATCCTGTTGTAACAGGTACTGAATCGTCTCAAGTGATGCCTCAATGCGAAAGTCATCCGTGATATTCTGCTGAGCATCAAGAGGCACATTATAATCAACCCTCACCAATACTTTTTTGCCAGCGACATTGATGTCTTTTAGAAGACGTGGTTGCACAAGTGACTCCTTATGTAGCGCTCGCCATTGCGTCTTTTAATCCAAGGCTTAAGTCAAATTTGAATTTATTAATATTAATTTTTGGTTCGTGCCATACGCCGTAATTCCCCGCCATTATTAATTTTTGTAAATAGCTCTGCGTCAAGGCTTCCGTGGTTTTTGTATCGTACCAGCGAATGTCAATTTTTGCAGAATTTTCAGCGACTGCACCTAATAATGCGGCTAAAAATGTTTGACGATTTTCGGTGTCCGTATTGATTTTCGCAAAACCAGCCCCAATTAATCCTTGAATTTGATTCCAATCCGTGCCTACGAAATTTTTCCATGTTTGACCAAATTTTTCGTCCATGCCAGCGCCTAATTTTTCAAGGCTTTTAATAGCATAATCCGATACGTTGGGATATAAGGTGGAAGCGCCATGTGCTACAAATATTGTGTCTGGATTAAAGGCATTTGCAATACCTAATAGCTCATGTGCCAATTCAACATTCAATTTAACAACTTGTCCTGGTTTGCCTTTATTGGGTCCATGCATGGTACCGATAGTTGGGGCAATCATCAAAACACCTGTGCCTTCGATGAATTGTGAAAATTCTTCGGGACTTGTATAAGTAGAAAATTCTGATTTTGTATCTTCGTCTTCCTCGCCAGCTAAAACACCGAGTTCACCTTCTACAGAAATGCCCAACGGATGCGCCATCTCAACGACTTCTCTTGTGTAGCCAATATTGTCTTTCAAATCCGTCGCTTTTTTCTCAGCGTGATTCGTCGAGTTATCAGCCATCACAGAGGTTAAATATTGAACCGCTGCTTTAACAACTTTACGGCCGCCTTCGGAAATATAATCGCCATGATCCAAGTGTGTTGATACCTTTGTCGATGACTTTTTAGCCCGTTGTTCAATGTAATTTGAGGCTATTTCAAGACCCGTAACTTGGTCGCCAAACCCAAAATGTTTTAATGCGCTGTTGGAGAAAGCCATCAATCCTGAAGACCCCAATATTTCAAAAGCATCCATCGCTGCGTTGATGCCTTGAAACGTCGTAACATTGAAAGCTGGCACGGCATAAGGAGTACCTTTTTGATTTCCTTTTTCGCCATTCTTTGCTTTTAAAATCAGCGAATGGGCGTTGACAATATTATCAGAGAAACGTCTCTCTTTATTAAGTACGGGTGGTTTTGAATATGTTTTCATAGGATTCTCCTTATCTAGCGCTTCATGGGTTTTCAAAAAGAGTGACTCATTTCATGGTCACTACTAAATTTATTGTATTATAGTTTTTTGTTGAGGCGTTGCTAGTGTTAATAATGAAACTTTTTTCGCGCCCTCATTTTTTAATATTCGAGCGCATGCATTTGCCGTAGCACCCGTCGTTAAAACATCATCGACGAGTAAAATAGAGGCATCTTTTATGCGGCGAACGTTTGGAACGCGGAAAGCGCTTTTCATGTTATTTTTCCGTTCCTCTCGATTCAATTTTGTTTGAGTTGATGTATCCTTTTGTCGCTTAACAAGTTTAGGCGAAAATTTTGCACCTAATTCCTGCGCTAGAAATTTTCCCATTTTATCGACTTGATTATATCCACGCTCGCGAAATTTTCGTGAGTGCAAGGGTATAGGCAAAATCATGTCGATAGGATTATTCTTTATGATGTCTTTAAGCGAATCCAAGCCTAATTGACTCAAACGAACACCGAGTCGCTCGCGTTGCGAATATTTTAGTCGATGAATGAGGGATTGAATATTTTTGTCAAAATCAAAAAAAGACCAGGAATTGTCGAGAAAAATTTCGTCAGGCGTTGAAAGCGTCATATTTATATCGGGGCGCAGGGGAAGCATACTGGCGCATGATAGACAAAAGTCTGTTTCGTCATACGGAAGTTTTCCATCACACAGAAGACAAAAGTCAGGAAAGATTAAGTCGAGGAACGCGTTTGTCATTCTTTGAACAAGAAAGTGCATTGAGCCTGAATCTAATTAATACAACAAAACAAGATAGAAAGAATTTGAGAAGTTTTCTTGGCATCGTTCGTGCCCCGTTCGCATATCTCAATAAAAGATTTTGATACCTATTGACCTCAATAAAATTATTTTACCTTTAACATGACTCCTATAAAAGAATTGAAACTGTACTACTTTTCAGGGACAGGAAACGCGAAACAGGTCGCATTGTGGTTTTCTCAAATAGCGCAAGATAGAGGTATTGTATCTCATCTTTTTAATATTGCAAAGACAGAGGTTTCTGCAATTCAAGAGTCAAGTCCAGAAACTTTGATCGCCATTATTTCCCCCATTCATGGTTTCAATTTTCCTAAAATCACACTCAAATTTATAGAGCATTTTCCACGAGGAGAAAACAATATTCTTCTGCTCAATACGCGAGCTGGGATGCGAATCGGTCGTTTTGCAACGCCAGGACTTACAGGTGTTGCATTTATGCTAGCATCATTTTTCTTAAAGAGAAAAGGTTATAGAATAATTGGGCAAATTCCCTTTGACATGCCCTCCAATTGGATTTCCATTCATCCAGCACTTAGGGATAAATCAATTCAATTTTTACATAGAAAAAATTATGAGCGTGTTCAAAAACATGCGAGTCAAGTATTTTCTGGCCAAACAGATTTTCATGCTTACCGAGATATTGTTCAAGATGTCCTCATTTCTCCCGTGTCTCTAAGTTATTATTTGGTTGGGCGATTCGCCTTTGCGAAATCGTTTTATGCAACAGATGCTTGCGATAATTGTGGCATCTGCGAGAAAAATTGTCCCGTTCATGCCATCATTTCAATTCAAAACCGCCCGTTTTGGACATTTCAGTGTGAAAGCTGTATGAAGTGCATGAATTCCTGTCCAAAAAATGCCATCGAAACCGGCCATGGATTTTTTGTAGTCATCACGATTATCTCAATATTTGTCACCTATTTATTGGATGGCTTGCTTTTACATTCGCTTTATTACGAGAACTTACGCTTCATCCTTTCAAACATAATTTTTATCATATTATTATGGCTACTCTATAAATTTCAACATGTTATACTGACGTACAAATGGATAGCGCGTATCATTTCATTTTCATCACTGACTCATTTTAAATTTTGGGGACGTTATAAATCAATCCCAGACCACAAATGGAAAAAATAGAATTTTAGATTTTACTAAATATTCGCAATGCAACAAGCATCGCCTTGTTGGCAACGTCTAAACTATCCAGTTTTAGATTTAGTTTGAGTGTAAAGCTTGAGTAAATGCCTCTAATAAAGAGACTGAATTTTCTTTTTCTAATACATTACCTGTTACAATAAAATCAGCGCCAGCGTTTGCTAATATTTTTGCCATTTCAGGTGTTTTGATTCCACCACCCACCATAACAGGAATTTCAACTGCTGATTTGACGGCCTTAATCATTTCAGGCGAAACCGTATTAACTGCACCACTTCCCGCCTCTAAATAAATCAGTTTAAAGCCTAAATATTCAGCCGCCATCGCGTGGGCAACAGCGATGGAAATTTTGTCATGAGGGATAGGTTTCGTCCCGCTCATAAATTCGACGGATGTTACGCGCCCACCATCAATTAGCATATAAGCCGTTGGAATCGCTTCCAAATTCAGCTGACGAATGATTGGCGCAGCATGAACATGGTCACCAATGAGATATTGAGGATTCCGTCCACTTACGACGGAAATATATAGCACTGCATCGACATGAGGCGTCAATTGGGCTATGGATCCGGGGAAAAGGAGCACCGGGCAATTCGATTCGGATTTAATAATTTGATATTTATGGGCTGAAGCATCGCCAAGATGCAAACTTCCGCCCACTAAAATTACATCCACTTTTGCCTTATTGATGGCTTTTACGAAGGACTCTAAGCTCTCAACGGAATGTTCATCGGGATCAATAAGTACGCAAAAAGACGTCCCATTATTTTTTTGGGAAGTCAGAAGTTTGTTATATATCTCAGTTTTTATCAAATCGTTTTTAACAAGGCTACAAACGCATCCATATCCTGACGCGTTCTTTTTTCCGTAACGGCTACGAGTAATTGATTCTCATTGAGTCCAAATTTACGAAGTGATATGCCAGCAAAGAAACCAGCGTCGAGGCATTTTGACACAACATCGTCAGCCGGGATTGGGCATTCGACCGTAAATTCATTGAAAAATTGCTGAGATTTGACATCCCAACCCTTAAGTGCATTGATTTCATCAGCCAGATAATGAGCTTTTTGAATATTTAATTCAGCAATGCGTTTCAATCCATTTTTCCCCATCGACGCCATGTAAACGCAAGCAGCCAAGGCATTGAGACCTTGGTTCGTACAAATATTTGATGTGGCTTTTTCCCGACGGATGTCTTGTTCGCGGGTTCTAAGCACCATAACAAATGCACGATTGCCATCGGCATCAACGGTTTCCCCTGCAATACGACCTGGGATTTTGCGAATAAGTGGTTTTTTAACGGCAAAGAAACCAATGTAGGGGCCACCAAAACTAATGTGATTCCCTAAGGATTGACCTTCGCCAACGGCAATGTCGGCACCCATTTCGCCAGGTGATTTAACTAAAGATAAACTCATAGGGTTTACGACTGCAATGAGTTGAGTCGAACCTTTTATAATTGATTTAACGTTGGAAACATCTTCGAGTTCGCCGTAAAAATTGGGGGTTTGGATGACAACAGCCGCAAAACTCTCATCTAAGACATCAGAAAGAGCATTGAAATCTGTATGCAAGCCTTCTAAATCAAGTTCTACAAATTCTACATCAAGATAGCGGGCATAGGTATAAGCGACTTCTCGATAGGTAGGATTGACGCTTTTAGAGATTGCAATTTTATTCTTGCGAGTATGACGCACCGCCAAAAGACAGGCTTCTGCCAAGGCTGATGCGCCGTCATACATGGAGGAATTCGCTAAATCCATTCCTGTCAATTCACAAATCATGGATTGATATTCATACATCGCTTGCAATGTACCTTGGCTAACTTCCGCCTGATAAGGTGTGTATGCCGTATAGAATTCAGAACGTGAAATTAAGACATCCACAACATGAGGAACAAAATGGTCGTAAGAACCGCCTCCTAAAAAACTTATGTGTGTGCTGTTGGATGAACTTAACTTGTCCCTCTCTGCTATATCGCGTTTATGTTCCCATTCGGACATGGCGTCATTCAAGTCTAGTTTTTCCCTTAATCGAAACGATTTTGGGATAAGTTTGTCCGCTAATTCGTCAAAATTTGCATAACCTGCTGCATGCAACATTTCCCGTTGAATGTCTTGATTAGATGGAATATTATTGTGCATTATTGCTATGAAATCAATCGTTGATAGGTTTCTGCATCGAGTAAATGATTGACACTTTCCATCGACTCAGGTCTAATTTTCATGATCCAACCTTCACCAAAAGCGTCTTTATTGAGCAGCTCAGGTGTATCCTCCAAGGCGTCATTGATGGCGGTTACAGTACCTGAAATAGGCATCAAGACATCTGCAACCGTTTTAACAGCCTCGATAGTTCCAGCACTTTCGCCTTTTTCAAAGGTATCTCCTTCAAAAGGTGTTTCGACAAAAACAACATCGCCCAATTCTCCTTGAGCGTAATCAGTAATACCAATAATGAGTTCATCGCCGTCAACTTTTACCCATTCATGGTCTTCAGTATATTTTAAATTTTCTGGCACGTTCATTAGCCTCTCCTTATCAATATTTTAGTCGCTACAAAGCAAAAAACTTACCGTAATAGCGCTTTATCTGGATCAAATGTAAAAGTTTCTAAAAAACTTGTATCAAAATTTCCTGCTACAAAATCTGGATCATCCAAGAGTTGTAGATGGAATGGGATTGTCGTTTTGGGTCCTTCAATCGTAAATTCTTCCAAAGCACGTTTCATGCGTGCAATAGCTTCGGATCTATCTCTACCATGCACAATCAACTTTGCAATCATGCTGTCATAGTGTGGTACGATATGAAATCCAGAATAAATATGCGAATCAACACGAATGCCGGGTCCACCTGGGACATGAAATTCATTAATAAGTGCGGGAGATGGCATAAAGTTTTTAGCTGGATTTTCGGCATTGATGCGACACTCAATGGAATGACCTCGAAGTCGAATATTTCCTAACCAATCCGGTAATCTTTCGCCTGCATGTGACATAATCTGTAGTTTAATCAAGTCTGTTCCTGTCACAAATTCAGTTACAGGATGTTCGACTTGGATGCGTGTATTCATTTCCATGAAATAGAAATCGCCCTTTGCATCCAAAAGGAATTCGACTGTTCCGGCACCCACATATCCAGCTTTTTTAGCACCTAGAATCGCTGCGTGACCCATTCTTTCGCGCAATTCTTGTGATACTGCAACAGATGGTGACTCTTCTAATAGTTTTTGATGACGTCTCTGAATAGAACATTCTCGTTCGCCTAAATGATAAACATTACCAAATGAATCTGCGATTAATTGAATCTCAATATGACGTGGTTGGACAATATATTTCTCAAGATAAAGAGCACCGTTGCCGAATGCACTTTCTGATTCAGAGCTGGCCATATTGTAAAGCGAGACCAAGTCTTCGGGACGATCGACTTTACGCATGCCTCGCCCGCCGCCACCGGCAGTGGCTTTGAGTATAACGGGGTATCCGGCTATTTCGGCGAGTTCTAATGCTTGCTCAGGCGATGCCAACAAACCTTCGGAGCCTGGTATCACCGGCACTCCAGCTTCTTTCATTGATTTCTTGGCGGTAGCTTTGTCGCCCATTGCATTAATAATAGCACCTGTTGGACCGATAAATTCGATATCATGTTCAGCGCAAATATCTGAAAACGCAGCATTTTCGGCTAAAAATCCGTAACCAGGATGAATTGCGTCGGCATTTGTAATTTCGGCGGCAGCTAAAATCGAATTTACATTAAGATAGCTTTTGGTAGAAGATGCGGGACCAATACACACAGCTTCATCAGCATATTTGACATGAAGAGAATTCGCATCCGCTTCAGAATATACTGCAACGGATTGAAGACCCATTTCTTGACACGCTCGAACGATTCGAAGCGCAATCTCACCTCTATTTGCTATAAGTATTTTTTTAAACATATATAATTCCTTTTACAACAGGCAATTATTGGGGTTGTGGGATTATGAACAGGTGAAAGAACAAGGTGAAACGTCCGTATTCTTTGCATTTTCATAATTTAAGTGCAGTGAGACTACGTTTCTACAATAAACAAGGGTTGGTTGTATTCAACAGGATCCGTATTCTCCACGAGGATGTCAACTACGACACCTGAAACCTCAGATTCAATTTCGTTCATGATTTTCATAGCTTCAACAATACATAGTGTTTGCCCTACAACCACATGATCGCCTACTTTAATGAAAGATTCAGCCTCTGGCGACGGCGAGCTATAATAAGTACCCACCATTGGCGAATTAATTTTTGTTCCTTTAGCCTCTTCGGGAGCTTTTGCACCCGTCACTGGTTCAGGAGTAGGTGCAGATTTTACTGCAGGAGCGGGAGCCGCAGTCATTTGTTGAGGAGCTTGAAAAGTAGATGTCGCAACGACACCATTCATGCATTTCGAAACTTTAACTTTTTTGCCGAAATTAGATATTTCTATTTCGTTCACTGAAGAATCTTGTAATATTTGAACAAGTTCTCTGATTTCTTTAATATTTATGCTCATTTTCTACTCTCTTACGCGTTCTAGATATTCACTTGAGCGAGTATCTACTTTAACTTTATCACCAATATTCAAAAACAATGGTACCATTACTTTCAAACCCGTTTCTAAAAATGCAGGCTTCGTACCACCCGTTGCAGTATCTCCTTTTAAACCAGGATCAGTATCAGTAATTGTTAAGATGACATGTGCGTCAACTTCTATATCGACTGCGGAATCTTCGCGAAATAGCATTTTAACCACATCATTTTCCTTCATAAATGCTCGAGCCGATTCAAATAAAATGGCGTCTATCGATAATTGATCAAAAGTTTCACTATCCATCATATGGAAATGATTGTCATCGTGATACATATATGTCATTTGACGGGCATCTAGTTTAACATCAACAATTTTTTCACCGGAACGAAATGTGTGATCGATAACTTTTCCATTAGGTATATTTTTTAGTTTTGTTCGTACAAAGGCGTTTCCTTTTCCAGGTTTTACATGAAGAAATTCTACTATTTTCCACAATCCGCCATTAAATTCCATTACTAAGTTATTCCGTATATCTGCTGTGGTTGCCATAAGAAATTATTTTCCTTTCTTTCTTTGCAGTCCAGCAATCTAAACGGGGCATTTAGCTTGTCAAACGCAATATTGATGATGAATCACGAAGATAATTTTTGTCTATAATTTTGTTAAATTCAGCCTTTTAAATGCTGTACTTACTTCTCTCGTCAAATTTAATTTTAGGCGCATTGTAATTAGGATTGAAAATAATGAATCCCGTTGCGATACCTTTTACTATATCCAAAATACTTTCGAGGCGAAACGGCATATGATGGTGCGAATTCTGTGAAAATTTATCAAGGGACTTTGTAAATTGGCTACGACACCCCTTCTCATTGTCAGTGCGTAAATGATAAAAACCCACTGAGATTTGTAATAATCCTTGAATCCACCGCTTTTCCTCGCCCTTAAGCTTTTCCCATAATTCTTCTAAAATCTCATGACATTCATAAAACGCTTCGTCATTAAAAAGGAGAATCGCCTCATGGAGGAACTGCAACTCATCCTTGCTAAACATGCGAATCTCGTGATTTAATATTGCGCTTTAATCCATCTAAATGAGGTCGTAATAAAAGCGATTTATGAAATTGATTTTCGAAAGTGTCACGCGTCATTGATTCAAGTTGTAACGGTTTTTTTAGATTCGGGAGAACGTGAAAGCGGGTTTCTTCTGACTCAACTTGAAACCGATTCCAGGGACAAACATCCTGACAAATATCGCATCCAAAAAGCCATTGTCCCTGATTTTGAGCGATTTTAACGGGCATGGCTATTTTAGGGTCTAACTCTATAGTCCCATAAGAAATACATTTAGATGCGTCCAGTTCATAAGGTTTGAATATCGCGTGAGTCGGACACGCATCCATACAAGCGGTGCAAGAACCGCAAAAATCACCATGACGTTCATCATAGACATCAAACACTTTGCGTGTAATAATTTCCCCTAGAAATCCCCAGCTACCTCGCTCTTTAGTAATGATATTTGTATGCTTCCCCTGCCAACCGATCCCCGCTTTTTGAGCCCACAATTTTTCCGCCACGGGGCCTGAATCTACAAAGACTCTATATATTCTATGTCGCTCTTTTCTCGTCAACAACGCTATCTCGCTTCCATGCAATTTGTCGGCAAATGTTTGGAGCTTTTCGCGGATAATAGAATGATAATCTTCCCCCCAAGCATAGCGTGAAATCTTGCCTTTAAGATGCGAATTTTCGGCATTGTCGTTTTGATAATAATTAAAATAACAGCTAATAATCGATTGGGCTCCAGGCAATAATTTCGAAACATCCTTCCGCATCTCGGCATAATTCGACAAATATGACATTTCTCCGTGAAAACCATTTTTAAGCCAATTATCTAAGTAATCCCCATGTCCAATCGTGCCAGCTTTTGCCACGCCAACTTTCGTAATTCCATATTTTGCACCAAGTGACTGTAACGTTGTATTGCTTAACAATTGCAGCTTCTTTCAGATCTCATCTTAGGGAAAAAGTTGTGTTGATTATTACGAATGGTTCACACATTGAGTCATTCGATGGCGGATTATTTTTACATCTCAATTGTTTCGCCAGCCGAGAAACCATTTTTGTTTTCGATTACACGACTTGCCTCGATATAAGGGTCATGTTCGTAAAAGATAATCCATTGTTCTAGTGTCGCTTTTGGGAGGACAATCTTCTTTTCCTGAATGGTTCGTAAGGGATCAATATCATAGGCCATAACCCATGGGACAGACAAGTGCGGCGCCATTGGGAAAAGGTCACCCCCATACAAAAGTGTCGTCGAAGTGTCTGAAATCAGTAGAAGTTGTTGACCCCTTGTGTGTCCGTCAACAACAATAAAATTGATTCCTGGCATAAAAATAATATCATCTTTCAAAATGTGAATCATGTCATTTTCGGCGAGGACATCCCAGTTTTCTGATAAATAACTGGCTTGATCTTTCTCCGTTGGAGAATTTGCTAAGACCAAATTTGCTTCTCTCACCCAGTATTTTGCATTGGGAAAAGTTGCTACGATTTTACCATTCTCATAGTGTGTATTTCCACCTGCATGGTCAAAATGTAAATGGGTACAAATCACATCCGTAATGTCTTCTGGTTCGATGCCTTTTTTCTTGAGTCCCTGACGAAGACTATATTTATCCCAATTAATATTATAAATCTTCTTGAATTTTTCGGTCCATTTGTCGCCGTTTCCCGTATCAACCAAAATTTTTCTATCCTCTGATTCAATCAACAAGGTGCGTGTCACCATGGGGATACGATTCAATGCATCCGCTGGTGCAACTTTATTCCAGAGTGTTTTGGGGACGACACCAAACATCGCTCCTCCATCCAATGCAAATTCACTGGTAACTATTGTGCTGAGAGTATAGGGTCCAATTTTCATAAACTATCCTTTTATGCTATTGCTTTGTTTTTGTCATCATTCGTTAGAAATATAAAAATCAAGCTCATGAAGGACAGTAACTATTCATTTATAAGTGGGACGTGAATTCATTTTACTTGAGAAATATTATTGAGGGTTTTGCTGTTAATTTATCAATGCGGTAAAATGATTTTTCCAGTTCATGCTTATCAATTATCCCTTCATCCATGGCTTTCGCGACGGTTGTATAAAACCATTGGGGGAAATTTTCATCAATCTTTAAAGGATCTGAGAATTGCAATAAATCGTTCCCTGCTCTAATTGATTCAATCACAATATCTTCAATCGAATACTGCGCAGTCAATGCCCCCATTTGTAAGTCATCCGACAATACAACACCATGGAATCCAAGTTTATTGCGCAAGAGTCCTTGAATCGTTTTAGCACTCATCGTTGCGGGATAAAGTGAATCAATTTGATCATGATATAAATGCCCGATAAGAATGATAATGGGCGTCTCATTTTTTATAAAATATTCGAAGGGAGCCAGTTCTTTTTGGGTCCAAGTACCGCTAATGTTTGTTAGACCTAAATGAGAATCATTTTCTGCCGAACCGTGACCTGGAAAATGCTTTAATGTCGGGATGATTTCCGATGCTTCCATGGCATCAATCATTGTTTTGGCAAATTTAATTACGGTTTTGGGATCTTTCGAAAAACTGCGATTTGCTTTCCCTATTGCGGGAGATTTTGGATTGATGTCTAAATCAACAACGGGGGCTAAATTCACATTAAATCCAAGTGATTGAAGTTCTTGACTGTGTTTAAAATAAATTTTTTGTGAATCTTCTACATTTTTATTTTGTGCTATCCATTTAGCCGATGGTAAACTTAAAAATCCTTTTTTCTTCTTGAGCCTTTTTACATATCCACCTTCTTCATCCACTGCAAATATGGGTAAAAAAGGCGCATCCTTTTTTAGATTACGAATCAATGATTGAATCTGATTTTTCGATTCAATATTGTATTCGAAAAAAATGATTCCACCAATTTGTTCTTTGTCTATCCACTGTTTGGCTAGGATTAGGGTCGAATCTGACAAACTAACACCGGGTAAACTTATGAGAAGTTTTCGGCCAATTATCTGCTCTATGGTAGGTTCAGAGGAGAATACCGTCGCTTTCATAACGAGTAAAAACACAATCGTGACAAATTTCAATATTATTCTGTATCCGATTTTATAAGGCTAAACATGTATGCATTAACAAGTTGGTTTTGTTTTAAATGATAATCTCTTAAGCAACCCTCCAGTTTAAAACCAACTTTTTCGAGAACACGCTGAGACGGTTTATTGCACTCAAAAGTTGTTGCTTCAATTCGAGATAGCGACCAATTTTCAAAGCCAACTTCCACAAATTTTCTGACGACAATAGGCATCACACCATTTCCCCAATAGGGTTTTGCCAACCAATACCCAAGCTCATCTTTATGGCTGTCAGGGCCATATTTATTGAGGAGCCCAATGCCGCCAATTAATTGACCGGTATTGTCTTTAATCGTCCATTGATATAATCGATTAAAGATGAGGCGCATTTCCTCGACATGATTCACCCACCACAGACCGCTTGTTTTGGTATATGGATGCGGGATAGCTAACAAATTGGAATATGTTTCCTCGTCATTCAAGTATTTTATTAAGTTGGGGATGTCATTTTCGTTGACTTGATCTAAATAGAAATCCGAATTAATAACAATCATATTATCATTCTTAATTGATGACATGTGTGTTCTCCTGTGTCATTAGGCAAAGAATCTAATCGAATAATAGGGACATCATAAAAAAAGGTCCTGATTTGGGAGCCTTTTAGTTCCTAATGATTTCATATACTTCTATTTTTGGAATGATTATCGCCCAAACATGTAGGGCTAAGTGTTTTTACGAAAAAAGACTTTCATATTTTGGGAAAAGGATATTCTCTTCTTTATTAATCCTCGATTTTAATTTTAAATAAAGGACTTGAAAATCTGCGATATATGCCATATCTGATTTCTCTTTTGAATATTTTTCAACAAAATCAAACACCATTTGAGAAATTTCTGACATACTATTGAAATAGGAATTGAGAAGGCGGTTTATGGTTGGATCCG
This sequence comes from uncultured Fidelibacterota bacterium, assembly GCA_937888365.1. GTDB lineage: Bacteria > Fidelibacterota > UBA8477 > UBA8477 > JABMPR01 > CALBFA01. The sequence goes on along the minus strand of CALBFA010000073.1, from coordinate 66,251 downwards.
TTTTAGCCGCTTCCTTGAGAACAGGGTATAAATTTTTATCTTCATTTTGAATATGTAAAAGCAAAAGTTCTTTGATGGCATCAAACTCTTTTTTCCTATCTTCGATTGATAGGCTAATATTTCCAGCTTTATCTAATGCTGATAATAATAATGCGTGCTCATGAATGAGCTCACTTATTAGTTCTGACACGTTTACCTCCTACATCTTTCAGGATCTCTTTGAGTTCGTGATTTGCGAGTCGATCTACTTCTGAATCAAGTTCCTTAGCAGCAGTTGCCAGGTCTTGTACGCTTTTGCTTGCTTGTTTTGACATTAAAACATGAAGGCAATATGATGCATTTTTTGATATTTTAACGTCATACTAGGAATAATTATAATAGCAAAAGAGGTCATCTTTTGTTGACCTCTTTTGCTATTAAACGTCGATATTACTCCTCTGTCTCAGCAGTGCTAACCTTCATAGGATAATATATTAAACAACGTTTGGTTGCTCCTGTCAATAATGGGATTAAACCGACCAATCCCCACCATGACTGCATATAATATCCCACCCCAAGGATAACGATGCCCAAAATCATGCGGATCCATCTGTCCCTACCACCTACGTTACATTTCATATAATTCCTCCTCTTGTTTGTTTAGGGATCAAATACAAAATTATTTACCTTTTTCAAAACCTATTTTCTCGCTCTAGGATGGAAAGATTGAAAAACCTCAAATAAATAACGATTATCTAAATGTGTATATATTTGAGTTGTTGTAAGGTCCGAATGCCCTAAAAGCTCCTGAACAACTCTTAAATCAGCTCCGCCTTCAAGAAGATGCGTTGCAAAAGAGTGGCGAAAAGTATGTGGACTCAACGGTTTTTTGATACCTGCGAGATGTGCATATTTTTTTAGCAAAAACCAAACGCCTTTTCGCTGCAATCCCAAGCCTCTATTATTTAAAAACACAATTCCGTTTGTAAGGTGCCTTTTTTTTAAATTTTCTCGTCCTTCATTTAAATATTTCCCTAACCAATATTGCGATTCTTCTCCCATTGGAACAATACGCTCTTTATTCCCCTTACCAATAACTTGAACTAAGGCATCATCAAAAAAGATTTTATCTATGGTCAAATTACATATTTCGCTAACACGCATACCTGTCGCATAAAGCAATTCAAAAAATGCTCTATCTCTAAGGCCTCGAGGTTTATCAAGAGGAATAACCGAAAAGAGCTTTTCGATGTCTTCAATTGATAGGATTTTTGGAAGGCGAGCTGCCATTCGAGGGGACTCTAAAATTTTGCTCGGGTCGATAGTGATATATCCTTCCATAACGAGATATTTAAAAAAACCCTTTAAGGCTGAAAAATGTCTCGACAATGTCAACGGTGAATAATTGTGTTTCGAAAATTCATGAATCCAATCACGTAAATTTTTCTCTCTAATTTTTTGAGGTGAGGTGATGCCTTGAGCATCAAAAAAATCAATAAATTGCATTAAATCAAACTGGTAGGCCGTATGCGTATTCTCGCTAAGATTCCGTTCAATACGCAAGAAATGTAAATATTCAGTTAATAATGATTTTAACATGTTTCTTGTTTTCTACGTGTTAAACTATTTTCCTTCTCACCATATTAGAAGATAGCCACTTTCTAACATCAAATTGTTAAAAATATACATTTCTTTCAAATTATTTTTTTTTCCTTCTCATAACTTTAAACGGTATCAGGTATTATTTTACATCAAATAAAAAAAAGGGTTCGCATAAAACCAACCCTTTCAAAATATCGAATATTTTAATTTAACCGTTTCTTATTTTATATCCAGCATCGAGGAATAATTGACGGATTTGAGCTTCGAACTTTGTTTCTAAGCGTAAAATCACCGATCGTTTATGATTGTCATTTCCCTGATTATGACTCGCAATACTGATAATTTTTGAGACCAAATCATCTGATAACATGGCGACAAGTTTTCTTAACTCACCTGTTTGATTTGGAATTTCAACCGAAAGCCTGATGCCATCCTGTTTCACACCTAAAATTTGCATGAAAGCACGAAAGACATCAATTTCTGTAATGATGCCGACGAGTCCGCCATTAGAGATTACGGGTAAACCCCCGATATTATATTTTTCCATAAGATAGGCCGCCATCTCAATCGGGTCGTCTGGCGCAACCGAATAAGGCTCTTTTGACATGATGGATTGAATCGGAGTTTTGGCAATTAAATAGTTTAATTCAAAGCGATCTAATGAAGACGCCTTACTGGGCGAAAACTCAACAACATCAATATCCGCCACAATACCTACAAGCGCGCCTTTTTTGTCAACAACGGGTAATCTGCGAATTTTATTCTTTCGCATGAGGTGGATGGCATCCAATACGGATTCATTTTCTTCAATCGTTATCACAGGACTAGTCATTAAAAAACGTACAAACATGGTTGAATCCTTTCTATAATATTATATTCCCAAATAAGCTTCACGCACATATTCATCGTTCAGCAGTTCATTTCCTGTTCCCTCTTTTGTAACACGTCCATTTTCTAATACGTAGGCTCTGTCACAAAAGGCAAGTGTTTGCCGAACATTTTGTTCAACCAGTAGTATTGTGATGCCTTCCTTGCTGACATTACGGACAATTTCGAAGATTTCTTGCACTAAAATCGGTGCAAGCCCTAGCGATGGTTCATCAAGCATTAATATTTTTGGTAAAGCCATTAAACCTCGAGCAATTGCAACCATCTGTTGTTCTCCACCCGAAAGTGTTCCCGCAATCTGCTTTCGTCTTTCTTTTAATCGAGGAAATAGTCCGAAACAATAATCTATCATCTCATTTCGCCTAGGTTTTGCACGTTGGGAAAGACTCCCCATAATTAAATTCTCTTCAACCGTCATTTCATTAAAGAGATGCCTCCCCTCCGGTACATGAATAACGCCATGCTCTATTATTTCATGGGGTTGCGCCGTTACTAGATTAAAATCTTCAAAAATAATTTCGCCATGGGATGGATTTTTAATATTGGAAATTGTTTTTAAAATGGATGACTTTCCAGCGCCATTCGCTCCAACAAGTACAATGATTTCACCCTGTCGAACTTCAAAAGAGACATCCCACAACACCTGCAAATCGCCGTAACTCATATCGACATGGTTGACTTTAAGCATTGAAGTGGTCTCCTATATTAAATTCTGAACCTAGATAAGCTTGAATGACAGCAGGGTCTTGAGCTACTATTTCCGGCTTTCCTTCGGCAATGGTTGAGCCGTGTGCGATGGCTAAAATTCTATCACTTATCGTCATTATTACTTTCATAATATGTTCAACAATAATAATAGTTATGCCTAATTCGTCACGGATGTTTTTCATAATTTGGATGGCTTCCACAACTTCTGTGGGATTAAGACCTGCGGCTGTTTCATCGAGCAAAAGTAAGGAAGGGCGTGTGGCGAGTGCTTTTGCAATTTCAAGACGTTTCCGTCCACCAATGGGTAAACTATCGGCTTTCATCTGTGAATAATCATCTAAATGGCAAAATTTCAATACCTCATGTGCGACTTCTCGAGCACCCGAGAACGAATTTTCACGGGCAAAAGCACCTGCCATAACATTATCTTCTACCGACAATCTTTTAAGCGGTTTAACGACTTGAAACGTTCGTCCGATACCTGCTTTGGCTATCTCATTCGTTTTGAGATGCGTGATATCTTGCTTATTGAATATTATTTTTCCGCTGGAAACCGTATAAAAACTATTAATTAAATTAAACAGCGTCGTTTTCCCGCTTCCATTTGGACCAATAAGACCCAAGATTTCACCTTCTTGAACTTCAAAACTAACATGATCGACAGCCGTTAATCCACCAAAGTGTTTAGTGAGACCATCAATTTCTAAAATACTCATGATTGACCCTCAGTCTTATTTTTCCAGGATTTAATTTTATTAGCAATGATTGGCCAATCACCCACAATACCACCCGCCATATATAAAATAATTAAAACGACAAGTGCTCCAAAAACCAGCGAATGTAGTCGCGACAACCACTCGGGTCCAAGGCCGAAAAGTGACGACCTAAATAATTCTTGTATAAATATCATGACGATGGCTCCAACTGCTGGTCCCCAAATTGTACCAACGCCACCAATGATACCGACGAGTATGGTAATTATAGAAATATTGTGTAGTGCAAAAACGACTTCGGGATCGATAAATCCCATATAAATCATATAGAATGCCCCCGCGACTCCAGCCATTGCTGCTGAGATTGCCAGACTTAGATTTTTGTACTTCACCGTATCAATGCCTAAAGCTTCGGCCGCATCTTGATCTTCACGAATGGAAAGAAAGTAGAAGCCCAATTTGCTCTGAATAATTTTTCGAATAATTAATATCGAAAAAATGGCGAGAGCGGCAGCGATATAAAAATAGGGTAGTTTACTCGTCCAAGTTGTCATATAAAAAATACCATTATGCCCATTCGTGATGAGTTCTTCTTCGCCAAATATGATGCGTAGAATCTCACCTGATGCCAAGGTACCAAGGGCGAAATAGGGACCCTTTAGCTTAAATACTAATTTTCCTAAAAAATATCCAAAAGCAACAGCAACTATAGGACCCGTAATGAGTCCCCACCAAGGTGATATTCTCCAATGGAAATATGGTAATGCGGCCGCATAGGCGCCGATACCAAAAAAGGCTGCATGTCCAAAAGATACTTGGCCCGTATATCCAGCCATTAAATTCCAGCTTAAACCTAAAATAATCCATAACATAACGATAATGAGTAATCCTTGAAAATACATAGACCAAGAAAATAGAAGAGGTGAAATCATAATGATGGCAATTGCTGTAAATTCAAACTTAGTCAATTTAAAGAAGCCATTTTGTGTATTATTTGTCATTTTCAGCTCCTAAACCTTTGTAAACCGTTTGAGTCCACCGGGAAAGAAGACGAGTACGAGTAAGAAAATTATTAAACCAACAGCATCTTTATATCCCATAGAAATGTACGTTGCACCAAAGGTTTCAGCCAAACCAAGAATTAGACCACCAAAGATTGCTCCAACAGTTGACCCAAGTCCCCCTAATATGGTAATAACAAAGGCTTTCACCGTAAAAATGGGACCAACATCTGGGTACAAATAGTAAATAGGAAGCAATAATGAACCAGCCGCAGCATCCAAAGCTGAGCCGATTCCATACGTAAGTATCGTAATTTTAGCGGTGGAAATACCCATTAAGGCTGCGGCACCTTTATCTTGCGCCGTAGCACGAACGGAACGACCTTTGTCAGTTTTTGTTAAAAAGAGAAACAAACCTAAGGTCAAAAAGATTGAAATGGAAAATGCAATTAAAAGTGGGATTGAAATACTTATATTCGCTATATGAATTGAATTTTGTAAATATCCTGGGATATCAATTTTTTCACCACGAAGTGTGGTCGTTGGCGAAATAGACTTAAAATCACTGGTAAAAATTGTGCGGGCAAGCTCCATGATGACCATTCCGATTCCTACGGTCATTAGAACTTGATTTTCAGGCAAAATTGAATCTTTATCAATTAAAGGATGTAGAAAATATTTGCTGATGCCTTCGGCAATCAAAAATACAGTTGGAATGGTTATAAAGATTGACATGTAGGGATCAATTCCGAAATAATGCCACAATACCCATGTGATATACATTGAAATCATTAAAATTTGACCGTGGGCTAAATTGATAATATTTAAGACGCCCATAATCAATGTCATGCCAATTCCAATTATGGCGTAAAGTCCGCCAATAAGTATTCCCGAAGCTAATGTTTGAAGAAACGTTTCCATGGAATTTCCAATTTTAATTATTTTGCTATTAAATAACTTATTTCATAGAATTGCGGGGCTCACCCATTTAATTCTGCATGAGCCCTGCAATTTTTTGTTTCTCACCTTAGGTGAAAAACACGCCAAAGATCAAGAAAAGGCTTGTATTATTCGGCCCATTCTTTTGCATAATTAATTGGGAATGCATAGTCAGCATCCGCAAGCGATTGAGGCCAAATTAATTTCAACTCATCATTAATCCACTGTACAACATAGGTATCCATCTTGTTTTGATGAATTTTCTTGCCATAACTCGTAAATTTGACGGGGCCAAATACCGTCATAAGATCTGATTTATCAAGGGCATTTTTCAATGATTCAGGCGTGTAGTCAGTCGCTCTGTTGAGTACATCTTTCACGACATAAGCTGCGGCGTAAGCTTCAGCTCCATGATAATCAGGCGTGTTTTCGGCACCAAATTTTTCAACATATTTATCGAAATACTCTTGTGCACCTGCCAAAGGCAAGGATTGATGCCATAAGGTTGAAGAAACAACTTTGCGTGATGCAACTCCAGCATTTTCTCTAAATGCAGGCATCGTAAATCCAGCACCAGCACCAATAAATATCTGAGGTGATAATTGTAAATCTTTTGACTGTTTCATTAAAAGAGCAGCATCCATAACATAGGCAATCATATAAACAACATCGGGATTTTTTTCTTTCACGCCGAGGAGCATGGGTTTGAAATCGACTGTTCCTTCGGTGTAAGATTCTGTTCCCAAAACATCAATGCCTAATTTGCTGCAAGTTTTAGCAAATGCTTCAGCGCCCTTCGTTCCAAAAGTTGTACCTTCGTGAAAAATCATCACGGATTTTGGTTTTACAACGCTATTAATAAATCCTTCTAGTCCAGATGCATATTCTGACACAGGTGGATTTATGCGATATACATAAAATTTATCACCATCGTTTTTGTTCAAATCATACGCCTCTGGCTCCGTAATTTTGTCAACACTTCCTGTACAAACCATAAATGGGACGCGATATTTTTGAGCGACTTGTGCTGCTGCGAATGTCACAGATGAGCTGTAACCGCCTGTAATCATGGGGACTTTATCCTGAGCAATCAGTTTTTCCATTCCCATACGTCCAACGTCCGGTTTGCCTGTATCATCTTCATATACAAATTCTAATTGACGGCCTTTAATACCGCCTGCTTGATTAATCTCTGCTTGAGCAATATCAAAAGAATTCTTTTCCATCTCACCAAATTTCGCTTGTGAGCCCGTCAGAGGCAAAAGTACACCAATTTTAATGGATCCTTCTTCTTTTGAAGAACAGCCTATTAAAAATGTTAATCCTATTGCCACAATTAAGCTAAGTACTAATATTTTTTTCATACGATACCTCGTGTAATTTCCGAGGTGGTTTAATTTAAAACCACCTCGGATTAAAATTAATGTGTTAGAACTTTACTTCTGTTGTTAATTCAAATTTTGAGCGCGAATAATATCCGCTCATGACACCGTCAGTATCCGTATTCTTGTTGTAAATTCTAATAGTTGGTGCAAACGTAAGAGATCCTTGGTCTGATTTATGAGCCGTATATTTGTATGCGAGCCAAATATACGAAAAATTGGTAATGACATCTACATCACCTGATGTATCTGTCAGTTTAGCCATATCATACCAAGCCGTTATAGATCCAGGTCCAACTTTTCCAACTAGTTTTCCCCGTGCAATGAAACCAGCATAGGTTCCTGCATCTACAACAGTTTGAGATGTTAAGCCAGCAAACATAGAAAACCCAAAACCTGCCATTTTGGGCAAGGCTACTTCTGCTCCAAACGTCATTGGAGATGCTTTTCCCTCATCGCCTAATGTTTTAATAAATTCGGGAGAAATCTTAACGCCTGCAAATTTAACAGGGTAGTTTAAATGTATAGAATATGCATCTTTGGTTGTAACATCAAGTGAGTCTCCAACATCATCAGTAACGACACCAAGATTGTCATCAACTATAACTTTCAAATCGAGCTTGTTCCCAGCCAACATGTAATAAAAATTAAAACCAGATGCGGCACTATTGTTATAAATCACCCAAGGGATATCAAGTGCAATAGTAGGATAATAATGAAAATCCGTCATGGAATTACCCGAAACAGGAATAATCCCTGCAGACCAACCAAAAGCATCACCTTTGTGTCCAAAATACAATTGCAAAAAGGAAAGTGTTCCACGACCTGCAGAAGGAATAGAAGATCCGCTAGGAGTTGAACCTGTACCAAATTTACCCGTCCAAGTTGCTACTCCATTTGTTCCTAATTGAGTTTTGAAGTAATAACCTTCGCTCATATTTGCCATAACATTTAAACGAGCTCGGTAGTAGTAATAATTGTCCGTAACGGTTTTTTCGGCGTTCTCGCCATATGTTTTTACATCCATTCTAGGGCGGACACGTGCATCACCACTAAACGTGATATCTGCATAGGCTGTTGCCATGGTCAACACCAAGATGAGTACCAAGGTTAAGCTGAGATTTTTTCTCATTTTTTTCTCCTTTAGTTCGTTATTTCTCTGGAGCCGTTCAGGTCCATTCCTGAAAAGTTCATTAAAACATGCTCTGTCTGCATACCCTTCTTTTCTCAAATGATGTGCCATTTGTCATTATTACTTAATAAACAATATTTTAGATGGTTTTTTCTAATATTTAGACATTTTCATATTGATACAAATCATTTCATTATGAAATGATTTGTTGTGATTTAGGTCATAAACATTACTTTTTGTCAATATGAAAATACGATTCTCGTTTGACGGCATTTTTTCGATTCGCTTTAAAATCATTTCTTTTTTCTATTCTGCATTTTTACTACTCTTGTTTCTGGGCCTCATTACTCTTCAAGCCACTCAGAATGTTTTCCAAAATCAATATGAAAAGAGTTTTAAATCCGATGGCGTTAATATTCTCTCCCTTTCTGAACAACCGTTTTTAAATTCCAATTTTACGCTCATTGATAAAATATTGCTCAGTTTTTACGCGAAACATCAACCTTATGCTATCCTTTTATTGGATGATAAGTACGAACTGATTCATAATATCGGTGAATATTCACCTTCTTTGAAACTGAATCCAAGTAGTGTTTTTACTGATGTTCGGTATCAAGACAAACAACTCCTTCCAAATGGTTTATTAGGCTACTATTTTCCTTTAACAAAAAACAATCATACATCGATGAGCGTTGTTATTTTCACACTTCCTGATCATATTGTTAACCAAATCGATGATGAATTTAATCGCATTAAACAAGCCGTCACCATTGTATTGATAACGTTTTTCTTTGCTGGGAATATCGTAATTTTTCTTCTTAATAAAGTCATTATTTTGCCTCTAAAACAATTGCGAAAAGGCTTTCGCGAATTAGCTGAGGGAAACTTTCTCTATCGTCTTGATATCGTTCGGCGTGATGAATTTGGTCAAGTTTCTCATGCTTACAATAGCATGATTGATGAATTACGTCGGAATCGTAAAGTACTAAACGATTTTAATCTCCATCTCCATGAACAGGTAAAAGTCGGTGTCGCCAAAAGTTTGGCACTCGAAAAAGATTTAGCGAGAACAGAACGCCTCGCGTCACTGGGACGTTTAACGGCAAGTATCGCCCACGAATTAAACAACCCTCTTAATTCGATATTGATGTCGGCAAAGCTTCTTGAGGAAGAATTGAAAAATAAAGATAACCTGGAAAATATTGAACGCGTCATACGAAATACCGAAAGAGCGCATCGCCTTATTCGTGATGTCTCAGAGCTATCGCGTCGCGGACAAATTATTAAATCTTTGACGGATATATCAAAACTCATCGCAGAAGCCATCAACATATTTGAGAAAAAGGCGAAACGAGAAAATATTAAAATAAGTCTTACTAAACGCAGCATTATTTCAAAGATTCCAATCATGAAACCTCATATTTCTCGCGTTATTATCAATATTTTACAAAATGCCTTTGATGCCATTCAACATGATGGCGAAATAGAAATTCAACTCGCTCAAACGGAGAAAACAATTTGTATCGATATTCAAGATTCTGGACCAGGCATTAATATGGAAGACGCTGACAAGCTCTTTGAACCTTTTTTTTCGACAAAAGATACGGGTACAGGAATTGGACTCTATTTAAGCTATGAGATTATTTATCAACATAAAGGAACACTCACAATACGGAATCCAAAAACACCTAGCCTATTTCGATTAAAAGGGGCTATTGTCAGCATAAACTTACCGATTCAAGAAAGCTAAAAGCATGAATTTTTCTAAAACACCCTCAAGTATTCTTAATATTTTAGCCGTCGATGACGAAGTCGATATTTTAGCAACGATTACTCAATCTATTAAGAAGCTTGGTCATACAATTACAACGGAGTCATCCCCTCAAAAAGCGCTTCAGCTTTATAAAGAAAACGATTTCCAACTCGTCATCAGCGATTTGAAAATGAAAAGTATGACGGGTCTTGAAATGATTCAACGCATGCAGGAGGAAGGCAAGAAAACAGAGTTTATTGTCATTACCGCCTTCACTTCTTACGAATCCGCTGTAACAGCTCTTAAATTTGGCGTATTTGATTATCTGGAAAAGCCATTCACTCCCGATGAATTACGACTTGTCATTCGGAATATTGATGAAAAAATCAGTTTATCTCAAGAAAATATCTTTCTAAAAAATAAGGTTAAAGTACTGACAAAACAGCAGAAATTAATCGGTAAATCTTCTTCCATTTTAAGTATAAAAAATCTTATTCAACGCATTTCTTTATCTGACACAACTGTTTTAATAACAGGCGAAAGTGGGACGGGAAAGGAAGTTGTCGCCAACGAAATCCATAGACAAAGTTCGAGAGAAGATCACGATTTTGTTGCACGAAATTTGGCTGCAATTCCTGAGACACTCATGGAAAGTGAATTTTTTGGGCATGAACCAGGTGCCTTTACTGATGCAAAATCAATAAAAATTGGTAGTTTTGAGCAAGCCAATGGTGGAACGATTTTCTTAGATGAAATTGGTGAGATGCCCCTCAATTTACAGGCAAAATTACTTCGAGTCCTCGAAACGAAAGAAATTCAACGATTGGGTGGAACGGAGACAATCCATTCGGATTTCAGAGTTATCGCAGCGACAAACCAAAATTTGGAGAAACTTGTCGCACAAAAAAAATTTAGAGAAGACCTTTTTTATCGCTTAAATATTATGGAAATCAACATTCCGCCATTACGAGAACGTAAAGAAGACATCCCCCTTCTCGCCCACCATTTTATCCAATATTACCAGTCTCAGTATGGTAAAAATAATGTTTCCATTTCTAAAGATGCACTTCTCAATCTTACGGATCAAAGTTGGAATGGAAACGTTCGCGAACTAAAAAATGCGTTGGAACGTGCAATTCTATTAATGGACAATGATGTGCTACAAATGAAAGATTTCGATTTTTTAAAAAATCATCCCTCAGAAGATATCAAAAGCGATACATTAAAAGGCATCGTACCATTAAAAGATTATGAAAATGCCTATATTCGACGTGTATTGAATCACTTTAACGGCAATAGAACGAAAACAGCTGATGCTTTGCGTATTGGTATCGCAACTCTATGGCGGAAATTGGGGAAACGAAATTAGTGTCCTAAATCCCTAATTTATTCCATTACTTTTTTATTATTTGGTAGAAGCAAGCATATACAAGCAACATAGTTACTAATACATACTATTAACGATTAACAAATAGTATGGCATCAAAATTGTCGAAGCTATATTGAGAAATATAGATTTGCTATGAGCCCGCTTCAAACCCTATCCGACACATTAAACGACAAACACAAACCTGTATATACAATTGGGATTGTAGCGGAACTGATTGGCGTTTCAGTACACTCGTTAAGAATGTACGAAACAGAAGGCTTACTCTCCCCCAAGCGCACTAACTCAAAACGTCGTCTCTATTCCCAAGCGGATATTGAACGCTTGAAATGTATCCGCATCATGATTGAAGAAAACGGACTTAATCTTGCCGGCATTAAAATGATGTTGAGTATGGCGCCGTGTTGGGATATGATTCAATGCTCCGACAAAGATCGGAAAAACTGTGATGCCTACACCTCTACTTTAGCACCTTGTTGGTCACTTACAAATGTAGGTGAATGCTGTAAGATGGCGGATTGCAGAGATTGTATGGTATATCAAGACTTATCAACATGCCACAATATGAAAACTTTTTTGAAAGAGAATTGGAAAGGCAAATGAGCGAAAAACAATTAACAAGGCGGGAATTTATTCGAATCGCGGGAATGGGAATGGGCGGTTTAGCCATCGCGAACCCTATTTTTGATTCATTAAAAGGTGCAATTTTAGCACCTGATAAATTACCCGGACTTTACTCAAAACGAACGCCAACCTATTGCGAAATCTGTTTTTGGAAATGCGCTGGTTGGGTCCATACAAATGCCGACGGTGATATTTGGAAAATTACAGGCAATGATGATGATCCCCATTCAAATGGTCGTTTTTGTCCGCGAGGCACTGGAGGTGTCGGTATGTATTATGACGACGATCGTCTCAAAACGCCACTCCTTCGTGTCACTGAAAATGGCATTCAGAAATACAAACAAGCAACCTGGGATGAGGCCTTTGATTTCATTGGCAATAAAATGAATCATATTCGCACCGAATACGGTTCAGAGTCAATGGCGCTTTTTTCACATGGCAGTGGTGGCGATTTTTTAGGTCACCTCATGAAATCCTATGGATCAGATAGCATTACCGCACCTTCGTATGCACAATGTCGCGGACCTCGCGAAGTCGCATTTTTTGCAACTTACGGTGAAGGCATCAGTTCACCGGAGCGCACTGACATTCGCGATACAAAATGTCTTGTTCTTATAGGCTCGCATTTAGGCGAAAATATGCATAATGGTCAAGTACAAGAATTGTCCGAAGCCAATGGAAAAGGTGCAACAATCATTACGGTTGATCCTCGTTTTTCAATTGTGGCTGGTAAATCAAAACATTGGTTGCCTATTAAACCTGCCACCGATATTGCGTTGCTCCTATCGTGGATTCACGTACTTATTTATGATGAACTTTATAACAAGAAATATGTCGAAAAATATGCTTACGGTTTTGATCAACTTAAAGAGCATGTTAAAACTATGACACCCGAATGGGCTTATGGCATCACAACTATAAAGCCTGATGTTATTCGTAAAACAGCAAAAGAAATGGCCAATGCAGCACCGGCTGTCATTGTTCATCCAGGACGTCATGTTACATGGTATGGTGATGACACTCAACGACTTAGAGCTGTTGCTATTTTAAATGCGCTCCTCGGTTCATGGGGACAACGAGGGGGGTTTTATTATCCTGTAAAAGCAAAATTACCCAAATATCCACACCCTAAATATCCCAAATTAAAGCGCACCTGGCGTGATGACTTAAACGGAAAGTATAACTTGGCTGGCTTGTCTCTTGCCAATGGATTCGTTGATGCGTCAACTCCAACACTAGAAAAACCCGCATCTCTAAAAGGATGGATTGTCAATGGGACGAATCTTATTCATACGCTTCCAGAGCGTGAAAAGACTTTGGCTGCTATCAATGCTTTAGAGCTAATGGTTGTTGTTGATACCATGCCGATGGAAATTACGGGCTACGCTGATGTTGTTTTACCTGAATGTACGTATTTAGAGCGCTACGACATGATTCGCGTTTCTCAAAATCGAGAACCCAATATCGCATTGAGAATGCCTGCTGCTGAACCCAAATTTGATACAAAACCAGCATGGTGGATGGCGAAACAATTGGCCAATCGATTAGGACTTAAAGATTACTTCCCTTATGAGGATGTGTCCGAACTATTGGATTGGCAACTAAAACAAGTCGGTTCGTCCCTCGAAGAAATGAAGCAAATCGGCGTCAAAAAATTTGTACGCGAAGAAGACGACATGTATCCCATGACGGGCTTGGAGGATTTTGAGTTCAATACAAATACTGGTAAAATTGAGCTATATTCGACTTCTCTTGAAGAAGAAGGCTTTGATCCAATGCCGCAATACACAGCACATGAAGAACCTCAATCTGGATTTTATCGACTCATTTACGGTCGCGCTCCCATGCATACCTTTAGTCGCACATCCAACAATCCGAACTTGAATGATTTAATGGACGAAAACTCTGTCTGGGTAAATCCAAAAGTTGCGAAAGAATGGGGATTGAAAAACGACCAAAAAATATGGCTTGAGAATCAAGATGGCGTTGTCTCTGACACACCAATCAAAGTGCGCGTTACGGAAAGGATTCGTTTTGATTCCGTTTATATGGTGCATGGATTTGGACATACGGATAAACGGCTGAAACGAGCGTTCGGAAAAGGAGCCAGCGATTCAGACCTCATTACACGCGTACATATTGACCCAATAATGGGCGGCACAGGAATGCGAGGCAATTTCGTAACCTTTCGATTTGAAGGCAAAGAGGAGGTGGCATCATGAGATACGCAATGGCCATTGATACCATAAGATGTGTCGGATGTAATGACTGTGTTGTCGCCTGCCAAACTGAAAACAATGTCCCAATTGGATATTGCCGTGATTGGATCGTGGAAGTTACGACGGGAACCTATCCTCAACTCGCCATGGAAATTCGATCCGAACGGTGCAATCATTGCGAAGATGCGCCTTGCGTTCGAACCTGCCCAACGGAAGCGAGCCATAAAGTCGAAGGCGGAATTGTTCTTGTCGATGAAGATGAATGTATCGGGTGCAAAGCTTGTATTACGTCATGTCCCTATGACGCACGATATGTACATCCCGAAGGATACGTTGATAAATGCACATTCTGTTTCCATCGGGTGGAGCTAGGGCAAAAGCCATCCTGCGTGTCCGTTTGCCCAACGCATGCCATGATTTTTGGTGATATTGACGACCCCAATAGCGAAATTAGTAAAACAATCGCACGACGGAAATGGAAAACCCTCATTCCAGAAGCCGGCACAAAACCCAAAGTTTATTACTTAACATAAAGGGAATCTGCTATGATTGAAGAAATTATTACCAGCGGGCGGATGAATCCAGGGATTGATCCCGTCTTACACGCGTGGGGTTGGGAAATTCCACTTTACCTTTTTTTAGGCGGAATTTCTGCAGGTTTACTTTTTTTTGCAGCCTTGCTTTCGATACAAGGGAAAGCTAAAAAATATCCTGTTTCCGTCATGTGGATGCCTTTAGCGGTTCCAGTACTTATTGGTATTGGCTTACTGGCATTGTTGTTTGATTTGTCTCATAAACTCTATTTCTGGCAACTCTACACCAATATCCGATGGGAGTCTCCGATGTCTTGGGGCGCTTGGACACTTTTATTTATAACACCGCTTTCCATAGCTTGGATATTGCGATGGCTACCGGATATGTTCCCAAAACTCGACTTAAAATATCAACTCATTTATGATTTAATTGATGTCTTAAAAAAATACGAAAAAAGCATGGCTTACGGTTTGATAGCTTTAGCCACTACATTGGGAATGTACACGGGGATTTTGCTCTCGGCGTTTAATGCACGACCCTTTTGGAACACATCAATCCTCGGCCCTTTATTTTTAATTTCAGGATTGTCTGCTGCCGCCGCTTTAACGGCTTATTTCGCCAAATCTCATGAAGAGAAAAAACATTTTATCAAGATTGACTTATTTTTAATCGTCACCGAATTTTTTTTAATCGTCCACTTATTTATGGGATTATTGGCAAGTACTGCTGTTCATATTGAAGCCGCTCATATGTTCCTCGGCGGAAGTTATACGGTCCCCTTTTGGGTTCTTGTCGTTGCAATGGGACTCATTCTACCTGGTGGACTCGAATTAATGGAATTGCGGAAAAAATTTATACCAGCCATTGTCCCTGTCGTTTTAATCGTTATGGGAAATCTCATGTTGCGCTTCATCGTTGTTTCAGCGGGCCAAGCAAGTCGTTGGTTGTATTGATAAATGCCAATATTAATTAAATAAAGGAATAACTGATGAAAACAAAGTATATGAATCCCTACCTAGCTGGCTTGATGCTTGGCTTGGTTTTGCTCATGGCTTTTTTCTTTTCCGGACGCGGTCTAGGAGCAAGTGGAGCGTTTAAAAATCTTTTAGTAGCTTCTGAGCATATTGTAGCTGCAGAACATGTTGAAACAAACGGCTATTTTGGCAAGTACGTCGCCGATGGTAAAAACCCTCTAAACTCTTGGCTTTCTTTTGAAATTTTGGGCGTTTTAGTTGGCGGTTTTATCTCGGGTGCACTTTCAGGTCGTCTTAAAATCAAAGTTGAACATTTTCCAAAAATAACAGCGAATAAGAGACTTACCATGGCTTTAATTGGCGGTGTTCTTTTTGGTTTTGGTTCACAGTTGGGTCGAGGCTGTACGAGTGGTTCCGCACTTACAGGAATGGCGGTACTATCTCTTGGCGGCTTTATAACCATGGCTGCCATTTTTGGAACAGCTTTTGGCTTAGCTTACACTTTTAGAAAAAATTGGATTTAGGAGGCAATCATGGGTCCTTTAGTTCCACAAGAAATCATTGGGCAAGATTGGAATATGCTCATTGCGTTTATTATTGGTATCGGATTTGGTTTTGCATTAGAACAAGCTGGATTTTCGTCAAGCCGAAAATTGGCCGGATTATTTTATGGATATGATACGGTCGTTTTAAAAGTTTTCTTCACCGCAGCTGTCACCGCCATGCTTGGGCTTCTATATTTTAGTCTTTTCGGATGGATTGATTTAAACCTCGTCTATGTTAACCCAACTTTTATTTGGTCTGCAATAGGTGGCGGCGTCATTATGGGGGCTGGCTTTATTATTGGCGGTTTCTGTCCTGGCACCAGTGTTTGCGCTGCTGCCATCGGTAAAATTGATGCAATGATATTTCTCGCAGGCGTCGTTATTGGCATCTTTGTTTTCGGAGAAGGTTATCCTCTTTGGAAAGAATTTTATAATTCTGGTAATTTAGGGAATCCCAAAATCAGCGAAATACTGGGTGTTTCGGGTGGTGTGATGGCTTTACTCGTCATTATTGCTGCTGGAATCATGTTTTGGATTGGCGAATGGGCCGAGAAGAAATTCACTAGAGAGGAGTATTAAAATGAATGCACGTATATTGACATTAGCTGTTACTTTATTGTTGGGTGTCGTCATTGCTATGGTACCCGAAAATACGACCAAACGGTATAAACTCACGGCTTCTGATATGATAACTGAGGTTAGAGACGGATCCGAAATTATTTCGCCTGAAGATTTGGCCCATTGGATTATCACGAAAGATCCATCCATTCAAATTATTGATGTTCGCTCTCCCGATGAATTCGCTACGTACCATTTGACCAACGCATTTAATATTCCTATCGCTGATATTCTAAATGACGACTACGTTGACATTTTAGATCAGGGTGTCAAAATGAATGTATTTTATTCTAATGGAACCATGTATTCTCATCAAGCTTGGATGGTTTTACGTCAATTAGGCTATGAAAATAATTATGTTCTTCAAGGTGGCTTAAATTATTGGTTTGAATCGATTCTTAGCCCAAAGGCACCGTCCATTTATAGTTCTGATGAAGAAATCGCGAAATACGATTTCAAAAAAGGAGCCAGTGAATATTTCGGTGGCGGTGGTGCAGAAATCCAAGCAACGGCCCCTGCAACGAACACAAACAAACCCGTAATCAAACGTAAAAAGGCAAAGAAAGCACCCGCTGGTGGGTGTTAAAAAATGCTGTTTCGTCCTCTTTCAAAAAGGCTCCTTTGAGGAGCCTTTTTGAATCTAAATTTTTAACTATTTATGTCGTAATTATTATCTAATAACCGTGGATTGATAAACGACCTTTGTGTTGTTCTGTACATAGGCCACTACCGATAAATGCTCACGAACTAAGACATCATCTAAAAAGAAACTGGCACGCCAAGATCCGTTTTCGATGTCTGCTAACGCATAATCAATTTTTTTTCGCATCACTTGTTGATGCAATATTTCACCATTTGTTCCGGCATACTCAATAGAATCTTCAATCAAAACGAAGCTTAGCGTAAGGACTTCCGTAATATTTTCAACTTCAATAACATCAAGAACTGCAATTAAGGAATCACTTATTATATTTGCTCCTAGATTGAGATACAAAGGAGATTCTATTTCATAAGATTCTTGCAATGACTGTTCCCAATCCGCTTCGTTCCATTCACCAATAATATTTCCATTCACTACAAGATACGGTGTTAGAGGAACCATATAGAAGTCTAAGCGAGCTTGATTGACGGGTGTATTATAATGATACATAATATCACCAAATTCAGGCCAATAAGCATGGTAACGTATAATAGACATGTATTCATCATGCATTACTAATTTATCATCAAGGAATTCATTTGCGACAGGACAATTAATGCACCCTGAATTCGTAAATAACTCAACCAGTGCACGTAATGGGTTGGTAACGTTGATGGCGAGTAAGCCAATTTCAACCAAATTTCCCGCAAAATATAATTCAATTTGACTTTGAAGTTCTCCGGGCCATACGCCATATATTTCAATGCGTCCATTTGATAATAGATTTATAGTTGCAACGTCACTTGAAGGACTCAAAACAGCAATTGAATCAAATCCAGTGCTATCAATATTAAAAATATTGCTCAAGTTGATGATAGACGTTTCACCCATTTTCGTATCGACGGGATAGCCATCTGTTATCTCAATATTGAGAAGTGCATCATAATAATACTCTGATTCAAATGTCGCTGAAATAGTGGCACTACCAATATCTTTACCCCATAAAATAAGGGTATCATTCTGCCCTTCAGTAATAGCTAAGAGCGAAGTGTCAGAGGCATCAATATTATTTATTTGTAGAACTTGATTCTCTAATTTGAAAACCTCTTGAAGTGTAATTATGGTCTCTTTATTCTTTTGAATGATGATATGGGAGCTAATTGTTGAATTTGGTAATGACCAATTTTCCCAAACGTCACAGCTCATCAATAAAATAAGACTAAAAATCATTAGAAAATATTTCATAGTCTATACTCCATAATCATGCGAAAACCTTCGAAAGGATTGATCAGTCGGCAAACACCTCCTGTGCAGCGAACGCCTCCTTTTTCCGAGCCATAACTCATCCTAATTGATAAATTTTCAAGGGTGCGAGAAGAAACTTCGACACTATTCCACGATTGAAATCCTTCTGTTCGATCACCTTGATAGAGCGCTGGATCCGAACTAAAATCGGAAATATAAGCCAATGAATATTTGGACATTATATCAACAGAAGCAATAAAATGATAACTCTCATAATCATGCCCATGTGATCTAATATCAGTTTCAAATGGCAATGAAAAAACCGAAGAGTTTTGATACTCCATTAATCCACCGATTGAGTATGTGTCATTGAAGTGCCAGGAAAAATAAGTTGGGACAAGTGTAAAATGACGCGTAATCTCGGCGACATCAATTCCGTTTAATGCTGATTCCGTCAGCGCAATGCCTGATTTTGATGTGAAGGAATCGCCACTGTAATCAAATTCAGAATGGAGTTCCCAAAAGGGTTGATACGTTGAATGTAAGGAAGGGAAATAACGACTGTCTTGATAAAATTCGTTGGACCAATTTGTTGTCCATGATGCAATAGTGGCATCCATACTTAATATAAAATTTTGCATAGGGATAATAATTTCGCCATAAAAACCCATTTCGTCCGCATAATCAACGGGATGTGTTACGGATGCGAGGAGCGCTAATTCATGTTGCCGAATGACCGTTGGACCCACTTGAAAAGGCAAGGGTTGGAGACCTAAGCGATACACATCAATACGGTCATTAGGAGACGTTTGATTCAATCCGTAATATTTATATTCTAAACTCGCTGTCATCCAATCAGGGTACCAGGAGAACCGAGAATATACAGATTTTCCAGAAAAATTTTGATCCAATGAGGTATTGACGATTGAAGCGACATGAGCATCAAAATGAATTTCTTGATTAAGAAAGGGAACATCGGCCAGTTTCATTTGGTATGATGCATCCATTTTTATGTCCCAGTTCAATCCATAGAATCCGCTTGAAACGCCCATATCCCACGTCATCATTTGCTGGCGTATTTGATTTTGGATGAGTTGCCCAGGCGTATTGAGAGATAAGTGCTGAATATCAGATTTAAAATTGCTCCAGACCAAGCGAGGTTGAAATCCAATCGCTCCATCAAAAAGTGACTTTTCAAGTTCAATACCTGCAATGTCGTATGAGACATCTCCATCAGGAACACGACTATTGCTCCCAGGCGCATAGTATTGAAAATTGTCTTTACGTCCCACCAAAGCTGTAATCAATGCGTCATTTTTTGTTCTAAAAGATAGTTTTAAACCCAATGGCATATTGTCAAGATTGATGTTTTGATCTTCATATAAATTCAAGCTCATTCCAGACCCAAAAATATGCGCTAAATGCCCCAACTGAAATAATGCTGAGCCCTTAAACCGCTCGACAGAAAAGCGATGAATGCCAATTAATTCACGCCCATATTCAGGGGGTTGACTCCACTCGAGCTGAGTCATCAATGTCCAATTCTTCGCAGATGCTTGTAAATCTAAGTAGCTTTCAGAATAGTCATAAGGAATTCCAATTTGGTCACCTCGACCTAATCTTGATTGAAATCCTAAACTATATTCAATGGATTGCGCGATTAGTGTCGCTGATAAGAATAGTATCCAGACGAACAATAAACGTCTTGATATTTTAAAATTCATTCATTCTCAATATTTCAAATATTTCAACGTCTATATTCTGAATAAAAAAACGGGGTTGCGCTTTCAAAACCTATGAAGTTAGCCGTTTGCTTTTTGAATTCGACCTTTGTCTTGTGGTTTTTCTCTTAATGTTTTTGTTTTGGGCAAATCTTTTATGTGGTTCTTTTGATTTAAAAACGCAAAAATTTGTTTTTCCATCAATTTTTCATCTCCAGGCGTATAGCCTTGATGCTCCCAAATAATATTTCCATTTTGATCAACGAGTACGGAAAATGGAACGGACGAAGTATGAAATTTTCTATAAAGCGATTTATCCGTATCTAAAAAAATTGGATAGCTTAATTTTTTGCTTTTTATAATAGATGGAACGCGCGAAACAGTTTTTGAATCATCTATTGAAATACCAACGACTTGGAAATCATCTTTAGCATATTTTTGATGAAGTTCCTGAAGGTATTTCATTTCCTTTTTACAGGGTACACACCAAGTGGACCAAAAATTAATCAATGTCAATTTATGATTGAGTATTTTCCCCGAAGAAATAGTCTCACCCTTCATTGTCTTTATCTTAGAATGTGGAAAAACTTTATCTCCTGCGAAATTTAGAATAAATAATGCTAATAAAATGATACTGATGCGTCTTAATGTTTTCATTATTTTACCACCTGTATTTTTGTTTGAGTTATTAGATTACCTTGTTGAACAGAGACAAAGTACATACCTGACGATAGTGAACTAACATCTATATACGCATTTTGTCCTGTTTTTATGGAATGTTGTTTTTCTAAGACGTTTCGTCCAGTAATATCGTAAATCTTCATCGTGGAAATACCGTCTGCGTATTCGGTGGGAATTTGGAGTGAAATAAAGTCGTTTGTAGGATTTGGGTAGGCTGAAAATGACATCTGTATGGGGCGTTTTGAGCCATCAATGCTGGTAGTTGGATTATAAGTTAATGTAAAAAGTGCCGAATCAGTTTCCATTGAGACAGAGTCAATCATCGTCATTAACCAAATACCTGTTCCAATTTCGCCGTTTGGATAAATATCGAGTGTAAAATCAACGAGGCTGTCGCCAGCAACATCATCAGAATACTCATCAATAAATGGTGCTAAACACGCTGAACCAAAACAAAAATTACAACTCCAGGTTGCAGGGATTTGTTGAGTTTCCCTAATGGCGGTAATGCGAATAGAAGACGATGTCAAATTAAGTACATCACCGCGTAAAATAATAACCCCCCATTGTCCTGTTGTATCGGTTTCTACCATGGAGTCAATAGCTGTAAATTCAAAATTTATATGAGCAAAACTCAATGACATCATCGTTAATAATCCAATTATAATCATTCTTAATTTCATTTTAGAGCTCCGAAGTTTTAGCTATTTCAGGATTATTTTTCTTTTTTTTAGAAGGGAAAAAAGCGATCCCCCCTATCATAGCGCCATAGAGTGTTGAGATTGTCGCACTCGATGTTATGGGACATGACCCACTTTTACACCCTATAAAATAGTAATACAAATATCCACCAATAGCACCGACGAATAAGGCTCCTAAGAATTTTTTATCTTTATAAAAGTTCATCATTATTTATGCAAGCTCCAGACTGTTTCCTGTTTATTCCGCTGTATTGTGATTTTCAATAGAAACTTCAAATTCAGCTGAATGTTTTAACATTGCTGTTACGGAGCAATATGTTTCTTTGGATAAATTCACAGCTTTTTCTAATTTTTTTAGAGCGAGATTTTTGCCATAAAAATGATAAACCATTTTTATTTTAGTAAATACTTTCGGATGTTCATCAGCCCGTTCTGAATCAATTTCAATCTCGATATTTTCTATATTAAGTTTCATTTTTTCAAGAATGGTTTTTACATCGACAGCTGTACAACCACCTAAACCAAAAAGAACCATTTCTAGTGGTCGAGCCGCAGCATCAAAACCACCGACTTTATCGGTTCCATCCATTGCGACCCAATGGTTTGAAGCTCCTTTAGCTATAAAGGTCGCGCCTTTTAATTGTTTGATAATAATGTCAGCCATCACTTCTCCATTCTGTCCGTGTTCTTACGAAATAATAGGCTGGAATACAAGCTCAAGCCCTAAATATGTTATAAAATATTGTTTACAAAATTGCTTTAATCCGAAAAATCATCTTCGCTTAGAACGTCATTTTTAAAAGACAAATCAATATTTTCTTCTGCCAGCAAATGATTCATTTTCTCAACAATTTTATCAATATTTTTAATACCCTTTTCTTTTGCCTGCTCTTCCAAAGTTCCCCACATGGGTTCCCCACACGCTAAGCATACGATGCCCTCGTCTTTTAAAGGCCCAATGAGATGTGGATAATCAACTACCAAATCTTCAATAAACATTCCTTTAGTAATCATCTTTTTTTCTCTCACTAATTTTAGTTTTATATCGAAGTTCTCGTTATAATAGTCAATGCACTGAGAACTATTTTATAGAAAATATGAGAGGGTTGGACTCAGGGTAAAATCATTTGTCTGCAACACCAGCAGCAATATGAATCGGGTCATAAACCGGCGCAAAAGGTGGTGCATAACTCAAATCCAACATGGCCACATCGTGGGCTGTCATCTTAGCGGTGATAGCGACTGCAATGATGTCAATGCGTTTGGCGACATCTGCTTTCCCAAACATTTGAGCGCCTATGATGCGATTATTTTTCCCATCAATAACAAGTTTGACCGTCACAGGCGTCGCACCTGGATAATATTTTGCTTTGTTGGATTCTGTGATAACAACGGAACGTGCTTTTGGGAATTTTCCACTTGAGAGTGCAAGCTTTTCCGTTAGACCCGTTGATGCCATGGTATAATCAAATACTTTTACGACGGAAGTTCCCAAAATGCCAGGAAATTCAAAAGATTGTCCTGTCGCATTATCACCCGCAATTCGACCTCCCTTGTTGGCAGATGGAGCAAGTGGAATATAGACTGCCTCACCAAGTACAAGATGATGATATTCAACACAATCACCTGCCGCCCAAACTCTATCAACACTTGTCTGCATTTTTGCGTTTATTTTGATTCCCTTGCTTGGACCACATTTTATGCCTGCAGATTCTGCAATTTCAGAATTTGGTGCAACTCCTGTTGCCATAATCACTAATTCCGCTTGAAGTATGTGTGGGGCTTGACTTAGAGACACTGAAATAGTAGAAGCATTTTTCTCAAAACCTGTAACTCGGTTTTCAAGATGAAGAATCACACCTTTTTCTTTTAGATGCGATGTAACTTTTTCAACCATATCGCCATCATAATTTGGCATAATTTGATGGGCCATTTCAATGATTTCAACTTGTATCCCTCTGGAAACGAAGGCTTCTGCCATCTCTAACCCAATATATCCAGCGCCTACAATTACGGCATGACGGACATGATTTTCATTGATATAGGTATTGATGCGTTGTCCATGGCTCAATGATCGTAATGGAAAAATTCCGGTTGTTTCAACACCGGGAATTGGCGGGATGATGGCGCGTGCGCCTGTTGCTATGATTAATTGATCATAACGTTGCTTAATGATGTCGCCGGTTTTAATATTTTTAACAACTATCGTGCGATTATCCGTATCAATCGATAGAGCTTCGTGGAAATTCCGAACATCAATATTCCGTTTACTTCTTGCGGTTTCAGGTGTCAAAATACGCAATTTTGAATCTGAGTCGATTACACCACCCAACCAATAAGGGATGCCACATGCTGCAAATGAGATATATTCACCTTTTTCAAAAACAATAATATTGGATTCAGGTTTACTGCGGCGGATTTTCGAAGCGGCACTCATCCCTGCAGCATCTCCCCCAATGATTACATAATTTTTGTCCATATGTTAGCCTATATTCTTCTGTCTTTTGTGGAAGTTTTGTTGATCATTCATCTTAGAGAGAAGTTACGTAATTTCGTGACAATTTGTCCATAGTTATTTTTCAGTTAAAGGATATTTAAAAAAAAAGTCCAGACGAGTCTGAACTTTTTTTTAGCGAACAATTTAACAAGGTGGTGATCTATAAGCCGGATTCTGTCTCCCTAGATTTTACGTCTAGCGTAGGCAACCATTGATCTAGATAATGAATCTCTTCATTATTCTCGCCTCCTACCCGAAGACACACATGCGGACCGCACAATCTTCTGCTTGGAGTTGCTCCAGATGGGGTTTTCCTACCTTACATGTTGCCATGTAAAGACGTGAGCTCTTACCTCGCGATTTCACCCTTACCCTGGCGAACCAAGGCGGTATTTTTTCTGTGGCACTTTCCATCCTCTTGCGAGGTCCCACTTTCTGAAAGTGGGCATCTTGTCCTGTGGAGTCCGGACTTTCCTCTTCTCCCCAAAAGGAAAAGCGATTGCCCAATCACCCGCTTGTCAATAATCTATATTACGTTTTATGTCAAATCTTCAATTTCATCAGAAATAATAATGCGACCGCAGCCTTCACATTCGATGATTTGGTTCATTTGACGCACTTCATAAATTTTTTGGTCATTAATCTTTTTATGACAGCCATCACACGAATCACGATTTAATTTGACGAGAGCATTGCGTTTTGCATGAAGGATACGTTGATATTTTCTTAAAAACCGAGGTCTAATTTGAGCTTCAATTTTGGCTTTACTTTTCTCTAATATTTCTTGACGACTTTCATTTTTATCCGTTTTCTCCGACAATTCAACGATTTTAACATCCAGCATTTTTTTAAGCTCTGATGTCTCTTCTTGAAGTACGGCTAATTGCTTTTCTAAAAGTTCAGCGCGTTCTTCTTTTGATTCTTGAATCGATTCAATTTCTTCATTACGAGCTTTGATTGTTTCGATTTCATTCGTTAATGCATCGTATTCGCGATTGGTCGTAACAAGGTAAAGTTGGTCTTGAAATTTGTTAAGTTTGACTTCATTCTCTTTGATTTCATTTCCCAATTGCGCCAAATCTTTTTTCTCGACATCTAAACTCTGTGCCACTTTATCGAGAGCTATTTTCTTTTCTTCAAGATTATTGTTTAGAGTATTAACTTTTTCTGGAAGATTACCTTTGCTATCCTCGATACTGATTAATTCAGTATCAATATTTTGTAATTCAATCAATAGCTCTAGTACTTTTTCCATTTATTCACTCCGTTTTTTATTTATTAAAAAAATTGCGCTCTCTAGCGCAATTTTATTTCCAGAATATTTATTAGAGTCTTCCTCTATGTGGTTTCGACTTCGATTATTAATATTTTGTTTTAGACTTATCATTGAGCGACCAATGTAATTTTTATCATAGCGATATCAAATTTTTAATATGAATATTATCTATTTCTTCCACTTGGCAAAGTAGATTGAAAATGTTATTGTTCCAACGCTTCGAAAATGAAGCGATGAACTAAAAAATGAAAGGATTTCACCTTGGCAAAAGGCGTCACAAAACAAAGCGTAGATTTCTCAAAGTGGTATAACGATGTCGTAAAACTAGCACAATTGGCGGATCACGGCCCTGTAAAAGGGACGATGGTTATGCGCCCATACGGTTACGCAATTTGGGAACTCATTCAAAAAGAACTTGATCAACGATTCAAAGCTACAGGACATGTGAATGCCTATTTCCCGACATTTATTCCTCAAAGTTTTTTAGAAAAAGAAGCTGAGCACGTAGAGGGATTTGCCCCCGAAGTTGCGGTTGTTACGCATGGTGGAGGTAAAAAGCTTGAGGAACCTCTCATTGTCCGACCTACTTCCGAAACTATTATTTGGCACATGTATAAAAAATGGATCTCAAGTTATCGCGACCTGCCTTTATTAATTAACCAGTGGGCCAACGTGTTCCGTTGGGAAATGCGTCCCCGACTGTTTATTCGAACAACAGAATTTTTATGGCAAGAAGGACATACGGCGCATGCAACAGCCGAAGAGGCGCAAGAAGAAACACTCAAAATGTTGGAAGTATACCGGGAATTTTCTGAAAATGTATTGGGAATGCCTGTTATCGTCGGTCAAAAATCTGAAAACGAAAAATTTGCCGGTGCAGTTAATACCTATTCTATCGAAGCAATGATGCGCGACGGCAAAGCGCTACAAGCTGGCACCAGTCATTATTTGGGACAAAATTTCGCCAAAGCTTTCGACGTTACGTTTCAAAACACAGACAATAATCCTGAGTTTGTTTATGCCACTTCTTGGGGCGTCAGTACCCGCTTAATCGGTGCTGTCATTATGACGCATGGCGACGATAAAGGACTCATTTTACCGCCTAATATTGCCCCTTTCCAAATTGTCTTTGTCCCCATTTTTAAAACAGAAGACGAGAAAATTCTCGTTATGTCGAAGGTGGATGACATTTCGACGGCTCTTTTAAAAAAGAATGTACGCGTGAAAATTGACGACGATGAAACGAAATCTCCTGGATTCAAATTTAATGAATGGGAAATGCGAGGCGTTCCCATGCGTGTTGAAATTGGTCATCGTGATATTAGTGAAAATCATGCAAAAGTTGTTACGCGCCATAATGGTGTAAAAGAATTCATCTCACTAGATAATTTGGCTTCGATGCTGTTTGATAAACTCACGACGATTCAAAACGAACTGTTTGAACGCGCCGTTTTGTATCGGGAAGAAAATACAAGCACCGTTGAAACATGGGAAGAGTTCAAACAGGTTTTGAACGATAAAGGCGGTTTTATTAAAGCCTATTGGGATGGTTCGAGGGAAACTGAAAATAAAATCAAAGAAGAGACAAAAGCAACGATTCGGATTATTCCATTCAATTCAAAAGCGACTGAAAGGACATGTGTTTACTCCGGGCAACCAGCTCAATACGAAGTCATTTTTGCAAAAGCATATTGATAATATACACATTCTAATTACAAAAAAAGGCTCTTCCCGGAGCCTTTTTTTATTTATGATTTTGGATTCTTATTTCGTATTCGCTTTGCGAACCTGCTGTTCCATAGCATCCCAAGCTTCACTCGGTAGTTGTTCTAAAAAGTTGAATTCACCTGCTCCTTGCAACCATTCTCCGCCATCAATCGTAATCACTTCACCATTGATATAATTTGTTTCATCGGCTAAAAGATAGGCCGCGAGATTTGTCAATTCTTCATGTTTCCCAACTCGTTTTAGCGGAATACGATTAATCATTACTTTTTCCAAACCTGGCGGCATCAATCTTTCCCATGCACCTTTTGTAGGGAAGGGGCCAGGTGCAATTGCGTTCATTGTGATGCCGTATTTTGCCCACTCAACAGCCAACGATTTAGTCATCGCCACAACACCCGCTTTGGAAACGGCCGATGGCACAACGTAGCCAGAGCCAGAGTTCGCGTAGGTCGTTGCGATATTTAAGACACGACCCGATA
The DNA here is from genome assembly GCA_937888365.1 of uncultured Fidelibacterota bacterium. Lineage (GTDB taxonomy): Bacteria > Fidelibacterota > UBA8477 > UBA8477 > JABMPR01 > CALBFA01. Next base: position 38,285 of record CALBFA010000073.1, on the reverse strand, counting down.
TTTTATTTTCAATCCAAGCTTTGCCCAGTGCAAGTGTACAATTAATGCTGCCTTTTAAAACGATGTCTGTAATCACATCAAAAGCTTTTGGTGAAAGACGTTCCGTCGGAGAAATAAAATTACCCGCTGCATTATTCACCAAAATATTAATCATGCCCACGTCAATTTTCACTTTTTCAATAAGGGCTTGCACGTCGAGATAATTCCGAACATCCAATGGGTATCCAAAAACGCGATCTTTTGCATTAGCGGATAACTCTTCAACTGATTTTTTAATGACGTCTTCTTTTCGGCTTGCAATCACGACGATTGCACCCAGTTCCAAGAATCGCTGTGCCATTGCTTTTCCTAAACCTGTACCACCGCCAGTAATTAGGACAATTTTTTCCCTCAATAAATTTTCTTTAAACATTATTAAACCTCATCTTTTCTCCATTGAGTCTATGCAAGTTGATGTCATATTCAAGAAGAGTTTTATTAAAAATTGAATATTTTGCGTATTCGTTCGGATTTAAGATGTATTTTTCCCTTTTCACGAGCATAAAAAAAGGTCGATAATTTTTTATGATAACCCTTGGTGAAGGCATACAATTTTCTAAAATTGAGTGCCATGACTCAACTTGAATTTTTTAAATCAAAAAGCGACCCTCCTGCAAAGAGTCGGACTCAACTTATTGCCCAATCCATGCACTTTACAATAGAATTAGTGGAGTCCCTTTCTAGCGATGACGCCGAAAGGGTTATCGCTATCTCTGAAGAATTAGTGGAATTATTTGGAAAAAATACCGCCTTCACCAAAAAAACCGTCAGGCGCTATTTCAATTATCCCAAAACCCTCCCCTTTGTTGGAAAAATGCGAGGTGAAGTCATTGGTATTTTAATTGGTATTCCAATCGAAAATTTTGATGACAAACCATGGGCAACTGCTGATCCACATTTTGGCCAATACAATACGATTTATACCTATGCTTTCGTTTTTACCGAAAAATATCGAAAATCTGGATATGCAAAAACCCTCAAAAGAGTCTATCTCAGTTGGCTAAAAAAGAGAGGCTATCAATTTGTTTCAGGACATGTAAAAGAAAATATTTCAAAGCAATTTTCACCGGCGACTTACATATTACAGAAATTCCCAAATTGGCGTGAGACGCAACACGTATTCGAATATTATATTAGACCTTTGGCATGATACATACACGCATAAGTTGTATGTATAAACTTCTTTACCCAACTCTTTCACAGTTTTTGTAGGATTCGTATGTTTAATCAATTCATTGCACTTTTATTACCTTTCACACCCAAGTTTATTGTTAAATTTTTTTCAGGTCGTTACATCGCAGGAGAAAAAGTTGAAGACGCCATACAGATTTGCAAAGGTCTTCAAGATCAGGGGTTTCTCACGACCCTCGATATATTGGGAGAATCCGTAACGACTCTTGAACAAGCCGCAACAGCCAAAAATGAATATCTAGCGCTCCTTGATACGATTATTGCTTCGGGAATAGAAAAAAATGTTTCCTTAAAACCCACCGCATTAGGGCTGGCAATTGATGAAAATATCGGTATCCAAAACATCACCGAAATTGTGATGCGAGCTCATGAATTAGGTATTTTTATTCGCATCGATATGGAAAATTCACCGTTTACAGACATCACGCTAAAACTATATTTAGACCTTAAAAAGACGTATTCAAATATTGGAACTGTCATCCAGGCTTACATGAAACGAAGTTTCAAGGATGTCCAAAATATTATTGAGAATGATGGAAATTTACGAATTTGTAAAGGCATTTATAAAGAATCGCCTGCCATTGCTTTTCAAAAACGTGAGGAAGTTCAAGATTATTTTATGAAACTCATTGAGGAAATGCTGAGGCATAAAACTTATGTCGGCATCGCAACGCATGATGATGTGCTGTTTGAAAGGTCGATAAAGCTTATAGAAGACGCTGATATTTTTAAGGAGAATTTTGAATTTCAGGCTTTACTGGGTGTTCCTGTCCTCAATCAACTGCATGCTTTAAAAGACAAAGGTTTTAAGGTGAGGATATATGTTCCCTACGGGAAAGAATGGTTTGCCTATTCAACACGACGTCTCAAAGAAAATCCCAATATCGCCGGGCAAGTTTTAGGAAATATTTTTAAAAGGAGCCATTAAATGGATGCATATATTATTAAGATATTGGAAGAGGCGAAAACAATTGCTGTCGTAGGTGCATCACCCAATACGAGCCGACCTAGCAATTATATTTCTGAATATTTGATGGATTATTACGCTGTTGTTCCAGTCAATCCTGGCCATGATATATTATTCGGTGAAGTCTGCTACCCAAGCATTTCAGAAATACCTGGTTTAGTCGATATCGTCAATATTTTCCGAAATTCAAATGCTGTTTTGCCTATCGTCAAAGAAGCCATCCAACGAAATGATATAAAACTCATTTGGATGCAGGATCATGTTATCAATGAAGAAGCACGCGAGCTTGCCATCCAACACCATATTCCTGTAGTTATGAACGATTGTATTTATCGAGTACACCGAACGATAATTTAGCTATTTCGACTTCCCCAATGAAGTTTAGTCCGTAATTTTTTATAAAAAGTAGCGCCAGACCAACTCACTAACTGAATTTTGTAGGAGCTTGTTCGTACACGAATCCTATCAGAGGATGTAATTTCTCGACTTTCTCTACCGTCAATATGGATTCGACCTTCATTTTCTGGATTGGGTAATTGAAGATAAATTCTCTTTGATTCGGGAATCACGATGGGTCGAACGGACAAGGTGTGGGGGCTAATTGGCGTAATAATGATTGCCTCTAGAATAGGATCCATGATGGGTCCGCCAGCTGATAACGAATAAGCCGTTGAGCCTGTGGGTGTTGAGATTATTAAGCCATCCGCTAAATAAGTGTTTAAATAATCATCGTTAACATCAACACGAATGGGGAGCATTGAAAAATTATCTCGTCGTTCAATAACAATGTCGTTGAGCGCCCAAAATTGATCTTCGCTTCCGTCTTGATGTCGAATAACACAGTTGAGGACCATACGATTTTCAACATGATAGTGGCCACTCAATATATCTTTAAGCCCCTGTTTCCATTGACGTTCTAAGCCTGTTAAAAAACCAAGACTTCCTAAATTTACACCTAATATTGGAATGGGTCTTACCATTACGGCATGGGCAGCTGATAGGAGCGTACCATCACCACCTATTGCGATGAGAAATTCAATATCACTTGGGATCTTATCGGATTGAACGGTCACAACGGAGTCAGAAATATTTAAATTTTCGGCAAATTTATCCATGACGCTGACATCGTGCCCATCCAACTCAAGTGTTTGAATCATGTCCAACACACTTTCATGAATTTCATTATTCATTTGATAGCCCCAGATGAGCAACTTCATGATCTGTCTCCTAATCTAGCTTTTGAGTCATCAATATATTTTCAGAGTTTTGGATAACTTCCTGAACATCTGCTTCAGCCTCATTTAATTTTTTTTGACTCAGTCCAATCAATTTAATGGCTTCTTTGTAAGTTTGAACGGCATCATCAAGATTAATATCATCACTTTCTAAATTTTGCACGAGTGTTTCGAGTTGAGTCATTAATTCATCAAATTTAAAATCTTTGTTTTTTCTATGTGCCATTATTTCTCCACTCTTGCGTTTATTGAACCTTTTGCCAATTGTATATTAAGCAATTCCAACTCTTTTGCATCACGTTTATTCTGAATAATTTTACCTGTTTCATTTCGAACAATCGCATAGCCTCGTTTCACAACCGAATCGGGGTTTAAGTGCAATAAATTCTTTTCAATTGATCGTAATTGATTTTGCCTTGAAAGCATTAATGCATTAAAAAGATTTGATATTTTATCAGATTGACTGTCAAGTGTTTGCCGAGAATAACGAATGCGATTTGGTAGGCTATTGATCCCGTAACTCGATGATAAGGCCATCAAGTGTTTCCGTCTAATATTAATTGTTGATTGTAACAAACGAACAATTTCAATTGATTTTTGAGTTAGATGCTCTGCCATTTTCGATTTTTCGGGGAATACGATTTCGGCGGCTGCGGATGGGGTTGGAGCTCTAAGATCTGCCACCCAATCACTTATTGAATAGTCAACTTCATGACCAACAGCCGAAACAATCGGGATGCCAGCGTTGTAAATGGTTCGCGCTAATTCTTCATTATTAAAAGGCCACATATCTTCAAGAGAACCGCCTCCACGTCCAATAATGATGACATCAACTTGACGCATCTTTTCAAATATGTCTATACCTCGTATGATTTCTTCAGCGGCACCGATGCCTTGAACACGAGCATTGTAAACAGTTAACGGAATTCCTGGATGTCGACGTTTTGCAACATTAATAATGTCTCGAATTGCAGCGCCGGTCTTACTCGTCACAACACCGACCGCTCGCGGGTAGGCAGGAATTTGCTTTTTATGTTTGGCATCAAAAAGGCCTTCGGACAATAATTTCTGTTTTAATAATTCAAAAGCTTGATGTAAATCCCCAAGCCCTGCGGGTGTCATCTCATTTACGACAAGTTGATAATTACCGCGAGGCGCATAGACTGTCACTTTTGCTAAGACAACAACCTCTTGGCCATCAGATGGCTTAAAAACGAGCTTTGAATTACTGCCATGAAACATCACAGCTGAGATTTGAGCTCTACTGTCTTTAAGACTGAAATACATATGCCCAGACGTGTGATGTTTAAAATTTGATATTTCGCCCTTCACCCATACATAAGCAAATTGGCTTTCAAGCAACTGCTGAATATCAAACGTTACTTGCGTAACTGATTTTATTGATTTTTTAGTATTGTTGAACAAGGGGAACTCCCCTATAAAATAAGTTTAAAAATAAAAAGGGTGGTAAAGAGATTTTACCACCCTTTCAAATCTTTAAAAAACGTCTAACGAATTTTTTTCTTTTGACGGTCTGCGCGTAAACGTTTTTTCCTTTTATGAGTTGCTATTTTACGACGTTTCCGTTTTTTTCCACAAGGCATTTAATATCTCCCTTTTCAATGCGGGGCGAAAGTAATTGGCCCCTGAGTAGATGCAAAGGTTTTTTGCTCTAAATCTTATTATAGATGTTGGCCCAATGCCTTGTTCACTTTTTCTCTTAAAAGCTTACTCGGCTTGAAAACAGGAACCATTCTGGATGGAAGCTCAACAACTTGCCCCGTCCCAGGATTTCTCGCTTTTTTGGGCGCTCGTTGTTTTATATCAAAGCTACCGAATTTTCTAAACTCGACTCTATCGCCACGAATCAGTGCTTCACTCATCGTTTTTAAAAAAGCGTCAATCGTCGCTTCTGTTTCAACTTTTGTCAGTCCTGTTCCTGCAGCTATTACATCAACAATGTCGGCTTTTGTCATGAAAACATCCCTTCTTTTAAGGCATTTTATATTGTAATGGTGCTAACGATTCAGTTCCCAGTTTTTGACGTAAGTAACTGGTATTTTTCAGCAAGGTTTTCCACAAGGGTACGGTTTCTTCCTTCGGATATACTAGCGTTGCATCTTTGCTGATAGACGCTTTATCACATGCATAGTCTTTGGCGTCCAAAAATGTCCCAATCGAATCGACTAAGTTCCATGCGTATGCTTGACGCCCTGAGAACACACGGCCATCTGCCAATTTCATAACGGAATCTTTGTCTATTTTTCGTTCTTCGGACACCGCTATCACAAACTGATCATAGACATCATCTATAACTGACTGCAATACTTGACGTTCATTATTCGTCATTTTTTTATAGGGAGACCCTCCGTCTTTAAGCTCACCCGATTTGATAACGTTCATACCCACGCCGAGTTTTTCCATGAGTTCACTTGCATCTGGTGTTGAAAAGATTACACCAATGCTTCCGGTTAAACTACCAGGATTTGAAAAGATAAAATCGGCACCTAAAGCGGCATAATAGCCGCCACTCGCCGCGATTGAACCAAATGTGACAATAATAGGTTTACGTTTTTCTAGCCGTGCATGCTTCAAGCGTTGGTAAATCTCTTGAGACGGTGCCACAGATCCTCCAGGCGAATTCACCGCAATTAAAATTGCAGCAATACGGTCATTATTATAGAAATCATCGAAATCTTCAATCCATTCTCTTGATTCCAATATAGTGCCGGAGAGATCAAGCACGCCAATATTATTCGTACCTGAAATAGATTGAGCAACGCCCCAATTCGAATAAATCATGACGCCTAAAAAAATTAAAATCGCTATAAACACCCAACGATAATAATTATTTTTCTTTTTGTATTCTATTTCAACCATTTTTTTTCGCTACATAAATCGTTAAACGTTGACCGGGATATATATAATCACGATACTGCATGGCATTCCATTGACGAATTCGAGAAGCTCGTGTGTCATAGTTTTCAGCTATTTGCCCCAATGTGTCTCCTTTTTTTACGACATAGGTTATTTTTTTGTAACGATTTTCTGGAAGAGTTACTTTTTTTAAACCACTTGAATACGAACTCATATTTTTCGATTTAGTAGCGTTCGTAATGGTCAATTTTTGTCCCACACGTAATTGATTATAATTTTTTAAATTATTACTCCGTGCTATGGAGCGCATACTTACGCCATGCTTTCGAGCGATAGTAGAGAGTGTTTCACCTCTTTTTACTTTATGAACAATACTTGATGTCTTCGTCGATTTAGGGGCACTAGTAATAACTTTATAAGCTTGGGCGTAACTTCCTTTTGGAATTCTTAATGTATATTGCTTATAGTCAGGCGGTGTAACGCCTTGCCTCAATTCCGTATTTAAATCTTTTATTTCACTGAATTTAACACCTAATCCTGAAGCTATAAAATCCAAATCTATCGGTTTTTCAACAATGATTTCATCATATTCCCATTTTTCAATAGATGGAATTTCGAACCCATATTTTTGAGGATTTTTTGCGATGATGGAAGCCGCCAAAATAGAAGGTATATAATTTCGTGTTTCTCTTGGGAGGCTAATGAGGCGCCAATAATCACGATGATCTTCGCGTTGTATGGCGCGACGGATACGAGCTTCTCCTGCGTTATAGGCCGACATGGCTAAATACCAGTTTTCAAACTCATCATGCAATGTTTTCAAATAACGTGATGCCGAATGCGTAGATTTGATTAAGTCGCGACGTTCGTCAATCCACCACGTTCGTTTTAGGCCGTACTGTTTACCCGTTGATGATATAAATTGCCAAGGTCCCGATGCGTGAGCATAAGAGTATGCATTTGGATTCAATCCTGATTCCATCAATGCCAGAAAAATAAGCTCTTCGGGTAATTCATAGCTTTTTAAAATGGGGACAATCGTCGAGTAATACTGTCCATAACGATTGAGCCATGTTTGAAATTCATCATGGCGATTATCCTTAAGAAAATCGATCATTTTTTGAACACGGCTATTAAGGATAACAGGAAGATGTCCTTCACGGTCATCGATAACCGTGAACCCTTCTTTATCAAGACCACGATTTTGAGTTTCCAAAAATAGAATCTGATCTTTTAAAAGCTGGTTTTTAGCGAAGGCTTGTTGCTCTTCTGGCAGGAATCCAATAAAATCTTCATGAACCATTCGATTGAGGGCTTCGAGATATTCTTCTTGATCCATACCAAGACTGTCGCTCAATTCATCTAAATCATTTAAGATGAACAGCATCTGATTGAACTCAAATTGCACCGCCATTGTATCTAATTCACGTGCGCTCAATCGAGCATCAGCATATTGTTTTTTTAACTCATCCGTTAAATAATCGAATAAAAATTTATCATTTTCGCTATTATTGTTTATGTCCTGATTAATCTCAAGACTTTGATTGTTTTGATTTGTCTTGTTTTTCTCAATGGCGTAAGTCGCATCAATCTGAACAACGAAAGCCAGAATAAATATTAAAATGTATTTTTTTAAGTTTTGCATTCGGCGAAAATAATAAACGCACTAGAGATAACAAGCTAAGATTCAACTCTATACAGCGATTTATCTCATAAGAAACGTGAGATTATCTTGCTATCTATACCTCATTCTATGATTTTACGAGTTATTGATTCCTTATATCCAACTAATGGACAATCCTGGCAATGATTGTTACGACAATATCTCTGATAAAAATAGAGACTTCCTTGTTGCTCAGCTGCATTTTGAATTTTATCAAGTATCCCCAAATGAATCAATTTTCCCTCTATGCCATAATGACGAGCGACCTTTAGATTTTGCCAAATTTCAATCTTAGATTCTATAGGGATTGGAAGCCGCGGTACCCAAATATTTAAATAATACTCATTTATCAGAGGCATCGAAATCGTTAAGCACGTTAGACGTTTCTGAACGTTGCCCCAGGTATCTGTCTCCATAGGCTGGGTAATGAGTTCCAAGAAAAGATGCTGAATTTTTAAATAGAGCCTGTCAACAGCTTGAAAACTTTTTTGACTGCCGTTCCAATTATTTAGCGATAATGGCCAGCTTTCAAATCCAAATTCCATGGCTAATTTTGTTAGCAATGACTTTTTATACGGACCATTGACGAGGACTTCAATCAGTCCAAAATCATACGCTGTCAATCCTAAGTGATTCTTTTTTATACGCTCAAATCGCTTTGATTTTTGCCTTAACCGAACCAGTGCAAAGTTATAAAGTATTGAGGATGTGATTTTGCGTTGAGCAAAACAAGGGGTATGAACAGGCGAAAGTATCAATGTTGGGAAATCAGGTCCATCATTGTCTTCAACTACAACATGCAAAATAACGCGATGATATTTTTTATCATTATCATGGCCATGATAATACCAGTCTCTACTCTTTAGATGACACTCAACATCACCCAATAGCAATTCTCCGTCAATTAATAGTTGTGCATTCAGAAAGTCTGGGCCTGCGCCATCATTAAGTTGCCCCGTATCAATGATTAAAAGTGTTGTTTCGTCCTTTAATTCAAGTGGACGGAATAAAGGTAGATGCTTCCAAGATTGTTGTAAAGCGACTTCTTGGAACGCAGGAATCACTCCGCTTGAATACTCAGAACTATTTTCATATACACTTAAAGGATACATCAACCCCAACCAAAATTCGAGGAAGGTACATAAAATTTATACGATCAAAAACACATTTTTACTTTTTTATAAAGTTACTTTGGAACCATTCTAATCGTGCATTAAATCAAAAATGGAATGGGGACTATTTCATAAACAGAAATAAACGAGCCAATTGAACTCTATATCTTGAATCGTTGATTTACGCTTGTCTAGAGCTCTTGTTTTTGTAAAAATAGCTTCCGCGTATCGTGCAAAAAATTATTGCGTGTTTCAATCGTATAATTTTGAGGATCAATGGGTGGATAAAATGTCAACGAAATCCGTCCTGATTTTATTTTGTTCGCATGCTTACTTTTGGCTTCAAAAGCGCCTTCAATAATAGCCGGAAGAATGGGGATACCGCTGTTCAAAGAAAGCATAAATGCCCCTTTTTTAAAAGACCTCACCTTGCCGTCAAGACTGCGTGTCCCCTCAGGGAAAATACAGATAGAGCTTTTGGATTTTTTTAATTTCTCAACTGTTTGATTCATGGTTGAGAGTGCCGAACTATGATTCTTTCGATCTACAAAAATGCTCCCGGAAGTCCACATTGCCCATCCAAATAATGGTATGTATTTTAAAGCTTTTTTACTCAACATGACCATTGAATAGGGATAACCCCACATAATGACGGGAATATCAAAAGCAGAAGTATGATTACTCACAATAATATATTGTCCATTTTTATCGACGTGCTCAAGACCATGAATATCAACTTTAACACCCGTTACCCATAAAATTCCCTTATTCCAAAATCGCGCTAATATCTGCCCGGGTCGAGGAGAAAAAGTGATGAGGCGGCTTAAAATAACGAGGCTTGCTAAAAATATTGTCCATGGCCCTACAAATATTAAAAGCAATACATAACGAATCATACTATATCAAATCCCTTCCCATATAAGGGACTAAAACTTCCGGCACTTTAAAATGACCGTCTTCTGTTTGGTATGTTTCCAATAAGGCAACAAGAAGGCGCGGGGTTGCCACGCCACTACCATTGAGTGTGTGAGCGAATTGCAATTTTCCGCCGCCATTGGGACGGAAGCGAATATTACCGCGACGGGCTTGGAAATCTTCGAAATTGGAACAACTCGAAACTTCCAACCATTTTTCTTCTACAGGTGCCCAGAGTTCAATGTCATAACATTTTGCGGCGGAAAAACTTAAATCGCCTGTTACCAGATCAATGACGCGATATTCAAGACCCAACGCTTCTAGAATGTCCTCTGCATCTCGCCGTAATAATTCGAGTTCGTTATAGGATTCATCGGGGTGGGTAAATTTTACTAATTCAACTTTATTAAATTGATGCAGTCTCAAAAAGCCTTTCGTATCCCGTCCGTAGGAACCTGCTTCTCGACGAAAACAGGCTGAATAAGCGGCATATTTTACAGGGAATTCATCAACAGGAATTATTTCCTCTTGGTGAATATTGGTTACAGGTACTTCCGCCGTTGGGATGAGGTAAAGTTCATCTTTTCCCGCAAGATACATATCCTCTCCAAATTTGGGCAATTGTCCTGTTGTCGTCATGGATTTGCTATTCGCCACAAAAGGTGGAAATATTTCTTTATATCCGTGTTTTTCTGTATGGAAATCCAGCATAAAATTAATAATCGAACGCTCCAATTTTGCACCCAGACCTGTGTAAAGCGGAAAACCAGGCCCTGCTATTTTCGTACCTCTTTGGAAATCAAACAGTCCTAATTTTTCACCAAGCTCGAGATGATCCAGTGCTTTGTGCGAAAATATTTTACGTTTGCCCCATTCTTTTATAACGACATTTTCAGATGCATCATGACCCACAGGAACAGAGAAATGTGCAGGATTCGCCAATTGTAACATAAATGTCTTGATTTGATCATCCAATTCACCAAGCTTCGCATCCAAGGATTTGATATCCTCATTGATACTTGTGGTCTCTGCAATGAGATTATCCGCATTTTGTCCTGCTTTTTTGCGAATTCCAACGTCTTTCGAAATCGTATTACGTTGACGCTTTAATGCTTCGACTTTTTGAATAATATCCCGTCGCTCTTCATCTAAATTAAGAATGATATTCAAATCAAAATCGACGCCTTTTTGCTTCAATGAGGTTTGTACGTCACGTGTGTTTTCACGAATTAATCGCATATCTATCATGAAAATATTTCCTTAAAAAAAGTTTTTAATCGCTTTGACAACCATTTCGACGTGTGCTTCCGTCATGTGCGGATACATAGGAAGTGAGAGTACTTCTTCTGCTGCTTTAATTGTTTCAGGGCAGGTCGCATCATATTTTGCGTCATGAAAAGCGGGTTGTTTAAAAAGTGGAATGGGGTAATGAACGGCACATGGAATACCTTCTTTATGCAAATGGGCCTGAAGTGCATCCCGGCTTTTTGACCTAATAGTAAATTGTTGGTAAATATGAGTTCGGTCGGATTTACATGTAGGCGTTACCACATCAACATTTTCCAGACCTTCCCTATATAAATCGGCAATGACGTCACGGCGTTTATTCCAGACATCCAACTTGGTCAATTTCACATCTAAAATCGCCGCTTGTAAACTATCTAAACGGCTATTGACACCGATCATATCATGTACATAACGCTTGTCGGAACCATGGACGCGTAAGAATTTCATTTTATTGCCGTAGGTGTCATCATTGGTAAAAACGCCTCCTGCATCCCCAAAAGCGCCGAGATTTTTTGCAGGGAAAAAACTTGTACAAGCAAGGTCGCCAATGCTCGTAACAGGGCGCCCTTTATACATGGCACCCATGGCTTGGGCAGCATCTTCGATAACAGGGATATCGTATTTTCGACCGATTTCCATGAGTTCATCCATGTCAGCTGCTTGACCATATAAATGTACTGGGACAATGGCTTTTGTCTTTGATGTGATGAGGGCTTCGACTTTGTTCACGTCCATATTGAATGTCATTGGATCGATGTCTGCATAGACGGGTATCGCTTTAAGCAATGCCACTACTTCCACCGTCGCTGCAAAGGTAAAAGGTGTTGTGATGACTTCATCGCCAGCGCCGAGGTCAAGAGCCATCAATGCAAGCTGCAAAGCATCGGTACCTGATGCACAACCATACGCGTGCTTAACACCAAGATACTGTCGTAGGCTCTCCTCGAACTTCGAAACTGGCTCTCCCATAATAAAGGATTGCTCATCTAATATATGTTCGATAGCTGCGTCGATTTCGCTTTTAAGCTCAATATATTGCGCTTTTAAATCGATCATTGGTAATTTCATTGATTATTCTCCATTAATAGTGACTTCCTTTTCCCGTAAACATGACATAGACCGTATAAACCATGATTTTAAAATCCAAACGCAGGGAAATATTTTCGAGGTAAAATAAGTCGTACTTCAATTTATGTCTCACTTCTTCAATACTCGTATCATAGGAATGTTTAACTTGCGCCCAACCTGTGATGCCTGGTTTTACGCGATGACGACGCGGATAAAGGGGGTAAAGTTCCGTTATCTGTTTCACAAAAACAGGCCGTTCTGGGCGAGGGCCGACAACGCTCATCTCATTCTTTAATACATTAATAAATTGAGGGATTTCATCGATGCGTGTAAAACGCAATAAGCGACCCAGTTTTGTCACGCGCGTATCATTTTTCTGGGCAAACACGGCTCCTGTTTCCGCCTCTGCATCCATTACCATCGAACGAAATTTAATGACATTATAAGGTTTGTTATTCTTCCCAACGCGTTCTTGAATAAAGAAAATGGGGCCTTTGCTATCAAGTTTGATAAGTATTGTCACAATGAGTAAAAATGGAGATAGAACAGACAAGGCCAACAAACTCACAACAATATCGATGATACGTTTGACGGCTTGCTCCCAAAGGGGCATAAATTCTGGCATCAAATCAATGAGGGGCATCCCATACAATTGTTGGGTTCGAGCGAGTCCTGAAATAGCATCATACATGTCCGGACTTGATTTTAAGCCCACTTTCGTCCCCGTGAGCAAATTGATAATCTCAAGCGCTTTTTCATGTTGACGTTTTTCCAAAGCCAGGATAATCTCATCGACTTTATATTCGGAAATAATCATTTCTATGTCTTCTAAGGTCCCAAGTATCGGTAATTCGCTGGGGATTAAATCGCTTCCTTCTTCTTTGACGTCGATAAAACCAACGGGTTTATAGCCTGAAAGCGGGTGGTTAAGCATATCATGGGCAAGTTCAATTCCGCGACGATTCACGCCTACAATAATCGTGCAGGATAAACCTTTTCCCTGTCCGAGTCGTTTTCGATGATAACTGCGAATGGCAATACGCCCCATGCCGATAAAAATCATCATCGAAATGGCATAAAAGATTAAAATACTTTTCCCAAATGTCACAGGATTATCCAGGTCCACCGTTATGAGATACAATAAAAATATGCCAATTGATATATATTTGATAATATTGAATATCTCATCGGAGCGACTTACTATTCGACTTGTTTTATAAAAACCATTGAACAGAAATAAACCCATCCAATAGATGGCCATGGCGATGGCAGGGAAACTAAAATCGATCCATAAAAGCTGAATATCATTACTGTAAATTCCGCTATTAAAACGAAGAACAAATATGAGTAAAAAACCAATATTGATGGCAATAAAGTCACTGATTATAAGCGCTATTCGAGTGAGCCAGTTTGCCATTATTTACGTATTACGACCTTCATTTCCGATAGTTTTTCATAGGTTTCACATGCCTCATACTCGCATCGTCCTAAATTGTTTTCATCGAATTTCAAACGATGTCCATGACGACACACCCATCCAAGAACTTTTGCCGGAACACCGGCGACAAGTGCAAAATCAGGAACATCCGAAGCGACAACGGCTCCAGCGGCTACGAAGGAATATTGCCCCACCGTATGTCCACATACAATCGTCGCATTCGCACCAATGGATGCCGATTTCTTGACCAATGTTTTATGATAAAAATCAGTCCCTCGTTGTGGGAACTCACTTCGTGGATTTAAAACATTGGTAAAAACCATCGAAGGCCCACAAAACACGTAATCTTCCAGCTCGACACCTTCATAAATAGAAACATTATTTTGGATTTTGCACCCATCACCAATATGGACATTATTACCGACATTTACGTTTTGTCCGATGCTAATATTTTTACCTAAAACCGCACCTGATTGAATATGGGAAAAATGCCATATTTTCGTATTCTCACCAATGGTGACGTCTTTATCAACGTAACTTGATTCATGCACAAAAAAATCAGCCATGCTTTAATCCTTTTTCAGCGGTAATGTGACGCGTTGTCCCGTTCGTGATGACTCATACATTGCTAAAACAAGCTCCAACGATTTCCGCCCGGATCGACCATCTGTAAAAGGCGCATCGGAGTCACCCGACATCCGCTTTAACACATTTTCATAGTAGGGAATATGTCCATAACCATAGACATTAACGGGTTCGTAATTAACACTATTTATCATGCGGTCACTATCGTCGTAATCTTCGAAATCCCATTTTTCAATTTTATTGATGGCGACTCCACCAATCTTTACGGTTCCTTTTGCACCTAAAACGGTAATGGAGCCTTCGAAATTTTTCGGATAAGTCAGCATCGTAACAGACATGGTACCAACGCCACCATTTTTAAAATTGATAAGGGCTGTTCCTGTGTCTTCGGCTTCGATTTTTCGCTCAAGTGTTCGCATCTCAGCCATCACAGATTCCACATCACCCATGAGCCAGGTTAATGCATCGACATAATGAGAGGCTTGATTTAAAAATGCACCACCGTCGAGCGCCCATGTTCCGCGCCAAGGTGACATGTCATAATAGCTTTGAGGTCGCGTCCAATAGACATTTGATTGCACCATATAAATTTTGCCAAATCGACCTTTATCAATGGCTGCTTTGAGAAGTTGCATCGTGGTATTGAGTCGGTTTTGTTTCACCACAAATAAGTTGACATGATTGTCGTCTGCCGCTTGAATCATCGCATCGGCCATCTCTAAATTAACGCCCATCGGTTTTTCACTAATGACATGCATTCCTTTATTGAGAGCTGTAATGGCGTGTTCGGGATGCAAACCGCTGGGTGTGCAAATAGAAACGATATCCGGTTTTGTCTCTGTCAGCATTTTCTCATAATTGGTATAAGGTTTTGTAATATATTCTGAGGCGGCTGCCATTGCCCTTTCCTCAAGAATGTCGCAAACACCCACTAACTCCAATTGAGTTGGAAAATGTTTAATACTTTCGAAGTGATTTTTTGAAATTCGGCCGCAACCGATGAGTGCTATTTTCATGAGATTCCTTTGTATTTTTAAAAGCGCGGAGAATATACGCGATGTCCTTTCAAAACAAATTGTCAATACTCGCTAATCATCATAATTTTTCTTAAATAATATGGATGCCTACACGTAAGGTTTCGTTATGCATTAGCATTTTGTTGACATAAATAATGATTGGATACATAATACTTGTGTTTAGCTTTTTCCATGAAAAATTCAATCTTTTCTCTCCTATTTATTGTTTTGTTTAGTGCAAACTTCGGTCAAAATATTCCCATACGCATCAATCATTCGGTCTATAATTTTTTAGAACGACATGAGAGTCTAGGCCATATCAAAGAAGGATATTGGAGTACAAAACCATATACTTTTAACCAAGTCCAAAGCATGCTTCATGAGATTGAAGGTGTTGATTCCTTGCTCTCCGAAACCGAAAAAATAATCCTCAATCGTTATCTGATGGAATTCAATCGCGACTTTGATGATGATACAATTTTGATGCCTTGGGATAAAGAAATATACGCCAAACTATTCTCTCCTAAAACGGAGAAACATCCTGTATTTTTTGCCCAATACGAAAAAGAAGATACAAAGGGTTGGATGTCTTGGAAAGAGCGATTTCTAATTCAAATGAAAGATGGAAATACCCGCCAATACTTCGAAGATAATGTCGGCATCTATGGTGAGAAAGGCCAACTTTCTTTTTCGACCCAATACCAATATTTTCGCCTGGAAAAAAATGAGAGTTGGTTGACGCCACCGGAGAGTTTTAAAGAGGGATTTCTACTCGATTTCCCTGACTTAATGTGGCTCACGTGGGATTATCCCATTTCATCCATTACTTACGCCCACAATGATTTCAATATTGGACTGTATCGCCAGCCCATTTATTGGGGATATTCACCCAGTTTAAGCCCATTATTGTCCAATAATGTCACGCCGCTACCCTATATGGAATGGTCCGCCGAATTTCCTTACATCCGGTATAAACATATTCATGGACGACTTTCACCAAACGAACAAATTCTCCCCGATACGATCAATACGTTTCGAAATCTTGCTGCACATCGCGTTGAATTTGATGTCAATCCTTCTTTCGAGTTTTCATTTAATGAATTCATCGTTTACGCGAACCGTGAACTCGAATGGGGATATTTGAACCCTGTCAATTTTCTATTCGCCGAAGAGCATATCGAAGGAAACCGAGACAATTTATTAATGGCTCTAGACTTTAAATACAGACCTTTTAATGGACTCAATATTTATGGAACATGGTTTTTAGACGAACTCAATTTTTTTAAATTATTTTCGGGTTGGTGGGGAAATAAATTTGTTTTTCAATCAGGATTGACCTTTACACCGAAACAAAACGTACCCAATATCAATATCGAATATACAGCGGCTCGTCCTTGGACATACTCACATCAATATCCGTCAGCATCGTTCACTTCAGCAGGCCATATTTTGGGATTTCCGCTCGGCCCAAATAGCCAAGTATTGGCCATTCGCAGCCAATGGCAATCGAATGTTGCACTTCATCTCGCTTTCGAATATCTATCGATTAAACAAGGTTCAGGCGAGGGTAGCGATCCCTTAGCGAGCTATGTTGATCACGGCGAAGAGATTAATACGTTCTTGTCAGGCGATATTCAGAGAAGCTCAGAAATGCGATTAAACATTCACTATCGCCTAATGGAATCCATACGAATAATTTCCAATACATCTTATACAGATGATACTTTTATGTTCGAAAATGGTGTCGAGTTTCGTTGGTAATCTTGCCGATTATACGCGGTGTCTTTCAATCACTCCAACGATAAATTTTGAAGCTAATTGGGGGTCTCTTCTATAATATTCTGTAGGCTTCGAATAATTTTTTATCATTTCACTGAGATTATCTTCTTCTAAAACGAGGGTGTTCCAACCTGCTTGAACCGTATCCGTCCATTCTGTTTCATTGCGGAGCGTAAAGCATGGTACACAAGCCCAATAGGCTTCCTTTTGTAATCCGCCGCTGTCCGTAAAAATGTAAGTCGCATTTTTAATATAGGACATATTTTTGCCGTAGGATTGGGGTGGGATTGTCTCAATTGAAGGCGGTAATTGGATGCCAAAAACGTCGAGTTGCTTCACACTTCTTGGATGGATAGACCAAATAATCTTCATGCCTGTAGATGCCAGCTGCGCAATTCTTTTTTCCATTACGGATTTTTCATTGGTGTTTTCGGCTCGATGCAATGTTACATAGGCGTATGATGCGTCGGAGTGGTTATCAGGCAAAGTCTCATAGGTATTAAAGAATACTTCCTCCATCACATCAGGGCTTTTAAAGACGCCTTTTGTGACGCCTTCTTTTCGCAGATTTTCAATGGATTCGTCATTCGGGCAAAATAGAAGCTCGGAAATTTGATCACTCAATACGCGATTGATTTCTTCCGGCATTCTCCGATTAAAACTCCTAAGTCCTGCTTCCACATGGGCAACCGGAATATGTAATTTAGCTGCCGCCAAAGCGCCTGCAATCGTCGAATTTGTATCACCGAATATGAGTACCCAATCGACTTTTTCGGCAATAAGAATTTTTTCAATCTCCGCAAGCATTCGCCCCGTTTGTTCGCCTTGCGAGCCCGAACCGACCGCTAAATTATATTCAGGTTTTGGGATATTAAGCTCCGTAAAAAAATCGTCGGACATATTGGTGTCATAATGTTGTCCTGTATGGATTAGAATTTCTGTATGATTTTTCCGAATCTCTCGTGAAAGAACGGCGGTTTTAATAAATTGAGGACGTGCCCCTATAATCGTAGCAATTTTCATGAATTTTCCTCAATAGCATATTGAAATGCATTTTGCATCAATGTTTCTTTAATAAAATTTTGTTTGACATAATTTGCGCCCGATTCTCCATCCAATTTTACTTTTTGAGGATTCTCAAAATAAAAAAGAATCGCCTCCACCAAGGCATTGGCATCACCTGGTTCTACACAAATCCCCCCTGAAGAATCTTTCATAAATACTTCAGCTTCGCCCTTAATGCTCACAACGACAGGCTTATTTCCTGCCATGTATTCTAACATTTTCGAAGGAATCGCATTCAAAAAGAGATCATTCTTTATTAATGGGACCAAGCAAATATGGGCTTTTTGTATGTAGTTGATGAGCTGAATCCTTGGAATGGATCCGATGAATTCTACATTGTTTATTTCTAATTTTCTAGCATACTCAACAAGCTCTGTTTTGCTCGCGCCATCGCCAATAATCTGAAAATGAATTGCTTCATTTTCGAGTTGCTTCGCTGCATTTAAGACCATTTCCAAATCCTGAGCGAGTCCAATATTTCCGCTATACAATACAGTAAATTTCTCCGATAATTCTGCATCCTGATGAGAATTCATTAATTCAATAAACTGATGGCTGATGCCGTTCATAAGGGGGAAATGAGGTTTTACATAATGCTCTGGGAATTCTCGTTTGAAATATTCTTTAAAGCCAGGAACGGCAAAGAAGTAGGCGTCCGCCGATTTATATACGATTCGTTCCATCCATCGACCGATGTTTAAAACGAGAGGAGAGCTGATTTCTCCCAGCACTATGGCTGATTCTGGCCATAAATCTCGAATATCTAAAATGATGCGAGAACTTTTTCTAAATAATTTCAATGCAACGGCAATCATCCCAACAAAGAGCGGTGGGCTGGAAACGATTGTGACATCGTATCTAGACATGAAAAGCGCTTTTCGCATAGCAGAAAACATAAACGTAATAAAGAATCCGAGTCGCTGTGCTGTTGATTCTCGAGAGCTGGCCCAGACAGGGACTCTAACAAGGTGCACACCTGAATCGAGTTTTTCATAAGCGGTACGATATTTTGAATAGCCTTCAGTAATAATCCCTGTTGGGTAATTTGGAATTTCGCATAGTACTGTTACCTCATGTCCCATCTCCTGCAATATGTTGGAATATTCACTCCAGCGCGTCGCAGCCGCACCAATTTCAGGTGGAAAATATTGAGATATGATGAGGATTTTCATGGGCTTAGTAATGAATGATAGAGAGTTAACAAATGCTTTTCTTCAGACGTCCAAGAATACTGTTTTTCTATTAAAGCTCTTCCTTGTTTTCCCATGGATATCCTCTTTTTATCATCTTGCAACAAGTCTATGATTTTTTCGGACCATTGTTCTGTTCCATTATAAGGTATTAAATATCCAATTTTTTCATTGTCAAATATTGTGCCCCAATAATTAAAATTTGAGGCTAGAAATGGAACCTCATAATTCATGTATTCAAATATTTTAGTTGGTAAAGATTCGATGTAGTTTTTTATTGGATGGAGCAAAGCAAGACCAATTTTTGCTCTCTGAATTTCCATCATAGCTTCATCATAATTCATTCTGCCCGTAAATATTATATTCTCACCTAGCTTTTCAGTTTCAATTATTCTCACAATATCAGATTCAATATTTTTGGCTATTGGGCCTATAATTTTAAAAAATACTAGAGGCAACGTTTGTTTTACCATCTTTACAATCTTTAATATTTCAAATATGCCTCTTTCTCGCATAATACCACCGACATATATTACATCAATCGTTTTTTTAAATTCTAGCGTCTTTTGTGTTAAAAAGGGATAGTTATGAATCACAATATTTTTTTGGGGGAAATTTTTAGTGTATGAATCTTCAGCAAGGACGATTGAATCAAAATATCTCATTGATAATTTTTCAAGAATTCGAAAGGAATAATATAAAGGTTTTCTAAAAACTGTCGGAATCCATGTCCTTTCAAGTATAAGTTGAGATGTATTCTCATGAACATCAAAAATAACTTTCTTCCTTTTAATGCATTTAATATACAAACCTAATAATACTAATTCGGGGTCATGGAAATGAAAGATTTCAGCTTTAGACCCCCATACCCGCTTGAACAGAATAAAAAATGTTTTGATTCTATCGGATTTTTTATGCCATTTTTGGAGACCTATTATTGATATATTTCCAATGTGTTTTTTCTTAAATTCAGCAGGTGCATGGAGTTCAATAATATATTTTTGACTTAAACTTACTGCTTGTTTATGGAATATTCTGACATCATTCCAAGGATGGACAGAGGTGAAAATAAAAACATTCACATTCTTAGTACTGAAGATCATATTTCTTTTGCTATGCTGTTTAGTTCTAAGATTAGATTTTTTGATTGATAAAATAATGCTCCTAATAGGGCGATAAATGAAACCGTTTTTAAAGTAATCTGATAGCTAAAAGAAAAGTGAGAGTTATTAATAATGACCATAACACCGTGTAATATTATAAACGAAAGTAGAGTCATTACAATATACCTAAAGTCGGGGAGTGCTATATTTGTCAATATTTTAACAACAACAATACTCGCAATAGCTGCAGAGACATATCCTAAAAGAAAACTATAAACACCCGCTTGCATTTCATTGACACCAAGGAACGTTAAAAAGTAAAATGATATTAATAATATGGATGCTGCAATAGAGTAAACTATTGAATTATAACCCCTTAAAGATAGTCCATCAATAGGACTTCTTAATATTTCAATAATTAAGTAAAAAGGGATAACAAGAACCATGATTGGAGCCATCCAAAGTCCTGATTCTGAAATAGTGCCTAGCCATAGTTCGAGTATTTTGCCAGCAAAGGAGTAAATATAGATTGTTGCCAAACCACTATAAAGGATAATTAGTTTGAGTAAAATATTTAATCCACGCGCTATTTGAACTTCATTATTCTCTTTTACTGCTTTTGCAATTCTTGGTAATAATACAATTCCCAAGGGCCCAATAACAAAAAGAAAAAGTCTCACTAGACTTATAAGAGAATTGAAATATGCGATATCCGTATAGGGGCTATAAAATGATATGAGTAAGGGAGCTCCCGCTAGCAATACAAATTGAGAAAAAAAACTTATTAAACGTTCAAACCCAAAACGTGCAAGTTTTGTAATACTCGACACATTCACAGCAAAAAGAGTCATTCTAGAAGAAAGGACTAAGAAATATATAATATTAACGACTATTATTATGCCACTAATTATTGATAAACTTCGGGGCAAATCCCCAACAAAGGTAAAGACTAATATTGGAATTAGGGCTGTTCCAATAAATTGGAGACTGTTTGCACCAATCATTTTTAAATGACCTCGATACATACCATATACAATATACTGGAAAGAAACGGCAAGGATAAAGAGCCCATAAGACAAAGCATTTTCGTGATTAAACCCAAATAAATTGCCTTGACTAATAATGAATGAAATGATGGCAATAAAAGGTAATGTATAAATTATAAATAGGGCAATTGCACTCCGTTCAACCCCCATATTACTTTCTCTCCCGATTAAACTAGGGATACCAATGTTCATACCCAATAAAATAACACCCACAATAGCAAAACCAGTACGTCTTATTAATAAGAACTCACCTAATACTTCAAGCCCATAAACCCGTGCAATTAAGCCATTAAGGAAAAACACACCTAAAAGTACTGCTATTCCATTGATTGCAGTCATTAGATAATCTGTTCTTAATGAATATTTTTTTTTATTGGATGTCATATTTACATCTGTTTAGCGGCATTTTTTTGCCAATAGTTATAGCCAAAAAGGAATAGGATCAGTAAAAATAGTCCTTTAGTAAAAAAAAGGATCGTAAAATTGGAACTAAAAAAACCAAATGTAAATAAGGGAGCACTAACTGAAATCGTTGTGATATAAAGAATATTCTTTGTGTAATTTGTAGCCTCAAGAATTATCCGTTGGTATAAATGAATAATAACGCCTAGAACAAAAGTCGAAATTGTCGTACCATACCACCCAAAATCACTCCAATAATTACCCAGATAGTTTGCATTCGCTGAACCCGTCGTATCAGATACATTCCACCATAATTTTGCAACATAATTAGAAACATTAAATGTCCCTTCTATTGAGAGCCATGAAAATATTTGAGTCGATCGACCCATTAAAAAATCATGTGTCTCTGGAAAATACTGGAAATAGTAGTACAATACTTCAGCTGGAGTTACAAATATTCTATTAATATATGACCATAGTAGCACTTCAAACACATCGGCTCTATCAATAAATAGCATATAAGAAACTAAGATTGGTCCTGAAAGGATCACTATCATTAAAGAGAAAACCAGTTTCAGATTAATTTTTTCTTTTTTTAGTAACACGAATGTCGCAACGGATAAGAATATTGCTGCTATCGGAGATTTTTCTAAAGTAAGTGAATTTACAACAAGTCCAAAAAACAAAAAAATAAAAAATAAATATTTATACTTATTTCTATCGTAGGCTGAATACAGAAATAAAGAAGAAACAATACCAAAGGGGATAAATAATGATCGTAACCAGTGGAACAAATATTTTTCAATTTTCGTCATTTGCAAAACTTTTAAAGCGTCCTCTCTTAATAATGCAAATTTTAAATTATCACCAGGGTTTTTGATAAGTTCTAAAAGGGGTATTTCATTTACTCGAAGCAAATATCCGAACAGTATCAACAAACAAAACGAAAATGTTACTAACGCTATTTCATAGAATATTTTGTCATTTTTTTCTTTATAGAATCCACCAAGAAGAAGCCCATGTACACGCTTATAATCAATACCACTCAATAATTGCCCTACAAATAAACCAGCTGGGAATAAATAATAAAACAGAATTATCGAGTAGAAATATGCGCTTTCACTACTAGAATCACGGATCATTAATACATAGATAGATGGAATTGAAATAAATGCCGTATAAGTCGCTATTATTATGGATGGGATGGAAAATATTCTAATACCAGAAAATCCATAAATGAGTCGATTTTTATAGGTAAAAATAATATAACTAACTATTGAAATACATAACAGTGATGATTCCACCACCCATTCTTCAGGCATCCAAACTAAGATTAATAATAAAACAAAAGGCGTGAGAGCGATGAGGGCTTTATCAATATTCCAATCGTTTTTGTAAAACTGATTAAATTGATTCGTTTCCATTATTCAATCACAAGAGAAGATTATAGCCCTTTTAAAACCCGCCATTTCTCACGGAAATAGAGATAATATAAGGACCCAATGAGAGATAAAATAGCGGCTAATAGCAAAATACGAACTCTAGAAGGTTTGTATTTTAAATCATTGGGAACTGCAAAATCCAAAATTTGTATAGTTGGCGTATTCTTCGCCTCTTTTATCTTAGCCTCTTCATATTGCTGTGTTAGATAAATAAATAGTGCATTTTGTACTTCTACGTCTCTTTTAAGTCGCATCAAATCCATTCCTAATTTTGGGACTTTTGAAAACGCTGGGAATAAATAATTGCCGTTTTCTGTATTTGATTTTGTGCCGTAATTCAAATCAATTAGCTGTGATTTTAATTCCTCAGTTTCTTTTTTTAATCTTTCAATTTCGGGATGATCAGCATTAAAAGTCGCGGTCAATACTTGGATTTTAACATCATTTGACAGTACCTCACCCATCATCGCTGATGCTACCTGTATTGCAGACTCTGTCTGCTCAGGTAAAGCAATTGTATTATTTTTTTCTTGAAAATCTTTTAATCTCTCTTCGGATGCTTTGAGATCCGTAATATTTTGATTATAGCGTTTCTCAATGAACTGGCGATGAAATGAAGCCTTCTGAGTTTTCAATGTCTTGCTCACAGAATTTAGTTCTTCTATAAAAAAATTCGTTATATCAGCCGATAAAGTTTTAGCAAATATTTCTTCATCCTCTGGGTGAAACCAACTGGTTGTCGCTACAGTTGAAATTTTAATAGTGCCCTCATCTTCTATATTAAAAGAAACATTGTCTCTAAGATAAATGACCGCTTCCTCTGAGCTTTTACAACTATAAACTTCGATTAAATTAAATTTTTCGACTACATGTTCCATTACCGTTCGACTTTTTAAAATGGCCATGCTTGTCATTGTTTCGTCTGACGATTGTGAAACTAAATTACCAAAGGGAAGACTGGAAAGAGAGCCTAAAAGACCTGCATTTGATCCTTCATTTGGAGGCATTAATACAGCAGAAGCACGATAGGTCTTAGGCAAAAGGAATGCTATGATGATGGCGAATACACAGGCAATAAAGACATTCCGTATGATTTCATATTTCCCGCTCCACATAATTTTTCCAACTTTTGATAAATCAAAATCATCATATCTCAGATTTGAATTTTCTTGTTTCACTTTTGTTTCTTTATCCATGATTCCATACCTTTTTTATAAACAATTATTTCTAGATTAGATCCGTGATGCCTTCTAAAATAATTATGTCTTATTTTTATATCATTTTGCGTTAGAAAATGATTATCTACTCGTTTAAAATGCACTGTTTACAGATGATCAATTTCATTTTTTTATGGATTACTTTAAATTGAGGCGAAGGTCTTTTTATTTACCGATTGACAAATAATATACAATAAGTGACGTCGCAGTCGTCACAATTGAGACGACGTTAAACCGTCCAAAAATAATATCTGTCATACTCCGAGGCACGTCAATAATATCCCCTTTTTCAATAATTGTCCGTAATCCTTCTGCGCTCTCACCACTTTTTTTGATGATGTTGGTTTTATCCCCCTTCCCTTCCGACGTAATCCCACCGGCGAGGTTGATGTAATCAATGGCTCTATAGCCAGGAACATATTCAAAAAGACCGGGCGTTTGTACATAACCAGTCACGCGGACATATTCTTTATGAATAAGATTGATTTCATCATTGTTCTCTAAACCAAAAGATGCAAATTCACTTTTTTTAACTTCGACAGACTCACCATTGCGATTTATGCGAATAAAACTAAAATCAATTTTTTCATCCGTGATGGCTGTTCGGGAAATAAAGGATAGGAGTGTTTCATTCTCTTCTATGACATAATATCCTGGATTTAATATTGAACCATCTAATGAAACCGTTGAACCCGCAAACGAACCGTGAGGTAAAAATAGGACGTCTCCTTCGAGAAGATATGGGTTTTCATTGCGATCACCATTTTTAATAAGGTTGATCCAATTAAGCGAAATCGTTTGTCCGTTTCGTTTGATTTCAATATGAGCCAAATCCGCGATTGTTTTTGGCGTCGCCCTCTGGGCAATTTCATAAGCCCTCGTAACATGAGACGCAATATAATAGCCCGGTAAATCAACAGCACCATGAACCCAAATCTTAAATTCTCGTGGCTGCACTAAATCCACATAAATATTAGCATTCCGTATCTCAACTTTTCCCTTTTCGTGGATGTCGTCAATGACCTTTGCTAAGGTTTTATGATATACTTCAAAACGCCCAATATTAGGGACCGTTAGGTTCCCAGCGGGTGTTACAGTAGCTATTAGCGGTAAAGATTCAACGCTTTCAATTAAAATCTGGAAAACATCTCCTGGACCCACCAAATATGTTTCGATATCAATTTTATCATCTAAAATTGTAGACTTAGTGGGTAAAATGTTGCTTTCTTTATTCTCAAGCGATGATTTTTTCTCTAACTCAATTTTATCTTGCGCCACGACAAAAGTGAACATCAAGAGTAAAATAATTACGCGTATTTGATTCATCAAACTGGTTTCCCTAAACTTACGATATTATTTAAATTTTTGTCTTTAATAGCATTTCGTGTATCAACAATCAATTTTGCATTATCACTCAGCATTTTATAATCAAAAACCTTGTGATCCGTTGTAATCACAAGGCAGTCATATTTTTTGATGGATTCAGCACTTATATCAACGCTTTGATGCATCCCGTCGTCAAATTTAATAGACGATACGTAAGGGTCATGAAAATTCACTATTGCACCTTCGAGACGCAGCATTTCATGGATATCAAGAGCAGGACTTTCGCGAACATCGTCAATATTTGGTTTATAAGCCATCCCCATTAATAAAATTTTTGACCCACGTAAACTCTTGGAATGTTTGTTCAGCCCACGCATCACCAAATCGATAACGTAATTCGGCATCTCAGAATTGATTTCTGACGCAAGTTCGATAAAACGAGCTCGGTAATTGACGGTGCGCAACTTCCAACTTAAATAGAGTGGATCAATGGGAATACAATGCCCACCAAGACCTGGGCCTGGTGTGAATTTCATAAACCCAAATGGTTTTGTGGCGGCGGCATTGATGACTTCCCATACATCCACACCGAGTTTGTCGCACATAATGGCCATCTCGTTAGCGAGACCAATATTGATGCTGCGAAACGTATTCTCGAGCAATTTCACCATTTCAGCGGCGGCAGGAGAAGAAACAGGCACCATCGTGTCGATAACTTTAAGGTAGAGAGCTTCGCCTAATTTGAGACAATTTGGTGTCACGCCACCAATAACTTTAGGCGTGTTTTTTGTCTGATAAATTGGATTGCCCGGATCAACGCGTTCAGGTGAAAAGAGTAAAAATACATCTTCCCCAACTTTTAAACCCGTCGATTCGATAGCAGGCATCAATAATTCCGTCGTTGTTCCGGGATAAGTTGTACTTTCAAGAACAATGATCAAGCCCTTATGTACATATTTTTGTAGTTCATCGGTGACTTGCATGATGTAAGAAATATCGGGATCTTTGGTTTTATTAAGAGGCGTCGGAACCGCAATGCAAACCGCATCAATGTCTTTAATAACAGAATAATCCGTCGTCGCCCAAAAATGACCCGATTCAACTAATCGAGAAAACTCGTCGCTATTGACATCTTGAATGTAGTTCTCACCTCGATTTAATTGGTCAACACGGTCTTGATTCACATCAATTCCCATAACTTTAAAGCCGGCTTTACCAAATTCTACCGCCAAAGGAAGTCCAACATATCCCAGCCCAATAATGCCGACAAGCATCTCTTTTGATTCAATTTTATTCAAAATATTTTGCATTTAATTTTTCTCATATTGATTTTTATAATAGTCTGTATAGGCACCGCTTTTGATGCGTTCCCACCAATCTTTATGCCCTATATACCACTCAACGGTTTCGGTGATTCCTTTTTCAAATGTATAGGATGGCTCCCAACCTAGCTCATTTTTCATTTTTAATGCATCGATGGCGTAACGTTGATCGTGTCCGGGTCTGTCTTTAACAAAGCGAATAAGGGACTCCGGTTTGCCTAAGATTTCTAATATTTTTTTTACGATATTAATATTTGCCCACTCGTTGTTTCCACCAATATTATAGACTTCGCCAAACTTTCCTTTTTCCAAAACCGTGAGAATAGCCTCACAATGATCGGTAACATGTAACCAATCTCGAATATTCATGCCATCACCATAAACAGGTAACGCTTTATCGGCTAAAGCGTTGGAAATAATTAAAGGGATTAATTTTTCGGGGAATTGGAAAGGGCCGTAATTATTAGAACATCGCGTCGTTAAAACGGGCATATGATGCGTATGAAAGGCCGCACGGACGAGTAAATCAGCCGCCGTTTTACTGGCAGAATAAGGTGAGTTAGGTTGAAGCGGTGTCTCTTCCGTAAAATATCCTGTCTCACCTAAAGAACCATAGACCTCGTCTGTACTGACCTGTAGATATTTTTTTATCGCGAATTTCCGGGAAGCATCCAATAATATTTGAGTCCCTAAGACGTTGGCCATGATGAAAGGCGTTGCAGAATGGATGGAACGATCCACATGTGATTCTGCGGCGAAATGGACGACTTCGTCAAATTGCTCTGTTTCAAATAGTGTATGAACGAATGACTCATCAGCAATATCACCTTTTACAAAATGATATCGTCCAGGATATTGTCCTTCGATTCCCGATAAATTTTCAAGATTCCCTGCATAGGTTAGTTTATCTAAATTGCAGATATTAATATCATTTCTATTCTTCAAAACATGATAAATAAAATTACTGCCAATAAAACCCGCACCACCTGTTACCAATATTTTCTTCAACTCAAATTCTTTCTTTTAGTTTTTGATATTTTTATTCATTTTTTACTTTATCGGAATCGGAGCGATCTGTTCCAGTTTTTAAACTGTTTTGCCCATGGGATCATTCTCCTCATCATTTTACTTAAAAAGCGCCGCAATATAATCGAGGGCTGTTTGTTACCAAAGGCTAAAGCCTATTTAGAGCAAGCCTTTTCGACGGCGAAATGTTGACCCCTAAACAAAGTAAAAACCGTTTCTTCATTCCAAAAACTCCAAGAAATGAAATATCTTTTTTCATTAATGAATGACTGTCATTTTAACCATCTTATTTTTATCGCCTTGTTCTACAATCAAAAAAAGAATGCCACTCGCTAATTTTTTAATATTTAATTCAAACGTATTTTCATTTATGCCTTTCAAGTCTCGTTCATTATTTATTTCAATCTTGCGACCTAGAACATCATATAAGGTCATTTCTATTGCACCCTTATTATCTGAAAGAATTGAGATTTTTATATGCTCATTTGCTGGATTGGGCCAGCAAAGTACCTGAAAATTTTTAGGCACCATTATCATTCTGTTTTTTTCACTTGAAATATGATAATTTGTTCCTCGCTTAAATGGGAATTCAATAAAAGATACATTATGAGAGGAATGAGTTTCGATTGTCCAAGTATTGATGTCATTTTGCACATAAATTAAACTAGGAATATTTTGATGTGAGAAGAAAATAGTATCTGAATCCTCTTGAAAATATATCTTAAAGTCGATATTATTGACGCTCAAATCATGATATGCGTAATAATTTAAATCGGGTTTAATAAAAATTTCTGAGGAGCTGTTGATGGCTTTAAAATTCTCCCGATAGGTCAAATCATCTGGAATGTTCAGTGCCTCAACTTCAACAATATTCTTTGGCAACGTAAAAAAGGAAGGTGTTACATTAAATGAAAAACTTGTATCTATCAAGGAACACTTTAAAGAATCATTATAAAAATACATCGTGTCAACACCTTCTACATCCGATATGTTGATTGCTAACGTGTCCAAAAGTGGATCAACATCGTATATTGAAAAGACTCCATTGCTCTGAACGATGCCATCTGCTCTTGAAGAGAGTAAAAAAATGACTTCATTTTCTGTGTCTAACGATCCAAATGTCCCCTCAACTTGAATTTTTTTTTGATTATTAAAAACTGTATATCTCAATCTAGAATCTAATCCATTGATATCCCAATGGACTTCACCCCAACTAGAATTACCTTGTAAACCATTCATTAAATCTGCAAAAAGTGGCTCCGTTCCATGAACAGGGCTCATGCATCTGAATAATTCACCCTCTTTTGATCGGAGATCGATACTAAAAAAGTGAATATCCCAAATTCCATTTTGTGAACGCGGTATAGCAAAACTTTTGTAACGCCATAATTCTTGAGAACAAATATAATCGTTACTTGCTTGTGGAAAGCGCCAATAGTAATTAGGGAGAGGACTACTTCGACCTCCCCAACTTGCCATTGTATATAGCTCAGTTTTTCTAGGTATTGAAGTTTGACTCAATGTCCTTTTACAAAAATTAAATAATGAATCAATGCTACCTTCATTCTGATAAAAATACATTTCCATACTAAATTCAATACCTTCATTTAGATATAATGATTCAGCATCTGATTTCCCAAACCAATTCCATTGTGCTTCAGCATAACCTGGATGAGTTTTGGTACTACCTCCACCGTGATAACTTAAAGTATTTCGTTGATTTGAACTCGCCCAGCTAACCATTGCACCAGCGTATACTCCACTTTCATTATCACTCCATGCGATAACAGGAAAATATTCGGGAATTCCATAATCAAATAATGTCCACATAGAGTGTTGTGAGGTCTTTACACTATAGGGGACTCCGTCTAAAAATGGTGACACAAAAGGATAATTTCCGTTATATGCTCCCATGGTTAATTCAATTTGACCTTGGTAGTTGACAATGAACGAATTATCCATGTCGGAATTGTACATGGTGCATTGTTGAAAATTACTGTATACGCCAGCAGTAATACTTTTCGTTTAATAGTTGTTCTAATGTACGGGACGTTCTCTTCAAAATAAAACACCCATTCACTATCTATAAAACCCGTTATATATTGAACTTCAATAACACATAAATTGGTATCACTATAAACTATATTTACATTTGCTTCCGTTTGACGCCAATCATCAGGATGGTCGAACCTAAAGTCTATTCCATTCTCATATTCATACATATATTCAACAAAAAACATTGAATATCCAGGTATATCTGAAACTATTTCATAATCGTTGCCATGTATTTTTAGAGATTCAATCATTCCACTTTTAGTACTTACGACAGCTGAATAGATATCGTTGTCTATTAGAAACGCATTGCCGTAAGTACTAACCGTCAAAGCCGATATTGGAACGCAAGATATTATTGTTAACACTGAAATAATTACTCTCTTAATCTGTATTTTGATTTTAGACACTTGAATTTTGCCTCTTTGACATAAAGACTAAGTTTTTCAAGTACATGATATTATATTTTTGTAGCCATGTTTTTCATGCTTTAAATATCACTGAAACGTAATTCATTCTCCTCATCATTTTACTTA
The DNA here is from genome assembly GCA_937888365.1 of uncultured Fidelibacterota bacterium. GTDB lineage: Bacteria > Fidelibacterota > UBA8477 > UBA8477 > JABMPR01 > CALBFA01. The sequence goes on along the minus strand of CALBFA010000073.1, from coordinate 7,386 downwards.
AAAAGCGCCGCAATGTAATCGAGGGCTGTTTGTTACCAAAGGCTAAAGCCTTTTTAGAGCAAGCCTTTTCGACGGCGAATTGTCCATTCTGCCAATAGTGCAAAAACCAATAACCACATTCCAAGCACCCATCTGATACCTGGATAAGTCCAACTCCATTTTTCTTCAAATGTTTCATTTATGCAAAAGCTTGAAATTGTGTCCGTAGGCATTAACACTTTGCCATTGGTGAGCATTGCGATTTGATGTAGATTCGCATCGCTGATTCCTGTTGATAATGCTTCCAAATTTAGGCTTTCAACAAAAATGGAGAGACTGTCTCTCCCCCATGATTTTCCTTCAATTTCAGCAATTCCTCTAAATTCTGTCTCCCCGATTTTTAATGATGCAACGGAAGCAATCCAGCGCCCTTTGCCATCAGGCATTGATTTTATCGCTTCCCAAACTTCATCATTTTTCTGTTGAAATAGTACGGATGCATTTTCAAGGGGCGTTCCATCTTGAGCCGATACTGTTAGTGTAAGATGGAGCATATCCCCGGTTTTTAAAATTTCCTGAGACGCTTTTAATATGACAGGTTCAAAACTTTTTTGATGGATTAAATATGTGCAAAAAGATTGGAAAAGTGTCGTAATATTATCCTTTGTCGGCGCTTGGAAAAGCCATCTCCAAATTGATTTTGATGTCATAATTCCCAAAGGGCTGTCATTATTTACAGCTACAAAGGGTATTGTTTCCGCCCCTTTTTGCCACTCTAAAAGTGTCGTCCACGTGTTATCCAACGTGATGGATTGAGTGGTCTCAATGGGCGGAAGCGTTTGCGTTATTTTCGCAATATCCTTCCCCGATTTTAGTTGTGCTTCCATAAAAATGGGATGTCGTGCAGCGTCCAAAGACGTGAAAAGGAGTGACGATTTTTTATTTTCAATTATGTTGAATGTAGGGAGAGTTTTGATCCAAGGAAGCGCGCGTTTGGGGTCATCAATGAGTAGTGTTGGGCAATCTATTGGTATTTGAGCGAAAATTTCTTTGCTATTTATGTGGCGCATATCACCAAAAACAATAACTAAATCTGGCGGAGACATTCCCTCTTGGAGAATTGGATTTTGACCTATTAGAAAATGATTTTTATAGAGTGAATCCGGAAAGATATTCTGACTCACCCTAAAAAATGGATGAGCCCCTTCTGCAAAAAACCATATCTCTGAACGAGAATCTTCGACTCTTATCACGATGGTTTTTTCATCTAATAAATTCGCATCATCATCCAATATTTGACAACGATAACGATAGGCTCCTTCCTGTTTCGGTCCTGGCCATTCAAGGTCTATTTCTTCCTCGGGATTTTCAATCGCGACTCTTTGATTTAAAACAGCTTTGTTGTCATGTAAATCTTTCATGTCAAGTCGAATGAATTTTCCTTTATACATCTGAGTTCGAAGGGTTATATGCCCTTTAATATTCTCTGATGGTGGAATTTTTTGGGGAATGGAAACGTTTTGAATTTTGACAAATGCCTTCGTAACAACATTTTCCAGATAAATGGGGAATATTGGAACTTGAAGCTGGCTTAGTTTTGTAAAGGGTCTTTCGCCATGATTAAATTGACCATCTGAAACCAGCATTATCTGATTGATTCTCGACTGATTTTTCAGCAATGAATCAACATTAAATTCTGAATATTGTTTCAAAAAATGTTGGATTGAATCTAGAGAAAGAACCTTCCCTTCCATATCCAACAAGGTTAATGGCTCAGGTATTTGATTCAATTTCTCAAGGATGCGATTCGTGACTTCTTCGGACGAAAGTTCCCATGCCGATTCCATCGACTGAGAGACATCAATGATTATAACGTTTTCTTTGGGTTTCTCTGAAAAATGCTCGATTTGGATATCAGGTTGAAAAATGAGGAGGAGAAGGAATAGTAGTGTCCATATTCGTAAAATGCCTATCCCAAAAAGCGATAACTTGCTTAATTTTCGAATGCTTGTATTGCGCCAAAATGGGTTTATATGAAATAATACAATGACAACGATACCAAGTATTAAACACAGTACAAAAAATGTATTTTGACCGTGTCCATCCCATAGTATTGAAAAATTAGGGAACAAAGACATCAATTTCTAAAAGATAATTTTAAATTCGGAATCGCTTTCATTGCAAGAGATGATGCGTCTTTTTTGAGATGTTTCCAATAGCCTAAATAGGCAATCATTGCTGCATTATCGGTACAATAGTGTAATTCGGGTTGGTAAACTTTGATATGTAAAGTTTTGGATTTCGTGGAAATTTTTTCTCGCAGTCGTGTGTTGGCTGCGACGCCTCCAGCCAGGACAATTCGATTTAATTTCAAATCCGTCGCGGCCTTTATTGCGTGTCCCACGAGGGCATCCACAACTGCTTCCTGAAAACTTGCTGCAATATCCGCTAAATTTTCGTTGATAAATTCAGGTGATTTATCTTTGACGTAATACATGACAGAGGTTTTAAGTCCCGAAAATGAAAAATCATATCCCTCTTTAAAATTCGTGCGTGGGAAGTGATGAAATTTCGCGTTACCGGATTGGCTGAGTTTATCAATGAGTGGCCCGCCAGGATATCCTATACCCAATAATCGAGCGACTTTGTCAAAAGCTTCCCCTGCGGCATCATCACGACTTGTACCAATAAGGCTAAAATCTTCCATGCTTTTGACATGGACAATTTGAGTATGTCCTCCGGAGACCAAGAGGCATAAAAAAGGTGTCGGGAGTAATTCTTGACCAATAAAATTTGCAAAGATATGGCCTTCGATGTGATTGATGCCGTAGAGTGGGATGTCTAGAGCAACGGCTAAACCTTTTGCAAAACTCAAACCCACCAGCAAGGAACCTGCTAAACCAGGGCCCCGTGTCACGGCAATTCCGTCAAATTCAGATAATTCAATGGCGGTTTTATTGAGAATTTCATCGAGAATTGCCGGTAGAAGTTTTTCGTGTTCTCTTGATGCATATTCTGGAACGACACCACCGTATTCCTCATGAATCCATTGAGTCGCCGTAATTTGATGAATCAGTTCGAACCCATGCATGATGGCTAAAGCTGTTTCATCGCAAGACGTTTCAATACCTAAAATAAGGGATTTGTTATTTTTCATTATCTCGAATTAGAATTTCAATTTTTTCAGGTATTAATTTGGAAATGTGTTGGACATCTGCGGGGAGTAAGATATTAATATCATAAATAATTTGATTCGGCTTCCAGGATTTTTCAAAATCGAAAGTCCCGACAAAATCAGAAGAATTCAATGTTAATAGACGATCCTGTCCGCCTTCAGCTATCAATGAAATTGTTTCTGGGATTGTAACAACATTAAGCCCCTTGGGTACATTTGTTAAAATAATAGGTACGGCATCAAATCGTTGAGAGCCAATACTTTGAATATTTGCTTTTACGGTCACGGTCTTTTGTTGGAGTAGAATTAATTCAGATGGCTGTAAAGAAACCGGAACTTCAATAGCAATATCCGCAATAACATTATTCAATTCAAACGATTTGAGCGTAATATGACGTAAGCTATCTAAAATACTTTTAGGTCCTGTCACACTGAGATACTCGGGTACAGCCATTACTTTTCCCACCATTATGTATCCCGGTTTGAGTTTGACTTTTAATGATGGAATGAGTTGCAGAAGTTTTGTTGACTCTTCTTCCAAGCTAATCCATATTGTATCGGGCCTGACGATATTAATAAGCTCAAGATTATAGTCACGGGGGAGAACCAAACCATCAGGGTGTTCGGCGAAATAATCATTGAGATTAATTGCGGAAACTTTATGAAATTTTGATGCATCGATAAGAAACCCTGTTTCTGAAAGCAAAGGCGTCAGGTAAACCATTAATAAATCAGCACCTTGACCTCTAAATTTTCCCACGACTGTTTTCGGGAGACTTTTGGAAATCGTTTGACCTTTTGGGAGCCCCGCTATTTGTATAGGGATTTCAAGTTCGAGAAAAAACGTATTATCCGTTACGACAAATGCCCATAATAAAACGGCCATTAAAAAGGATATTCCGCGAATTTGCCAATCTATATTTTTTAATTTTTTTAACACGGTCTAAATTAAAGACAGAAGTAATTGTATAAAAGCATTCGTTTCAAATTTAAATGTTGATCCACGCATAATAATGGGAATCGTTTATATGCAATATTGCTTCTTCAACTCTTTTTCTATGATGTCTCTCCTCATTTTAAAGTAAAAAAAAGCGAGCCTATTTGACTCGCTTTTTATATCACTATTGAACTCTAAAAGAATAAGCTTATTGGGCTGCTTCATCTTCCTCTTTGCTAAAACGTTTGAGGAGTTCTTCAGGCATAATCAGTTTATCAGCATCATCTGATTCTTGACCGCGAATATATTCTTCAATATTTTCACGTTCTTTATCTTTGATTGCTGATTCGTGACTCACAACAATTTTCTTTTCGTTACTGTCAACAAGTACGACTTTAACATCCAAAACCTGATCGATGGTAAATTCAGCAATCACTTCTGTACGTTCTTTCTTACGGAAATGATTAAGAAGAATAATCCCTTCTACATCCGTTTCGGGGAACGTTAAAATGATACCTTTTTCAAGAATTTTGAAAACGGTCGCTTTGTGTTCAGAGTTAATAAAATATTGTTCTTTTATGTTATCCCATGGATCGGCTTCGACTTGTTTAAAACCAAGAGAAATTTTGCGATTTTCTTGAGAAATATCAAGAATTTTTACATCAATTTCTTGACCCTTACGTAAAAGTTCTTTTGGATGACGAATTTTACGAGTCCAGGATAAATCAGAAATATGTACTAATCCGTCAATACCTTCTTCAAGTTCAACAAAGGCGCCGAATTGAGTCAAGTTTCTGACGATTCCGGTATGTGTAGAACCGACAACAAATTTGCTTTCAATGATGGTCCATGGATCGGGTTGAAGCTGTTTTACACCCAGGCTAATTTTGCGCTCATTGGTATCGATTGCAAGAATGATAGCGTCGATTTCTTCGCCAGCCGTAAAAACTTCTGTTGGATGTTTAATATGCTGCGTCCATGAAATTTCAGAAATATGTATAAGTCCTTCAACACCTTCTTCAATTTCAACAAAAGCGCCATAGCTCGTAATACTAACGATTTTACCTTTAACTGACGATCCGATTGGAAATTTTTCTTCAACATTTTCCCATGGATGGGGTTGAAGTTGTTTAAGTCCAAGAGAGACACGTTGTTTCTCTTTATCAAACTCAATAACTTTCACCGTTAACGTTTCGCCCATTTCAACAACTTCTCTAGGATGATTTACACGACCCCAACTTAGGTCCGTAATGTGCAACAATCCGTCGATACCATCTAAGTCAACAAATACACCAAAGTCGGTGATATTCTTTACACGACCTTCCAAAATGCTACCCGGTTCAATTGTGAGTAAGAGTTCGCGGCGTTTTTCATGTAAGGCTTCTTGTAAAATTTCTTTACGTGACAACACGATATTTTTGCGAAATTCATTCACTTTAACAATTTTAAATTCCATCGTCTTTCCAACATAGGAATCAAAATCACTAATTGGACGAACATCAAGCTGAGAGCCAGGTAAAAAGGCATCAATACCATTTAAAGAAACAACCATACCGCCTTTTATACGACGTGAAATTGTTCCGGTAATAAGTTCTTCGGCTTCAAATTTGTCTTTAACAGTTTTCCAAATACGTAAAAAGTCAGCTTTTTTCTTCGATAACATGATGGTGCCTTTACGGTCATCCATGCGATCTAAAAATAATTCGATCTCTGCACCCACTTCTGGCATATTCTCTGTGTTAAACTCTTCTTTAGAGACAATGCCCTCTGACTTAAAACCAATATCAACGATGACATCTCGATCATTGATTGAAACGACTTTTCCTTGAACCAATGATTTTTGTTCAAAGGATTTCATGGCCTGATCGTAAAGCGTTTGAAGATCTGAGTGATTTTGTGCATCACCCTCTAAATCATCACCGATATCTTCACGTTTAACCGTACGGACAGCCGTCCACATTTCATCCATGGCAGCTCTTTTATCCGTAATTTTTGTTCTAGCCTCTTCCACAGGGGCTTCCTCAACGGGCATCATCTCGACGGCGTTAGAGGTTTCTTCGGAGACTTCTGTAACGTCATTCTCTGCTACAGGTGTTTCCGCTTTTTGTTCTTCAATCATCCAGTTTCCTCCATTTATGTTTGTCTGAATTCTTTTAAGTATATCATCGACTTGCTCTTGGATTGAGAGTTTTGTCGTATCTAATTGTATGGCATCTTTTGCGGGTTTAAGGGGTGAAAAACTTCTTTCAGAGTCATATTTATCACGGGCTTCAATATCTTTTATTAAAATATCTAACGATACAATTTCACCTTGTTTTTCTAAATCTAGCATACGTCTTTTTGCACGGGTTTCTGTGTCGGCAATCATATATATTTTTAAATCAGCCTCGGGGAAAACGATGGTCCCAATATCCCGACCTTCTAAAACTACATCATAATTTTGCGCTATTTTTCGCTGCAAATCCACCATTTTATGACGCACATACGCAAGGGCACTGACAGCGCTGACTTTTTCAGTAACAGCGACGGTTCTCAACTCCTCATTCAATAATTGATCATTGATATAAGTTTCTTGAATCGTGTCTTTGTATTCGACGCGCATCTCTAAATCATCAAACGCTTTGCGAACAGCCTCTTGGGAAGCATATGCGATATCATGCTTTAAGAAATAATAAGTGATGGCTCTGTACATGGCTCCCGTATCGATATGACGGAATCCAAGGGCTTGCGCAACGCATTGCGCTGTTGTCGATTTCCCAGACGCAGCAGGTCCGTCAATCGCAATAATCAACAGCTAAATCCTTTTATCAATATGGTCTTATCTTTATTCAAAGCGGCGCAATATAGACGAGGAGTAAGGTATGGCAATACTCAAAATCATCATTTTTAAGTGAATAATTTTTAATAGCTAAGCGGCTTTTTCAGTTGATTCGAAATTTCAATATTTATCCGTGGTTTTTTTTCTCGCAAATCAGAATTCTTGCAAAGAGAAAGACCTATTATATATTGGCGAGCTTTTTTAAAATGAAGCAATCCCAATTTTTCTTGAATCAAAGATATTTGGGAGCGTTTGCCACCCTAGCTCAGCTTGGTAGAGCAACTCATTCGTAATGCGTAGGTCAGGAGTTCGACTCTCCTGGGTGGCTCCATAAATAACAATGGGTTAGCAGAATTACTGCTAACCCATTTTCATTTCTAGAGATATCTACCCCACTCTATACAGAAGTGGACCCCATGGACTGGACGGCGTTTCGTGAAAGTTAGGTGTAAAAGAACGGGTGTTAATCATCCTACG
>CALBFA010000072.1 GCA_937888365.1 uncultured Fidelibacterota bacterium | reverse complement strand
ACCTTTGGAAGTCTTAAACAGAGACCCAGTTATTTTGACACTCCCAATTTTTTAATTAAGGTTTAAATATGAAACAAAACTTAACCAGACTTCTCATTGCCTTGCTTTTATTTTCAACGCATGCAATTGCTCATCAACCTACCTTTTACGGACGCGAGGGCATGATTGTCGCCCATGATCAAGAAGCAGTGGAGGCAGGCCTTGAAATCTTGAAAAAAGGCGGAAATGCCGTTGATGCTGCTGTGGCCGTAGCGTATGCTCTCGCTGTAACGCATCCACAAGCCGGAAATATTGGCGGTGGTGGCTTTATGCTCATTAAAATGGCAGATGGACGCCAAATAGCGATAGATTACAGAGAAACAGCTCCAGCAAAATCGCTTCGAGATATGTATCTTGACGAAAACGGCGATGTCATTCCTTATAAAAGCGTGTTTGGAGGCTTAGCGGTAGGCGTTCCTGGAACTGTCGCTGGGATGCAAATGGCTTTAGATGAATATGGGACGCTATCTCGGAAAAAAGTTATGAAACCCGCCATCAAGCTGGCGCAAAAAGGATTTAAGGTCTCATATCAATTGAGTCGCAACTTAGAGTATTTATACAATGTGACGGAGTCATTTCCTGAGACGCGACGTGTTTTCGCTAATAATGGGAATTTTTCAAAACCTGGGGATAGATTCATCCAAGCTGATTTAGCGAAAACGTTAAAATTAATTAGCAAACATGGGAATAAAGGCTTTTATGAAGGTCCTGTTGCTGAGGCTGTTGTTTCTACCATATTAGATTTTAAAGGAATTATGACATTAGACGATTTAAAAAATTATAAAGCGATGAATCGAACACCGGTGCTGGGAACCTACAAAGGCTATGAAATTATGTCCATGCCACCACCCAGTTCTGGTGGGATTGCGCTGATAGGAATCTTGAATCTCCTTGAAGACGAAGGTCTTGATACATTATTTTGGCATTCATCTGCTGCCATACAAAAGATTGTTGAAGCGGAAAGATTGGTCTATGCCGACCGATCTGAATGGCTTGGCGACCCTGACTTTATTGACGTCCCGATAAATGAAATGATATCGAAAGAATATGCTGGCAGACGTAAAGAATTGAACGACTTATCAACATATCATAGTAGCGAATCGGTTTCACCTTGGACAGCATCAGAGATGGATAGTTTAAAGCGATACTTTAAAGAAAGCGAAGAAACGACTCACTTCTCGGTTGTTGATAAGTGGGGGAACGCCGTTTCAAATACATATACTTTAAATTGGACCTTTGGGTCTCGCGTGACAGTTAAGGGATACGGATTTTTGCTCAATGACGAAATGGATGACTTTTCAGCGAAACCTGGGGTCCCAAATATGTTTGGATTAGTGGGGAATATCGCTAATGCGATTGAGCCGAACAAACGAATGCTTTCATCCATGACACCTACGATTGTAATGAAAGAGGGTAAAGTTGTGAGTGTTTTGGGTTCTCCTGGCGGATCGACCATTATTACATCAGTTTTGCAATTAATATTAAATACGATTGATTATAAGATGCCGCCTGTATTGGCTATTTCAAGCCCTCGCTTTCATCATCAATGGCTACCTGACGTTGTGTATTATGAGCCATTTGGACTTTCTCAAGAAACCATTCAATCGTTGGAAAATCAAGGCTATGAATTTGAAATACGATCATGGATAGGCGAATCAAACGCCATTTTTTACGACCCGATATATGGTGGTTGGATTGGTGTCCCGGATCCTCGTCGCGGAGCGCATGCTGGTGGATACTAAAAAAAATATTTGCATGAAATGAATCATGAACAAAATGTATTTGAGTAAATATATTCTTAGAACTAATGGAGTTGACGATGCGTAAATCAAAGAAGAAAAATGATAAAAATAAAAGTTCGTTCACACGAGGATTATTACATGTTATTGTAACAGTCTTGATTTTGAAAGCGTCCGTAATTGAAGCTTATAATGTGCCAACTGGATCAATGGAAAATACGATTAAAGTAGGGGATTTCATTTTCGGAAATAAATTTGTTTTCGGCATTCGAACTCCAGATTGGATTGGAATTCCTTGGACTAATTTTGGGTTTTCGGTTCCATTTACGCGCTTGCCAGGATTTGACACACCTGAAACAGGCGATGTCGTTATTTTTAGATATCCTAACGACCGTTGGCCTGGGAATAAAATTGGGCCACTCGACCCAAGTCTTAATTACATCAAGCGATGCATTGCAGGACCAGGACAAACTCTTGAAATAAAAAATAAAAATATTTTTATTGATGGCGTTGAGTTTGTGCTTCCTGAACATGGCAAAGCCTCTCGTCTCAACATCTATGATAAAAATTATAAAGAGACTTACGTATTTCCGAGAACGATGCAAAATCGAGATCAATTTGGACCACTCTATTTGCCAAAAGAGGGCGATATTTTGACAACTAACACCTTCCCGATTGATCAAATTATGAATGTCATTTCTTTAGATGGACACGACGTTGGATTATCGGCCAATAACAAATTCACGGTTGATGGCATCGAAAAAGATGAATACAAATGTGAACAAAATTTTTATTTTATGATGGGTGACAACAGAGACAATTCCCATGATTCGCGTTACTGGGGCATGGTTCCTGAGAATAACATCATTGGCGAAGCACTTATTACATATCTTTCTTGGGAGCAAACGGAACCTAATCTTTTAAAACGACTTTTTAAAATCCGCTTTAATAGGATGTTTCGTTTAATAGATTAATCCACGCTAAAATCGCATCATTTATAAAAGGAGCATATTTTGTGCTCCTTTTTTTATTTAAAATAATTATTCTTCTTTTTAGAAATTCAGTGATTACTTTTACATCCTTATAGAGAGAGGCATGAATAAGACTCCTTTACTGATTTTCTGGACAGCACTGTCCCTCGGAATATTAATCGTACTAAAAAGCGATATAACAATCGTACTCAGTATCGTATTCTTATTTGTTTGCATTTTTTCAATCCCCCTCGCGACATTTTTATTGCATAATAAAACATTATTTGCTGTATTTCTTTTAATAGGAATCATGAGAGCGAGTGTTGCGACATGGGAAAACCCAGATGAAAAATTACTCAATAATGATGCTTATTTCATAAATGCCGAAATGAGTGAGATACGTTATTCTGCTTCAGGTCGCCAACGTACAATCATTACTATACACGCGATTAACGAATCAGTATTAGAAAAAAAAATAAAAGCCGTTTATGTAACAAAGGTTATGATGCCTTATAATATCGGTGCCCAAATCGCCGATTCAGTTCGATTTAAATTACCAAGCTTGCCTCATAATCCCGGATTGTGGAATGAACGAAGTTATTATCTTCAAAAATCAATTCTGTATAATGCAGAATCTATTCTACAGACCCCCTTAAATTTTGTTCTAGCAAAGGCATCGCTTGTGTCAAATGTTGAAAATCTTCAAAATAACATCAGAGAAAATATTAAATCAAATATTAATGGCGGAGGTGCAAATTTAGTTGAAGGTCTTCTGCTCGGCGATAAAAGTGCATTAGATCAAGAAATTCTGCAAAACTTTTCAAAAAGTGGCGTCATTCACGTCCTAGCCGTGAGTGGACTTCATGTGGGCCTCGTTGCGTATATTTTGTTTTTTTTAACAGGCATTATTTATTTAAAGTTTGGATGGCGATTATTATTCACAACGCTTGGACTCGTTATTTATGCCATCCTCACTGGAGGGGCTCCTTCTGTGATTAGAGCCGGTACGATGACGTTTCTTATTCTATTTTCAAAATGGATTGAACGACCCACGCATATTCTTAATATTTTGGGTGCCTCTGGTATCTTATTACTGATGTTCCGTCCTCTTGATATACTAACACCTGGATTCCAGCTTTCGTTTGCCGCTGTATTGGGTATCGTTGTTCTCTATCCAATAATATCGGAAATAATGAATAAATATTTGCATTACCTCTCATGGTATAAGTTATTTAAATGGTGTATCGATTTAATAATTGTCTCTTTTGCAGCTCAGCTAGGTACCTTCCCGTTCACGCTTTATCATTTTCATGTTTTACCTTTGGCGGGTCTAGCTGCAAATCTATTTATAATCCCAATTATTTCCATGATTGTACCCCTCGGATTATTGATTTCTGCTCTCGGTGCAATTGTTCCAAAACTGACGTTTATCTGGGGAGGCGTTATTGAATTCTCGAGTTGGATAGCGTTTAAACTTGCCGAAATATTTGCCAATATTGATGTCTTATATATCCTGTTTCAACATTATTCAGTTCTTTCGACTCTGTCAATTTCACTTATGCTTGGTGTCCTGCTATTCATCATCATTAAAAAATATTCATGGAGTGTTTTATTCGGACTGTTGGCGTTAAACATATTAATTTGGGAATTCAATATGTCTCATAAAGCATTCAATATCAATATTCTCGATGGGAATCGTTATCCTGTTCTATCGATTTCTGGAGATTCGCCAATTATAATAGCACCCATTAATTCACGACCTCGAAAGAAAGACATCAATTATTTGATTAAACCAGCACTAGAATATTTAATGAATGATTCATTCGATTATTACGGCATAAATCTTAAATATTTTGAAAATATTAGAATTAAAAAATCGCAAAATCTTGTTGAAAATGAATCACTATATTTGAGTGATTCTAGCATTGTTTTTCATATTAATTCATTTGATGACATAGAATATTCACACATAAAGATTATCCATGATCAAGACTCGATACATATCAAGTTATCGAGTGTCAATAAAGAGGAAGCTGATTTTAATCTAGAAAATGGAGGAATAGGCATCACAAATGAAGGAAAAAGAATTGTAGGGAGGCAGGGTTACGAATAGTTTGGCACACTAAGGAGAAAATAATGAACAACGCACTTTTAATAAAAAATGGAACAATCGTAACGACAGAAAAAATATTTAAAGCTGATTTATTGAGTAAAAATGGAATTATTGAAATGATAGAGGAGACTATCGCTGCAAAACCAGAATATGAAATTATTGATGCCTCTGGATTACATGTGATGGCTGGCGTCATTGACCCACAGGTGCATTTTCGGGAGCCTGGCCATGAATGGAAAGAAGACTTATTTTCAGGAAGTCGTGCAGCGGCGAGTGGCGGCGTAACAACATTTTTGGATATGCCAAATAATAAACCATCTATTACGACGGTTGAATTAATGTCGATGAAAAAAAAGCTCGCGTCTGAGAAATCCATCGTGAACTACAACTTTTTTATTGGTGCTACCAAAGACAATCTGGAAGCATTAAATCGGGTAGAAAACGTTGCAGGCATCAAAATATTTATGGGTTCTAGCACGGGTGATTTGCTCGTCAATAACCCTGATGATCTGTTAAAAATATTTGAAACTGGCAATAAACTTATAGCGGTGCATTCAGAAGATGATGACATCATTAAATCCAATTATGAAAAATATTTTGTTGATGAGTCGTCGGATTTTTCTATCCATTCACAAATTCGTTCACCTGAAGCGGCTATGAAAACGACTCAATTAGCCTGTAGATTATCATTTAAATTTAAACGACGCCTACACATTTTACATGTTTCCACAGAGAATGAAGTTAATTTCTTAAAATGCTTACCCCCCAACACAGTCATAAGCGCTGAAGTATGTCCACAGCATCTGTTATTGAATGGACCAGAAGTCTATGAAAAGTTGGGAAGTTTAGCACAAATGAATCCACCACTTCGCGAAAGACATCATTCTATTGGACTTTGGAAAGGTTTGAAAGAGGGTACAATTCAGTGTATTGCTACGGATCATGCGCCTCATACTATGGCAGAGAAAAGCCAGCTTTACGGCAAAGCGCCTTCTGGAATGCCGGGTGTTGAGACGTCTCTACCTCTAATGCTTAATGAAGTGAGGAAGGGGAACGCAAGTTTAAATGATATTACGAAATGGATGTCTGAAGCCCCCGCTCGCTTATACGGCATTGTGAATAGAGGTAAAATTGAAATTGGTTATAATGCTGATTTAGTAATAGTCGATTTAAAGTTAGAGAAAACCGTCCAAAATGGCGCTTTAATGACGAAAGTTAATTGGAGTCCATATCATGGTCAGACATTGACAGGATGGCCCGTAACAACGATTGTAAACGGAAATATTGTGTTTAATAAGGGTAAAATTATAGAAGGAAATCTGGGCCAAGAAGTGAATATTGACCCAGAATTAGTGTTAAGATTTAAATCATTGTAATTATTTAATTTTCCAATCGTTCGAAAACTTCTTTGGACGTATCTTTAAGAATTTCAAAATTATGGTTTGCAGTTGAAGTGTCGCCAGACCTAAAGGTTTCGTGAATTTAATAAAATAGAGTACCAGGGGGGGGACTCGAACCCCCACATTGTTGCCAACGGTGGATTTTGAATCCACTGCGTCTACCAATTCCGCCACCCTGGCTTTAAAAAGCGCGGTATGATAGCAGAAACTCCTCCGTCAGTCAACAAATAGCTTCTCATCTATTAAAATATTTTTAAAATAGAGCACAAACGAAACAGTCGCAAATAGGAGGACTCAGTGAGTTACAACACAATTGCCGAAATGATTATTGGAACAACCAACAAATACCAAGATTCCGTATTGTACCGAGAAAAAGTAGATGGTGTTTGGAAAAGTATTACTGGAAAGGAAGCAAGGGAAACAATCGAGAACGCTTCTTATGGATTAGCTAGTTTAGGTTTAGGGTCTGGTGACAAAGTTGCGATACTTTCAGGCAATGGTCCCAAATGGGCATTCTCTGACTACGCTATCACTACATTAGGCGCTGCTTCAGCGTCCATCTATCCAACGTTAATTCCAAAACAAATTGCTTACATCCTTGCACATTCAGAATCTAAAGCAATTTTTGCCCAAAATGCTGAACAAGTCAGTAAAACACTCGAAATAGCCGGCGAATGTACAAATTTAAGTACTATTATCTGCATGGATGACAAGCCTGAAACAGATAATAATTTAGTCATCACTTTTTCAGACCTTATGGAAAAAGGGAAAGCGTTTAAAATCTCTGATGACGCGTACGATTTTGAAGAAAGAGCCATGAGTGTTAAGAAAGAAGATTTACTGACACTTATTTATACAAGCGGTACAACTGGAAATCCAAAAGGAGTTATGCTTTCGCATAATAACTTAGTCACAAATGTGATTGCAAGTCTTGAAGTTCTTCAAGTTACAAATGAAGATGAATTTTTATCATTCTTGCCTTTAAGTCACGTCTTTGAAAGGATGGCGGGGCACTATTTAGCTACCTTCACTGGAGCAACCATTAATTATGCCGAAGGCATCGAAACAGTTGTTGCGAATTTATCGGAAATTAACCCTACTTTTGTACTCTCTGTCCCAAGACTTTATGAAAAAATGTATGCTGGTGTACAAGCAAAGTTTGCAGCCGGTTCATTCCTTAAACGAAAAATTGCAGGATGGGCTGTTAAAACAGGTTACGCATATGTAGCCGCCCGAAGAGCAGGGACTATAACATCTGGCCTACAAAAAAGAATGAATCTAGCCAATAAACTTGTATTTATTAAAATTCAAAGTTTAGTTGGAAATCGTTTCAGGTATTTCTGTAGCGGTGGTGCGCCACTCTCAGCTGAGATTGGTAATTTCTTTGATGCTGCGGGTATCAAAATTCTTGAAGGTTACGGATTGACAGAAACTTCTCCGGTTTTAACGGTGAATACACCTGAAGATTATCGCTTTGGGACGGTTGGTCCGACCCTCAGCAATGTCGAAGTACGAATTGCGGATGATGGTGAAATATTAGGTAAAGCTCCCAGTATTATGATGGGCTATTTTAAAGATGAAATCGCCACAAAAGAAGCTATTGATGATGAAGGATGGTTTCATACGGGTGATATTGGTGTGTTTGATAATGGTTATCTCAGAATTACGGATAGGAAAAAGAACCTAATCGTTACAGCTGGCGGCAAAAACGTTGCACCCGCTCCAATGGAAAATGCCGTTGCACTAAGTAAATTTGTTGAGCAAATCATCATTATAGGTGATAGGCGTAAGTTTATTTCGGCCTTGATTGTCCCAACATTTGTAACATTGAGCGAATGGGCAAAAGAGAATGGGATATCATTTGATAAACCTGAAGATTTGACAGATAATGAAAAAGTAATGGATCTTTATACAAATGAATTAAAAAAAGCTCTCGTTGATTTTAGTCATTATGAAACTGTCAAAAAATTTCTCTTACTTAAAAAAGAATTTACAATTGAAGATGGTACCTTAACACCTTCTATGAAAATAAAGAAGAAAATCGTAGAAGAACGGTTCAAAAATGAGATTGATACGTTATACGTATAATTATTAATTCTTTAGCAAAAAAGGCTGTCTTATTTTTTGGCAGCCTTTTTTTATGAAAAGGTCGTTTCTATGAAAATTGGTGTTATTGGATCTGGTAGCTGGGGGATGACTCTGGCAATGCAATTATTAAAAAATAATAATGATGTATCTGTTTGGTTTTTTGATAAAAGTCAATACGATGAAGCTACGACAACTCATGAGTTAAAAGATTTCCTACCGGGAATTTCTTTACCGATAGAACTTGAATTTACCATGGATCTTGAGACGGCGGTTCGTGGCAAGGACGTGATTCTCCTTGCGGTTCCTTCGCATGTAGTTCGACTTACAAGTGGAAAAATTAAACCATTTGTAGGCCGCGACACTATTTTAGTAAACGTCGCAAAAGGCATCGAGAATGATTCTTTGTTACGTATGAGCCAAGTTATTCAAGAGGTGATGGGGGATGCGAATGACCGTCGAATTTGCACATTATCAGGACCGACTCACGCTGAAGAAGTTTCTAAGGGAATGCCTTCAACCATTGTAGCTGGAGCATCAAATATCGATACGGCTGAAAAAATTCAGAAAATATTTTTCTCCGATACATTACGCGTCTATACAAATACGGATATCATAGGTGTTGAATTAGGTGGAAGCTTAAAAAATGTCATCGCCATTTCTGCAGGAGTGCTAGCAGGGATGGGTTTTGGTGATAACACTTTAGCCGCATTGTTAACACGCGGATTATTTGAAATAACACGCCTCGGTGTTTTATTGGGAGCGAAGGAAGATACTTTTGCGGGATTGAGTGGAATGGGCGATTTGATTGTAACATGTTTAAGCGAACATTCTCGAAATCGACATGTTGGATTTGAATTGGGAAAAGGAAGAAAACTGGAAGAAATCCTCAGCGAAATGAAAATGGTAGCAGAAGGTGTAAAAACTGCAAAATCCGTCCATCAATTAGGACAAAAAATGCAAATAGAATTGCCCATTTCTGAACAGATTTATCAAGTGTTGTTTGAGGGGCGCTCAGCGAAAGAAGCAGTCATTACACTCATGGGTAGAGATCCAGTCGAAGAACGGCATTCGATTAAATAGACACAAGACACAACTATATATTACTATTTAGGGGGCTTCCGGGCACCTTTTTCTTTTCATATTAAAGTGCTGAAACAGTTGCCATGGAGTGTTAGTCATATATATTGCCCTCTTGCCTCAGTTCGGGCAAGGGGCTTTATGAAATGTACTGATATAATTAGCTAAACCATTATGTATATAAGAGATAGAATGGTTAGATAGAGAGTCAAATATTAATAATATAAATGCAATGGGGGCAGAGATTGCTGAGCCTGAAAAGAGAAATTGGGACGCCCTTATAAAAGTAATAAATAGCGCGAATAACTTTGTGCTTTCCTCACACCTAGATCCAGACGCTGATGCCTTGGGGAGTGAGCTGGCTTTTGCTCGATATTTAAAAGCAATTGGCAAAAAAGTAACAATTCTACATGCGAGTCCTATTCGAGAAAATATTCAGTTTCTTATTCATGAAAATGAGGTAAATAATTGCGAAGCTCACGATCAACTGCTTCATGATGCATTTTCCAAAGCAGATGTATTGTTCGCATTCGATATTGGTGACTTCACGCGATTAGGCATTATTGGAGAGGCGGCACTATCGTATAAAATACCAATGTATTCTATTGATCATCATCACGGAAATAAGTTAGAATTTACCGATCAAATCAATGACCCAACCGCCAGTTCAACTGGATTTCTGGTTTATGAATTAATCAAAACGATGGATCCTGATTATCTCATGCCACTCGAAATTGCCGAACCTTTGTACGTCGCGGTGATGTCAGATACGGGGAATTTTAGATTTAATAATGCTGATGCAAAATCCTTTAGAATGGCGGCTGATTGCATTGAGAGCGGTATCAATCCTAATGAATATTATGTCAAAATATATGATGATTTAAATACGGTCGGACGGATAAAACTGATGAAAATACTTTTCAATGAGATGATTTTAACCGACGATAAAAAACTGGCTTATGTGATATTAGATAAAGATACATTTGCCGAGCAAGGCATCGAGAAGGGTGACACACAAGGTATTTCAGATTATTTACGCTCTTTTAAAGGTGTGGAAATCGGTTGCTCATTTCTTCTGTCGAGAACGGAGAATATTGACGTTAGCATGCGTTCTAAAGGGCATATTAAAGTTAATACATTAGCCAATAAGTACAATGGTGGAGGACATTATTTTGCCGCGGGTTGCCAAATTCCCAAAGAAAAACCGGAAATGATTGACGCACTTATTAAAGAATTAATTGACCTTGTAAAAGATTACTAAACTTTATGAAATTACTTTCGTTGCGCATCAGGATGATAATTATAAACACTTTTAGATCCTCATTTAGATTGGAACAATTTTGAGTTTAAATTTAAAATTATCAATCGCAAAAGACGCTGGTTTCTGTTTTGGAGTTAAAGACGCTATTGCCAAAGCAGAAGAATCAGCTCAAGAATTTGGTAAAGTTTATATGCTTGGCGACATCGTTCACAATGAAAGAGTCGTCCATAAATTAGCATCGAAAAATGTTAAAGTCGTTGAATCACTTGATGATGTTAAAGGTGCACCCGTATTATTTCGCTCTCATGGTACGAAGCCAGAAATTTGGAAACAAGCTCAAGCATCTGGCCATACAATAATTGATGCGACATGCCCACTCGTTTTAGAAATACACGAAGAGATTAAAAAATTAGAAACTGACAATCGAAAACTCATCATTATTGGTGACCACGGCCATGATGAAGTCGAAGGAATAAAAGCGCAAGTGGAGAACGCAATTATTGTTTCATCACCTAAAGAAGCAAGAGAATTGCCTCGCTATAAACGTGCTGGGATTATTACTCAATCGACGCAGGCGATGGAGAATATTCAAGAGATTATTAGTATTTTGCTCCCAAAGATTTATGACATGAAATTTATTAACACAGTTTGTTTCCCAACGCGAAGAAATCAGGAACAAATTAAAGAATTATCAGCTAATAATGATGTTATGATAATAATAGGTTCCTATACCAGTGCAAATACAAAACGACTCGTAAGTGTTTCTAAAATGATCAATGAAAGAAGTTATCAGGTTGAAAATAAAGAAGATATACAATCCAATTGGTTTAATCAGCATGAAAATGTTGGCATAACGGCTGGAGCATCATCGCCTCAAGATCTTATCGATGAAATTGTCGAAAAATTAAAAGAGCTTTAAAAAATTAAGGAAGAGAATAATGGAAAAAGGATCATTTGAATTAAAAGTTGGATTGGCTGAGATGCTTAAGGGTGGTGTGATTATGGATGTCACCAATGCCGAACAAGCTAAGATTGCAGAAGATGCTGGAGCTGTCGCGGTGATGGCATTAGAGCGTATCCCTTCTGATATTCGCAAAGACGGCGGTATTGCGCGTATGTCCGATCCAAAAATGATTAAAGAAATTCAAGAAACCGTTTCCATTCCTGTGATGGCAAAATGTCGAATTGGTCATATTGCCGAAGCTAATATTCTTGAGGCCTTATCGATTGATTTTATCGACGAATCAGAGGTTTTAACACCCGCTGATGAAGCCAACCATGTTTGGAAACACGACTACAAAACACCTTTTGTGTGTGGTGCAACAAATCTAGCCGAAGCGCTTCGTCGTATTGGTGAAGGCGCTGCAATGATTCGGACGAAAGGCGAAGCGGGGACTGGCAATGTCGTTGAAGCAGTTCGACATATGAGAACGATTGTGAGTGAAATAAAAATGCTCACTCAAAAACGCCAGGAAGAATTGATGGCCATAGCCAAAGAAATGGGAGCGCCTTTTCATCTCGTTGAATTAGTGGCTAAAACAGGGAAACTTCCAGTACCTAATTTTAGTGCGGGTGGCATGGCGACTCCCGCAGATGCAGCATTAATGATGCTGCTAGGTGCTGAATCTGTTTTTGTTGGCTCAGGTATTTTTATGTCCGAAGATCCTGCTTCTAGAGCAAAAGCCATTGTCGATGCCACAACATTTTATAATGACCCTGAAAAACTAGCGGCTATTTCCTACGGATTAAAGCCTGGAATGAAAGGGCTTGATATGTCTGAAATACCTGCAAACGAGCGCCTTCAAGACAGAGGTTGGTAAATATTTCTAAATCCATCACAATAGGTGTGCTGGCTTTGCAAGGGGCCTTTCAAAAGCATCAAAACATGTTAGAAGAATTAGGTGTGAATTCCATTGCTGTTCGATACGAAGGAGACCTCGATAAAATTGACGGACTTATTTTACCAGGCGGTGAATCTACGACCATCACATCACTCTTAAATACACACAAACTTTGGAACGCCATTAACATATTTGTACATAATAAACCAGTTTTCGGCACTTGTGCAGGTGCGATTATGCTCAGTCAATCGGCTCACGATAAACGAGTCTCGCCTTTTGGTATCATGGACGTAGAAGCCGAAAGAAACGCCTATGGACGTCAAATAGAATCGTTTTCTACATCCATAAACATTGATAACATGGATTTAAAAGAGTTCCATGCAGTTTTTATTAGAGCGCCACGTCTCAGAATATTGAGTAAAGATGTAGAGATTTTAGCCACATTCAATCATTCACCCGTTCTTGTTCGCCAAGGACGCGCTATCGCATCAACTTTTCATCCCGAATTGAGCCAGAATTTAGGAATTCACAAGTGGTTCGTGAATGAGATTAAACACCAGAAAGTATTATAATGTCACTTAACTATAAATTATTAAGTCAAATTAATTCGCCGTCAGATATCAAATCTATGAATTTAGATCAATTGAATCAATTGGCAGAGGAAATGCGTCAATACACAATTGAATCTGTGAAGAATACAGGTGGTCACTTGGCGCCAACGTTGGGTGTCATTGAACTGACAATAGCGATGCACTATGTGTTTGACACGCCTTCAGATAAGTTTATTTGGGACGTCGGGCATCAAGCTTATGCACATAAAATTTTAACAGGTCGCCGCGAAGAGTTGAAACATATTCGTCAATATGGTGGTATTAGTGGTTTTTGCAAACGTACTGAAAGTGAACATGATGCTTATGGAGCAGGTCATGCTTCTACTTCTATTTCTGCAGGTGTTGGATTTGCCGTTGCACGCGATTTAAAAGGTGAAAAAAATCATGTTATTTCTGTCATTGGAGATGGCGCGTTGACCGGTGGATTAGCCTACGAAGCAATGAATAATCTCGGAATATTGCGTACGAAAATGATTGTAATACTGAACGATAATAAAATGTCGATTTCGCCTAATGTCGGTGCCATGAGCAAGTATTTGAATAAAATTGTGACGAATCCGCTCTATAATCGTGTTCGTGATGAAGTGTGGAGAGCGACGGGGGCATTGCCTTTTGGAAAATCAAAAATACGATTCGGTATAAAAAAACTGGAAGAAAGTTTAAAATCTCTTCTTGTTCCAGGAATTTTATTTGATGAAATGGGTCTACGATATTTTGGTCCAATCGATGGCCATGATATTGGCGCTTTGATTGATGTTTTTAAGAATGTAAAGAACATTCAAACGCCCATATTATTGCACGTTCAAACAAAAAAAGGAAAAGGACTGAAATCGGCAGAAGAGGACCCAACAGGTTTCCATGGTATTGGACCCATGAAAAAGGGACATGCAAAGCCAACAAACGCGGCACCACCGTATTTAGAAGTCTTTGGTGAAACCTTAATAGAACTTGCAAAAAATAACGATAATATCGTTGGTATTACAGCCGCTATGAGAGAAGGTACAGGACTTGTTGAATTCGAAAAGCAATTTCCAAAACGCTATTTTGATGTTGGCATTGCCGAAGGTCATGCTGTGACGTTCGCAGGAAGCCTCGCCGCCGATGGCTTAAAGCCATTTGTCGCCATATATTCAACGTTTTTACAACGCGCTTATGACCATATCATTCATGATGTAGTACTTCAAAAATTGCCCGTTGTTTTTGCCATAGATAGAGCAGGTCTTGTTGGTGAAGATGGTCCGACACATCACGGAACATTCGATTTAAGTTATATATCAATTGTTCCTGAGGTTGTCGTTACTGCACCGAAAGATGGTGATGAATTGAGGTTTATGTTGCATCTCGCAGCCTCATATCAAGATGGCCCATTTTTTATTCGTTATCCGAAAGCCTCCTCTCGAAATTATAATCCCGAATTACCTATTAAGGATATTAGAATCGGTGAATGGGAATCCGTCTCAAAAGGCAAGAAAATTGCCATTATTGCAACGGGTTCTATGGTGGGAGTCGCCCTTGATTCCCAAAAAATGCTTGGGGAAAACAAAGTAAATCCAACAATAATAAACGCACGATTCATCAAACCAATTGATCAAAATATGTTAAATATATTGTTTAAAGAATATTCGCAACTCCTTGTTATTGAGGAGAATACATACTTTGGTGGTCTTGGTGAACTTATCCAGGCACTAGCACATCAAAAAGAATTTAAAGGTAAAGTGCATAGTCTTGCATTGCCGGATCGATTTGTAACACATGGGGCGAGAGACCTTTTATTAGATGAGGTAAAATTGACGCCAGAACATATCACAAAATATATTTTAGAGGAAATAAAGTAATGCAAACTCCAAAAGATATTTTTAATGAACAAAAAAAACGATGGGATGAAAAAGTAGCGCAATCATCGGAACGTAAATATAGTTTTGATACGGTTTCGGGATTGAAAACAGGTCTCCTTTATACACCATCAGAAAATAGCTCAGACATCAATGACTATAATGAAAAATTAGGTTTCCCTGGCGAGTTCCCTTTTACCCGAGGAGTTCATGCCAATCTCTATCGTGGACGTCTATGGACGATGCGACAATTTGCAGGTTTCGGAAGCCCAGAAGATACAAACAGACGATTCAAATTTCTTTTAAAAGAAGGTCAAACAGGTTTGTCTGTTGCATTTGACATGCCAACGCTTATGGGTTACGATCCTGATCATGAACTCTCCGAAGGAGAAATAGGGCATTGTGGCGTTTCGATTTCAACCATTAAAGATATGGAAATTCTCTTCAATGAGATTCCATTAGATAAAGTTTCGACATCTATGACGATTAACGGCCCCAGTATTATTTTATTGGCGATGTATATTGTTGCAGCAGAACGTCAAGGTATTGATTCTAAACAATTAAGTGGCACATTACAAAACGATATTCTTAAAGAATATATCGCTCAAAAAGAGTTCATTTTTCCACCTACAGAATCCATGCGCCTTATTGTTGATATGATGGAATGGTGCTCTGAAAATATGCCCTTATATAATACAATTTCGATTTCTGGATATCATATACGCGAGGCTGGATCAACGGCAGCACAAGAGCTTGCATTTACATTGGCCGATGGTTTTGCCTATATCGAAGCTGCAATTGAAAGAGGTTTAGATATTGATGTCTTTAGCAAGCGTTTAAGTTTTTTCTTTAATTCTCATATCGATTTTTTTGAAGAGATTGCAAAATTTCGTGCCGCGCGACGGATATTTTCGAAACGTATGAAAAATAAATATGGCGCTAAAAAAGAACGTTCATGGATGCTTCGATTCCACACGCAAACAGCTGGACATAGCCTTACAGCACAACAACCCGAGAATAATATCGCACGTACAGCCTTTGAAGCATTGGCTGGCGTCCTCGGCGGGACACAATCCCTCCACACAAATTCGATGGACGAAACACTGGCGCTTCCTACTGAAAAAGCCGTGGAAATCGCGTTGCGAACTCAGCAAATTATTGCGTATGAAACAGGTGTCGCCAATGTCGTTGATCCTCTCGGAGGTTCATATTTTGTCGAGGCTCTTACGGATAAAATGGAAGCCGAAGCCGAAAAATATTTTGAACAAATTGATGAGATGGGCGGTGTTGTTGCCGCAATTGAAGATGGATTTTTCCAGAAAGAAATTGCAAAGGCTTCCTATCAAGTTGCATTGAATTTTGAAAACAACAAACGTTACGTAGTAGGCGTCAATAAATTTATTAAAGAAAATGAACAGATTGATATTCCCATCCTTGAAATCGACAAAGAAGTAGAAGAAATTCAAGTGCATCGATTAAAAACAACCAAAGAAACACGTGATAACGAATGCGTTAAGACATCATTAAATAGGCTTAAAAAAGATTGTGAAAATAATATCAATGTGATGCCTTCTTTACTTGATTGCGTTCGAAATGAGGCGACTCTCGGTGAAATGATTGATGCTATGAAAGACGTTTTTGGTATTTATACGGAAAATCCAGTTTTTTGAGTTTATTTGATTTACATATGCACAGCACATTCTCCGACGGTGTTTATTCACCGGAAGAATTAGCATTGATGCTAAAATCAAAGTCTGTTCAAAAGGCATCACTAACCGATCATGACACGTTTTCAGGTTGTGACGCATTTCGGTCTGCTTGCGATGCTGTTGGGATTGAAACCGTGGATGGAATTGAAATTTCAACTGTTCACCGGGGACGTACAATTCACATTTTAGGGTATCGATTTAGGAAGGAAGATCAGCGACTGAATGACGCCTTAGATTTTGCCCAGAAACAACGCGAAAAGCGATCTGATAAAATTATTGAAAAACTTCTCAAAATGAAAATTGATTTGCATTTTCACAACTCAAAAGCGACGATTTCAAGACCAGAAATTGCCGAAGCCTTGGTAAAGCACGGATTTGCAACATCTAAGTCAGATGCGTTTGAAAAGTATTTAGGCCGGAAAGGCTTGGCTTGGATAGATAAATCCATGATGTCTTCCATCGATGCTATTAAGCACATTCAACGAGCTGGCGGTAAATCAGTGCTGGCACATCCTGGAATATATGGAAATTCTGAGTCATTGATTCGCGAACTCGCTATGGAAGGATTAGACGGCATCGAAGCCTTTAGTTCGGCCCATTTTGGCTCCCAAACGAATAAATTTCTCGATTATTCATCACAGTTTAGCCTTATGGTTACGGGGGGCTCCGATTTTCACGGTCGTGAAGATATTGGTTTTTTAGGTAATTATGGATTACCACAAGAATTTCAAGCCAAACTCAGATTAAAGTTCTATTCTCATGATTGATATTCATAACCATATTTTACCGGCTGTTGACGATGGAGCAAAAGATGCTGAAATGGCATTATCTATGTTGCGGGAGGCCGTTTCTCAAAATATTGGGCATCTCGTTTTAACACCGCATCTTTATGAACCAGACATCATTGACGGTACATCAGATTGGAAAAATAGAACACAACAAGGATTTAAAACCGTTCAAAATCTTATTAAAGATAATAAATTAGCCTTAGATGTAACATTAGCCGCCGAAGTTCGTTATCAAGATTTTTTGCCGACAATCTTAAAAGAATTACCCGTATTAATCGGTGGGAAATATCTATTGCTTGAGTTCTCCTTCCATAACGTACCTATTCATATTGAACACGTCATTCGCGAATTAATGATTCAGGGAATTGTGCCAATTTTAGCGCACCCGGAACGTATAAAACCTTGGCGTTATGAACCGGACCGTCTTGAACGACTTATTAATATGGGATGTCTGTCCCAAGTTGATATTGGTTCAATTACAGGGAATCTTGGTGAAGAAAGCCAGAAATTTGCATTGCATTTACTCGAAAAAGACGCTGTTCATATTTTAGGGAGCGATGCTCACGATATCGAAAGACGTCCAATTTTAGCAAGACAAGGATATGAATGGATTAAAACGAAATATGGTAAAGATTACGCCGACCTGCTTTTAAAAGAAAATGGTCAACGCATCCTTGCTGGAAAAACAGTATTTATGGATAGTGTTGATTTAAGCTATCCCAAAACTGGAATTAAATCGAAATTAAAACAACTATTTAACACAATTAATAAAGGAATCTAGACAATATGGGAAACAATAAATACAAATTTATAATTGGAACGGTTGTTATTATTTTAGCCGTACTCGGCCTTGCATTTCAAGGGTATCAAAATGATGAGACGGTTTCATATTCAAAATCCGTTTCAGAATTGCATATGATGGGAACAAAAGCCTATAATATGCCACTCAAAGTTAACGGAAATCTAAAGAAGGGAACAATTGTTCGCTCCGGGATGGAACTTGATTTTGTGATTGTTGAAGGCAGTGAAGAATTGAAAATAAAATATATTGGTACAGACCCTATTCCAGATACATTTAATAATGAGATGGATGCCGAAGTAGTGGTTTCAGGAAAGCTGAATAATGATGTCTTCGAAGCAGAACGCATACAAGCGAAATGCGCGTCGAAGTATGAGGCAGATTACACAATTGATTCTAATAAAATATAATTAGGGGACTAAAATGGCTGATTTTGGTTTCTACTTACTCCTGTTTTTATTTCCATTTGCTCTTTTTTCTGCAATTGCAGGTTTTATAGCAGGGGTTACAGGGAAAGTTTCATTTTACAAAGCCGCAGAACGCGGCGTTTATGCATCGTTTGTAATTGGTACAGGTGCAATATTATCAATAATTTATTTACTCGTTACAAGTGATATGTCCATTGAATATGTCGCATCCAATACGAATTACTCGTTGCCAATGTTTTACAAGATTGTAGCACTATGGGCTGGACATTCTGGCTCGTTGCTTCTATGGACTTGGATAATTTTGACATCGGCGGCGATTGTTGTTTTCCAAAACCGCAATAAAAATCAAGAGTTGATGCCTTTTGTCGTGTTTTCGATCATGGGAACGGCGGCTTTCTTTGCGATGTTGAATACTTTTATTTCAAACCCATTTGATACAATTTATCAAGAAATCGATGGTGTCGTTCGGGCTTTTACGGTTCCTGATGGTCGAGGTCTTAATCCTTTATTGCAACATCCTGCAATGATTATACATCCTCCTGTACTCTATATAGGATACGTCGGTACTGTTATTCCTTTTGGATTTGCGATGGCTGCACTTATTTCGGGAAAATTAGGAACAGGTTGGATTAAAATTACACGCCGATGGGCTTTGACAAGCTGGGCTTTTTTGACGGCTGGGATTCTCCTTGGTGGAAAATGGGCTTATGTTGAACTCGGTTGGGGTGGCTATTGGGCTTGGGATCCAGTTGAAAATGCAAGTTTACTACCATGGTTGACAGGAACGGCTTATCTCCATTCTGTTATGATCCAAGAACGCAAAGGTATGCTAAAAAATTGGAATGTTGCACTTGTTATCGCGACATATCTACTTGCCATATTTGGTACATTTTTAACACGAAGTGGCGTCGTATCATCGGTTCACGCGTTTGCTAATTCAGGTCTTGGACCTGCGTTCGCTGGTTTCTTGCTATTTGCCCTCGTATCATCCGTTTCGTTAATGTATTGGCGACGTTCAATGTTACGACCTGAGGAATACTTGGATTCATTGGTGTCCCGTGAAAGCGGCTTTTTATTCAATAATCTTATGTTTTTCTTAGCGACCATTGCTGTGTTATGGGGAACCATGTTTCCCGTTATCAGCGAAGCAATAACTGGAGATAAAATTACAGTAGGCCCTCCATGGTTCAATAACATTATGGTGCCGATTGGTCTTGCGGTATTATTGCTTACAGGTGTAGGTCCGCTACTTGCGTGGAAACACACATCAAAAGAAAGTCTCAAGAAAAGCTTTACATATCCAACAATTATATCGATTTCCATCGGCGTCATTTTGTATCTATTTGGTATTCATGATGTCTGGGCACTTGCTAGTTTTTGTATAAGCACATTCGTTTTATTTATCATCAGTGTAGAATTTGTCAAAGGTACTAGAATTCGCGCGAAAAACTCAGGCGAATCTTATTTAAAAGCGCAATATCAACTCATTATTAAAAATACCCGCCGTTACGGTGGATACCTTATCCATTCAGGTGTAGTCGTAATTTTTATGGGGATAACAGGGACACTTTTTAATAGTGAAATAAGAATCGAAGTCGGGGAAGGTGAATCGTTTGAGCTTAAAGACTATCGTTTTACAATTAACGATATTAGTTATTCCATCAATGAAAATTACCGCTCTGATTTTATCGAGATGGCGATTGAAAAAGATGGCGTAATTGTTCATATGGCAAAACCTGAAAAACGATATTATTTTTCGTCGGAGCAACCTACAACTGAAGTTGATATTTATTCGACAATTAAGGAAGATTTATATTCAGTGATTTCAGGTGTTACAGAGGATGAAAAACGCGTTATTATTCAAGTTTACCATAATCCACTGGTGAAACTTATTTGGATCGGCTCCTATATAACGATGTTTGGAATTGCCGTCGCCATGTTTCCTAACAAACGAGAAAAAGGAAAAGTAATTCGCAAAGAAACTGAGCCAGGAGACGTATCATGATTATTGCATATTTCATTGCTATTCTTCTTTTATTATGGTTCATTTATCCATTATTTCAAGGAAATATGGATAAAATTATCGCTGTGGAAGGTGAATCGGATAATTTGGAATATCTGAAAAAAAGAGTCTATACGAACATCAAAGAACTTGAATTTGACTTCTCTATGGGGCGTTTGAGTGATGAAGATTTTAATAGAATAAGACAAAAATTCACTTCTGAAGCGAGTCGTGTATTGCGAAGAATCGATTTGCTCAATCAGAAAAACTACTCTAAAATGATTGAGGCTGATTTAAAACAACTTAGTAGCAAAAAAAAGGGTCACTTTTGCCCACAATGTGGGGAAGAAAATCCTACACATGCTAAGTTTTGTGTTGCATGTGGAGGAAAATTCTAATGTTACTTAAAAAATATCTCATATTTGCATTTTTATTCTCATCAATATTCGCCTTTGATGTCCACGTGAATATTCACAATGCTACTACAAATAGTTCCGGTCAAGTTGACCAATTATCCATTATTGATTTATCAAAAGGTATGTTTGAGATTGGAAACCAATCGAATATAGAAGGATCAACGATATTTAAAGACATCAATACGTCAGTTGAAAATTTACTCATTAGCGGCATGCTAAATGGCGTTCGATATACGTCGCGTGTTACAAATGATAATGCACATTACCATGCGGATATTGAAGTTTACGATTCTACGACGGAATTTGCAGGCGTCACCGTAAGTGTCCCTTATTTGGTCTATTATGTTTTTGAGGACCAAGTTTATATTCAGAAACGACTCGTTTTCCGGAATGAATCGAATCCACCAAAAACTATAAATGCTCCTGATGCCGTACGGCTACATTTACCCGCCGAAGGTGACAATATTGATTATCTGACGGTAAAAAGTGGCACAATGCCCATAAAAATGGTGTCTCAAAAAACAGATGATGGTCAAATTGTTAATACCGCTCTCAAACCAGGTGTCACGGAAGTAGATTTTGCCTATTATGTCCCATATAATCAAGATGGAATTTCAATTGCTGAAAAATTCTATTACAATATGGATCATATACACGTTTTTGTAAGTCCGGCTAAAACCGAAATTAAAAACGATAGACTGGCTTTAATTTCTGTCGATGATGCAGAGGATTTTGCAGCGTATTCCATATCATCTGCCGAAAAAGGTGATGTACTAATGCTTGATATCAAAGGTAATGGTTTTTCACATGAACAAATGCACAATACTGAAAGTCAAGCTTCATCAAATCAAGGACGTATATTCACCGATAGTCGCAAAGTGCTAAGCACCGCAAGTCTTACAACGATTTTTATTACAGTTCTTTTACTTATTATTATTGTGATGTCTTTTATCAATTCCAAAGATGACTCATTCAATGATAAAGAGCGTCAATTAAAGCAATTGCGAAGTGAATTATTGACTGCATTAAAAGCGTGTGATTCTGTAACTGAAGCAAAAATCATCCGGAAACGACTTTCTAAAATTTACGAATCATTGGACGCATTAAATGCTCTCTAGTTCCTTTGTTTCTGTTCAAGAAGTAACAAAAGAATATGGTCGTTTAACGGCGATCCGGAATCTTTCACTTCAACTTGAACAAAATAAATATTATCTCTTAATAGGACGCAACGGTGCAGGGAAATCTACACTGTTGTCCATGCTATCGGGTTTATCGCAACCCTCTGTAGGGAAAATATTTATTGACGGAAAAGATCCGTCACATGTTGAGAATAAGAATATTCTCTCTGTTATAAGTCATGATTCTTTTCTTTATTCAAATCTTACGGCTCAAGAAAACTTAATCTATTATGCTAAAATGTATTCTATTAACAATATGGAAAATAGAGTCAAAGACGTTTTGAAATTGGTCAATTTAAGCACACGACGACTGGAGCCAGTGAAAAATTTTAGTAGAGGAATGACGCAACGATTGACAATTGCTCGGTCGCTACTTCATCAACCGAAAATATTATTGCTTGATGAACCGTTTACTGGACTGGATCAAGCGGCGATACGAGATGTTTCGATTATTTTGAAAAATTTGTCCGAACAAGGCACAACGCTTTTATTAACGACACATGATATTCATCTAGGCGTCTCCCTGACAGACGAATATATCGTGCTTGAGAATCAAACCGTTGCCGAAACGGGTGTATGCTCTTCAAATACAGCAGAAGAACTGAATCGAAAGTATTTTATGACGGCAGGAGAAGTCGCATGAAACTTGCCCTTGCAATTCTTAAAAAAGACATGGAAATTGAATTTAGATCCAAAGAATCAATAATTTCCATGTGGATTTTCTCCTTACTTATTTTCGTGATATTTAATTTCACGTTTGAGACATCACGGCTTTTAATGCTTCAGATTGCCCCAGGTCTTTTATGGGTATCCTTCATTTTTTCCGGAATGTTGGGTCTCAACAGGGCGTTTCTTTTAGAAAAGGAAAACGGTAATTTAAAATCAATGGCGTTAATGCCGGTTGATAGCGGCGTTATTTATGTCGGAAAATTTTTGTCAACAACGCTATTTATGCTGATATTTGAAATCCTAATTCTACCATTTTTTATCGTGTTTTATGATATACCTCTTAGCGCAGTGATGATGTACCTTCCTTTGATACTTTTGGTAGGCAGTATAGGTTTTACATCATTAGGGACAATTCTTTCAGCCATCAGCGTGCACACGAGAGACAATCAAATATTATTATCATTATTACTTTGGCCTTTGATTACGCCTATAATTATCTGGGTTGTCAAGATAACGGGCGATGTCATAGAAGGGGAATTAAGCTCAAGTTTTTTCCCAATATTAATTCGCATAACCTTATTTGATATCATTTTTCTGACAATATCGTACTTATTATTTGAATTTGTACTTCAAGATTAGAAAGGAAATATTTCATCACAATGAATAAAAAAGTGTTTTTCAAGGCAGTCATTATTTTACTCGGTATATTAATGCTTGCAGATATTTACATGGCGTTGGTTTGGGTTCCACCTATCAAGGTCGAAAGCTTAACAGAACGCATCGCTCAAAGGATATTTTATTTTCATGTTCCGAGTGCTTGGCTTGGATTTTTAGCCTTCTTTTTCGTGTTTCTTGGAAGCATCATGTATTTGTGGAAAAAAGTGAGAAAATATGAGCTTTTATCCGCAGCTTCGGCAGAAATTGGCGTTTTATTTATCACGATAGTCCTGATTACGGGTCCAATATGGGCGAAACCAGTGTGGGGAGTTTGGTGGACATGGGACACGAGATTAACGTCATCACTTGTATTATGGCTCATTTATGTCGCCTACATTTTTCTTAGACGTTCATTACCAGATGGAAAAAAACGAGCAAACCTTTCTTCCGTCGTTGGTATAATTGGATTCTTTGATGTTCCAATCGTATATTTTTCGATACGTTGGTGGGAGACGCAACATCCTCAAGCCGTGATGGCGAATGGAAGCGGGGGAATGTCAGGAGTCATGTTAGGAACCTTTCTATTCAGCCTTTTTGTGTTTACCTTATTTTTTTCAGTCCTATTAACATTACGCTACAAACAAATATCGCTAGAGGATAAAATGAACAAATTATATAAAGAATTGGAGCAATAATGAACGGGTTTACGTATTTAACAGCCGCATATAGTGTGATATGGATTGCCATCATTACATTTGTCTGGTTTATCAATGTTAAAACAAATAAGTTGGAGCAAGATTTGGAAGTGCTAAGAGAAATTGTTGAAACTAAAAAATAACAGAAAGAGATTGCATGTCTAAAAAAATTGTCCACGTAGTGGGGACGGGTACAATTGGTGAGCCTTTAATTGGTTTATTATCGGATTACAAAAATGAACTTGGTATCGATGAAGTTACGTTTAATAAAAGAACGCCCTTAAGAACGGATAACTCGAAAGTAAATAGCCTTATTCGGAGAGGAGCACGCCTCGTTTCGGATCGCGAGGCATTTGAAGGATTTAAAGAATTAGGCAATGAACCTGAATTCGAAACCGTTGAAGCTATCGACAGAGCGTCCGTAGTTATTGACTGCACACCCTCTGGTGTCGGCCATAAAAATAAGAATAAATATTATCATAATTTCGATCATAACACAGCTGGTTTTATTGCACAAGGGAGTGAAAACGGCTTTGGGATTCCTTATGCACGGGGGATTAATGATTCGGCACTCGTTCATGGAGAGGATCAATTTATTCAAGTCGTTTCATGTAATACGCATAATCTATCCGTGCTGGTCAATACACTTGCGCTAAAAAACGAAGAGCCTGGGAACCTGACTGAAGGGCGCTTCGTGATGATTCGAAGAGCCAATGATATTAGCCAAGGCGGAGATTTTATTCCATCACCTGAAATTGGTACGCATAAAAATCCCAAGTATGGAACACATCACGCTGAAGACGCCGCGAATCTTTTTAAAACGATTGGACTGGATTTAAATATTTTCTCCTCCGCTATGAAAATTAATTCGCAATATATGCATGTCATTCAATTTAATTTACGCTTCAAACGTGCCTATACAATGAATGACATTATGGATAAAATCAATGGTAATGATCTTATTGCGACAACTGAAAAACGGATGACGAATCAAGTATTCAGTTTCGGTCGTGATCAAGGACATTATGGCAGGATATTGAATCAAACCGTCATTCCACTTCCAAGTTTACAGCTTTTGACCGGTGGTAAGGAATTAGCGGGTTTTTGTTTTACACCTCAAGATGGGAACTCTCTTTTGAGTTCAATTTCTGCTGCATCTTGGTTGATGTATCCAAATTCGTATGAACAAAAAATTCAAGCCTTATCAAATTTATTTTTTAAAGAAATATAATCACATTGTCGGGAAAATGGGGAATATTGCTTTCCCCATTTCTTTTTTATGCCAAGCCTAGTCGAACTTTCGAAAAACATTATTAAAAATACTCACTGGTATTCAAATGATGTGTCGGTCTTAATTGCTTTAAGCGGGGGCGCTGATTCTGTATTTCTGATGTATTTAATGAGAGCACTTCCGTTTAAAAAAATAGGTGTCGCGCATTTTAACCATCAGCTTCGTGGTCACGATTCGGAAAGCGACGAATTATTTTGTAAACAATTGGCTAAAAAACACAATACAATTTTCTATACTACGTCAATTGACATCGTTTCGGAGGCAAAGGCACATCAAAATAGTATTGAGGAAGAGGGAAGAATTCAGCGATATAATTGGCTATATTCACTTCTCGATTCTGAAAAATACGATTATATTTTAACGGGACATCATCAAGATGACAATTTAGAGACATTGCTATTGAATCTTTATTCTGGAGCTGGAATTAAAGGAATGTCTTGCATCTCTACTCAAAATGATCGAGTGATTCGACCCTTATTGGGCATTACAAAACAACTAATCCTTGACTATCTGACGTTAAATTCAATCCCATATCGTGAGGATGCATCAAATTTTGAGAGCCGATTTAGTCGCAACTATTTTAGACAAAAAATTGGCTTGATTAAGAATACGAACGTATATATGGAGTTTATCAATTCATCGCTCCCCTTTATTAAAGCGAATCAAGACCTGTATTATTTGATTAGGAATGACTCTAATTATATAAATAATCAACATGTTAGGTATTATAATAAGGGGAAAATAAGCCTTGGAGTCGAGGGGCTAAAAAAGTATTTTTCCCCCGCGTTGAAAGAGCTTTTTGACATTTGTTTTAAATATGTAAGCAATGAACAGCAAGGCTTAAGTAAAAATGATTTTGACTCGTTAATAGCATTAATGAATGGACACATAAAATCGAATAAACTTAGTCTCCCTGAAAAAATAAAAGTTTATAATGAAAAACGGTCTTTAGTATTTATAGATGATAGATATTTTGATTGGGAAGAAGGCGAGTTTAAAGGTCTTTTCGAGAATGAATATTTTAAAATATCATATAGAACAATTCTACCCGATTGGGACACTATAATTCAATCTGCAAATGACAGACTTATTCTTGGTTCTTTTCATGGCATTAATATTCGACATTGGAAACCAAATGAAGTGTTCACACCATTTGGTCAAAGCCGCCCAAAGAAAATCTCTAGAGTAATACAAGATCATAAAGTAGCATTGCATTTACGAAAAAACTACCCTGTTTTGGAGTATTTGGGTAATGTTATTTGGATTCCCGGTGTACGAAAAAGCGAAAAAATACGATTAAATACATCAAACATAAAGAAAAGAGAAATGATAGAAATTCAATTTTCTCTTAAAGAGGATTCTTAATGCAAACAATGGTCGCCATGGATGTTGGCAAATATTCAGGAAAAACATTAACAGAAGTTATAACTGAAGCATCAATTAATAAAAGAATCGAAGAATTAGCAGCAAAGATATCGACAGACTATCAAGGTAAAACGCCCATTATCATTGGTGTCTTAAATGGATCGGTATTTTTTTTAAGTGATTTAGTCCGAAAATTAAGCATTCCCTGTGAGATCGATTTTATTAAAGTCTCATCGTATTACGGCGATACAAAATCAAGCGGAACCGTCCGTTTAATTAAAGATGTAAGTTGTTTAATTAACGGAAAAGATATCATCATAGTCGAAGATATTATTGATAGCGGACTCACTGCAAAATTTTTAAAACATCGATTTGAGCAAAACGAGCCCGCTTCTTTGGAATTTGTATCACTACTCACAAAACCAGAAGTTATGTCTCTCAATTGGTCGCCTAAGTATGTTGGGTTTGAAATGGATAGTCAATTCCTAGTTGGGTATGGACTGGACATCGATCAAAAACTTAGAAACTTGCCCTCTATTTGGGCTTTACAAGATTAGAATTAAGGTAAAAAATGGAAAATAAACCACCAAAAAATAACGAAGAAAATAAAAACAATCGTAATCCACGAAAAAATTGGAATCGTAACCGCGGACAACGACCCAATCAAAATGAACAAAAATCCGTAGAAAAAAAACCTCAAGAACTCAAAACGCGTTCCAAAGGTAATTTCAAGATAACACCCCCGAATCCAGCAGATATTTCATGGAAGAAGAATCTTAAAACGGCTGGGGTTTGGGTGATTATTCTAGTTTCAGTCGTCTTATTAACACAGATGGTCAATACTCAGGAAAGTCCCGTTAAAAAGCTAACCTACACGGAATATGACGTCATATTAAATCAAGATAAAATTGCTTCGGGCAAAATTATGAATAATCGTTTTTATGGTGAATTAAAAATTCCAGAATCGACTACGATTAATAATCGAGAAGCAAGCTATACAAAATTTGTTGTCGTCTTGCCTTTTGTTGATAAAACAGTATTGGAATCTTGGGATGCACATCAAGTTAAATATGATTTTCAGGAAGATCAGCGTGATTGGGTCGATTACTTATTTAATTTTCTCCCTTGGCTGATTCTAATATTTGCATGGATTTTTATTATGCGAAGAATGCAAGGCAATGGTACTAAAGGCATATTTTCGTTTGGCAAAAGTAAAGGTAAAATTATAGATAATGAAAAGCCAGAAATTACGTTTAAAGACGTTGCCGGTGTTGATGAAGGGAAAATGGAATTACAAGAAATCGTACAATTTCTGAAAAATCCCAAAAAATTTCAACGACTCGGTGGTAAAATTCCAAAAGGTGCCCTTTTAGTGGGACCTCCTGGAACAGGAAAAACACTTTTAGCGCGTGCTATCGCAGGCGAGGCAGGTGTCCCTTTTTACAGTTTATCAGGTGCTGATTTTGTCGAAATGTTCGTGGGTGTCGGCGCAAGTCGTGTCCGGGATATGTTTGATCAAGGGAAAAAGAATGCTCCTTGTATTATTTTTATTGATGAAATCGATGCGGTTGGGCGTCAACGTGGCGCCGGTTTAGGCGGTGGACATGACGAAAGAGAGCAAACACTCAACGCATTACTCGTCGAAATGGACGGATTTGAAACGAATGATAATGTCATCCTTTTAGCTGCTACGAATCGCCCTGATGTATTAGATTCCGCCCTATTAAGACCCGGCCGATTTGATCGTCGTATTCTAGTTGATTTACCTGACGTTAAAGGTCGTGAAGCCATTCTTAAAGTCCATTTAAAAAATATTAAAGCCGATCATAATATCCGTCTTGATATTATTGCAAAAGGCACTCCTGGCATGTCAGGAGCCGATCTTGCGAATGTTCTAAACGAATCAGCCCTTCTTGCTGCACGTAAGAATAAAAATCGCGTCACGATGGAAGATATCGAAGAAGCAAAAGATAAAGTCATTATGGGCGTTGAGCGACGATCACTCGTTATCTCTGAAAAGGAAAAAAAGACAACGGCCATCCATGAAGCTGGACATGCTCTTGTTGCTAAATTTATTGAAGATTCTGATCCGATTCATAAAGTCACTATTGTACCAAGAGGGCGTGCTCTGGGTCTTACATCTCAATTGCCAGTTGATGACCGTCATAATTATTCAAAAACCTATCTAGAGGGAATGTTAGCGATTTTAATGGGAGGGCGTGTCGCGGAGTTACTCATCCTTGATCAAAAAACAACAGGTGCTGGAAATGACATCGAACGCGCTACAGGACTTGCTCGGAAAATGATTTGTGAATGGGGAATGAGCGAAAAACTTGGACCTTTAACTTTCGGTAAAAAATCAGAAGAAATCTTTGTAGGTCGTGAATTTGGAATGCACCGAGATTTTAGTGAAGACATGGCGAAGAAAATTGATACAGAAGTGAAAAACCTGATTGAAAAAGGTGAAAAAGTAGCGACTAAAATCATCAAAGAGCATTTAGAGTTTATTCATAAAATCTCTGAAAAACTAATCGAAGACGAAATTATAACCGGTCGTGATATCGATATCATTTTAGGTCGACCCGTTGAGGATGAACGTCCAAGAAAAAGTTTCAAACCTAGGCAATCACAAGGTAGATCACGTAATTATAATCAAAGAAAACCACGGAATGTTTCGGAAAAAAGCAGTGAGGTCAAAACCGAAAATACGGCTCCAAAACTAGTGCCACCTCCGATCAAAAAGCTAGTACCTCCTCCAATCCCTAAGGTTAACAAACCGCCCGTAAGTGAGAAAGAGTCCCCAAAAGACTAACTCTCAAAATGTTAAAACATTGGTCCATAAGAAATAAGAGGCTTTCATTAAAATCGCCTCTTATTATGGGCATTTTGAATGTAACAAACGATTCCTTTAGCGACGGAGGTCGCTTTAAAAACTCGAATGAAGCCGTAGAAGGAGCGATACAGCTTGTGAATAACGGTGCTGATATTATTGATATTGGTGGCGAATCTACAAGGCCTGGCTCTAAATCCATTTCCGTTGATGAGGAAATGAATCGCGTACTTCCTGTTGTCGAAAAGTTAGTGCAACGAACGGATATCCCCATCTCTATCGATACGCAAAAATCAGAAGTCGCGAAAGAAGCCATCAGACTGGGTGCTCATATTATTAATGATGTCTCAAGCGGACTGCATGACTCTCATATGTTTGATATCATCGCGCATACGGGCGTAGGATATATAATGATGCATATGCAGGGACGACCTGAATCAATGCAAGAAAATCCTGCGTATTCTGCATTAATTTCTGATATTAATAATTATTTTGCACGCCGAATACAAACTGCAAAAGAGTGTGGAATTCATGAGAAGCAAATTGTCATTGATCCCGGTATTGGATTTGGAAAGTCTTTAGATGATAATATTTTATTATTAAATAATCTTCAACAATTTGGCGATTATCCCGTCGTTATAGGAACATCTCGGAAGTCATTTATAAATATGATTCATGAATCACCAACTGGAAAACGCATAGGTGGCTCCATTGCATCAAATATTTACGCCATGAACCATGGTGCGAATATTTTGAGAGTTCATGATGTCTTTGAAATGAAACAAGCAATCGAAGTTTGGCAAATCCTCAACAATATCGGTGAAAATTAAAATGAAACTAAACACAAAACAAATTTGGTATGGACTTGGATTCATCGCGCTCCTTTTTATTGGGTATTTTTGGCGAACTGAGATTATTCACATTGGATTTTTGTCGATACGTGTTTATGATTTTGTTGATATTATAGCGGTTGCTGCAGTACTATATAAAATGTACCTCATTTTTGAAGGTACCAGAGCCGCTCAAATGATGATAGGGATGCTCATTCTATTTTTGCTTTCTGTACTAGTACGAGCGCTTGAATTGAATGGGATGACGTGGCTAATGTCGAATCTATCAACCGTTTGGGTGATAGCTTTTGTCATTATATTTCAACCTGAAATGCGACGTATGTTGATACATATTGGTCAGATACCTCTTGTAAAATACCTATTAAAAGTTGAAGGGATTCATGCAATAGATAACATCATCGATGGAATGAAAGCATGTCAAGCCAAAAGGTGGGGCGCTTTAATCGTTTTAGAGCGGGAAGTTGGTTTGCGTAATTTAAAAGAAAAAGCGATTGCTGTGAATGCTCCTGTTAGCGCTGAATTATTAGTCTCTATTTTTAATCCCACTTCACCAATGCATGACGGTGCCGTTATTATAAACGATGATATGATTGATGTCGCCAAAGCAATTCTACCTCTGTCTGAGGAACCAAGCGGTTTTAGAATGAAAATCGGTACCAGACATCTCGCCGCTATAGGTTTAAGCGAAGAAACGGATGCACTCATTTTAGTCGTGTCAGAGGAGACGGGTACGATGTCTTATGCGAATAATGGTGTAATGAAGCGCGGACTTGATGAAATTCAATTGCGACAAATATTAAATAAATATTTAGAATAAATTGCGAAAATTATTTATAACGATATTCTCAGCAATTTTTATCTCAAACGCGCTTGGGATTGATTCTGAGATTATTCAAAAATCAAATAGTTTTATTC
The DNA here is from genome assembly GCA_937888365.1 of uncultured Fidelibacterota bacterium. Lineage (GTDB taxonomy): Bacteria > Fidelibacterota > UBA8477 > UBA8477 > JABMPR01 > CALBFA01. The sequence continues at coordinate 85,032 of CALBFA010000072.1, read as the reverse complement.
AGTGGTCAGATGTTTTTGAAACGCATTCTTCTGAGAAAAATACGATATCAAGTAAAACAAAACTTGTCTATGTTAATCCCAACAATGCAAAAATAACTTTTAATTTTGAAAACGAAGGAATCGTTTCGAACAATTCAAGTCTATTTTTATCCGATATTTCGACAGGTATAGAGACATCCACAAAACGACCCTATACAGCGAAGAAGCCTCAAAACTATTTAAGTAAAAAAGTACTCAGAATTGTGCATCAAGATATTGAGCTTTGGTCCATCACAATTAATCCTATCCGATATGATGAGGTGTCACATCAATATTCAAATATTCAGTCTTTCCAAGTATCTATAAATACAGGAATTATCGGTAATGTTGTTCAAAATCAAAAGACTATATTTAAGAATCTTTACCTGAATCAGATAGAACCTCAAATCAATGTCACTTTAAATAATAATGTCGGTTTGGCGAAGGGTAAAGTTAAAATCAAAATTTCGAAAGATGGCATTTATAGAATTTATTTCACTGACCTCATTAATCGCGATATTCTCAGCGGACCTATTGATGCATTTGATATAAAAATAAAAAATAAAGGGATTGAAATCCCAATATATATCGAGCATCAAAACGATAATTTATTTTCCAACGGTGATTACATTGAATTCCTGGCTAAGAAAAATTATGGCAACTCCGATACGCGTTATCTAGACCCTTATACGGATATCAATGTCTATTGGCTGGATTGGGGTAGTGGAGAAAATGGTATTCGCTTACTTGAGGAATCAGGACTACCTAATGATGACAACCCTATTCGCCCTGATGCATTTAGAGACGTTGAACACATTGAAGAAGATAATTTATTTGAAAAACTTGGGACCTTGGATGCAAATCTTCCAACGAATACGCGGGATCATATATTTTGGACGGCTATTGATGCGGGATTTAGCGTCTCCATTCCGATAGAATTAGGGAACGCCTATCGTTCTTCCACAAATAATGTTATGTTTAGAATTGGATTACAGGGTTTGACCTACTCTGAAGAGGATGTACAAACCCACAATGTATTCGCTTATTTAAATGATCAATCCGTCGGATCGGGGACATGGATTCAACAGCAACCTTATATTTTAGAAACACCTCCTGGATTAAATATTTCGCATAATATTATTAATCCTTTAAACAATATTTTGTCAATATCTGCTCCAGTCAGCCAAGATCCGGGTAAGTATGATAAATCAATGTTGAATTGGGTTGAAGTTGAATACGATAAGGAATTTATAGCGAAAGAAAACAAACTCACGTTTCGCAAATCTCGAATAAATCCAAATGGTCTGCTGGAATTCGAAATTAGTAATTTAACAAATCCTGATATTTCAATTATTAAAGAAGGTGTCTCAAAAATTCGTGAGTTTGTTCTACATTCGGAAAATAATTCGGACAGAATATCAGCCTTTTTCCAAGATGATGTAACGAATTTTACGCCTGATTATTGGATTGCATCAGGAAATGCAATTGAATCTCCTGAATTCATTCGATTGGACACAGCTGCAAATTTAAGACAATCGAATGGTGATTTAATCTTTATTCTACCAAGTCAATATTCCGAACACATTGATGCACTCGTCGAACATAAAATTGCTATGGGATGGAACCCCATCGTCGCGCTTGTTGATGATATTTATGATGAGTTTAATTATGGTATATCAAGTCCCGAAGCCATCAAATCCTTTTTAAAATATGCATATTCTTCCTGGGATTCTCAACCAACATACGCCATTTTAATCGGTGATGCGACGAACACGATATCCTCAGCAAAACTGGATACACTCCATAAAGACATCCCACCATTTTTAATGCAAACTGTTGGATGGGGTGCCGTAGAGTCAGATATCTGGTTCGGGCAACTTGAAGGGGACGACTTGATTCCCGAGATGATTGTGAGCCGAATTCCTATTTCAACATCTGATGAACTTGACCTAATTATTGAAAAAATCATACTCTATGAAACCAGTGAAATTGCAAATACTTGGCAAAATGATGTCCTTACAATCGCTGGATTTGAGGATACATTCAAATATCAAAGTGAATCATTGATTAATAACCAAATCCCAGATGCTTTTGAAGTGAGCCGACTATTCATCGATAGAGATTCTGAAGGGCAAATCCATTGGGGAAATACGGATTCATTAACACATCAATGGAATCAAGGGAAATTACTCGTCAACTTTCTTGGTCATGGTGGTGGCGCAGTATGGGCTGACAGGTCGCTTTTTACGGGAGGTGATGTCGCATCGTTAACAAATGATGAAGCTTTAGCATTTGTCACAAGTATGACGTGTTTTACAGGATCCTTTAGCCGTAACCAAGGACTTGGTGAAATTGTACTCACAGAGAATTCTGCTGGAGCTATTGGATGGCTGGGCTCCGCAGGAGTTGGTTGGATTATTAATGATTATTTGATGGTGCAACCCATATTGAAATCGCTGCTAAAAGATGATATTACCATTGGCGAAGCAGTTTTTGCAGGAAAGGTTGATTATTATCTTAATAATTCTGCTTATACAGAAATAGCAATTTCGATGCTTCATCAATATAATTTATTAGGTGATCCGACGATTAAATTGAAATTGCCTAAAAAAGACCCGATATTTGAACTTCCGTATAATTATATTTCACAAAATGACGACCTTGCCTTGACTCAAATAATCGATGTATCTGGAGTGTTAAGATATCGCATTTTAGATTCGCAAGAGCGTGTTATTTCACAAGCTTTAACTAATTATAATGGTCAAATGAGTGCTATTTTTACAATCCCAGTCTCGAGCTTATCCCTCAGCCAGGGTAATTATGTTTTGAGTGTGGATTTAGTTTCAGAATCGAATCAAAGTATAACACATCAATCTCTTGATTTTTCGGTGGATTCAACGCTGTTTATCCATCAAGAATTTAACGAATTAGTCCATGCTAATGACCCTATTCTATTCTCAACGGAAATACACTCAAATTATGATGTAGATTCTGTACGATGTATCATTCTTTCCACGAATGAAACCATTGATTTATCACTTCAAGAGAATTCAATGTGGCTTGCGAATACCAATTGGTATTATACATCCATTAACCCAATCATTTCTTATCAATTTAAAGCTTATGCATCGGAAAAAATACTTTCGTCGCCTGTTTATAACATTTCACGTATCGCAAGAGACAATATTGAGATAAAATCAATGGAGTGGGGCATTAAGGGACTGAATACAGGATATTTACTGACGACCCAGACATCCTCAATATTGCCACAAAATATTATGGTTAAATTATGGAATAGTTCTGACACACTCGAGTTGAGTGCTAGCATCACAAATTCACTTGATACATTATTCTTTCCGATGTTTAAAGCTCTAGATGGATTAAATACCATCCAAATTACTTCACCACTCAATGAAGAAACGTTAGATGATAATATTTTGACAGTGTCTATTCATCAAAATTATTTTAGTGTCTTACAAGGCATTGGAATCAGTATCGACGGCGTTTCTACTTTTGAATTACCTGTATTTTCGGGTCAATTGCTTGCCTCAGGAAATCAGAATGCTTGGGTAAAAATTGATACCCTGTTTGATTTTCATAGTAAACAAGAAATGTTGGTTTACGAGAGTATCGGTGGATATAATATTGACCAATCAGGCGACATTGGACTTGACATTAAAAATGTTTCAGAATCGGTCTTATTCTCAAATAACGATATTCTATTATGGCAACCAACCATTAGACATAACACTGGTAATCAGACTATTACAGCTGATACAAAAAGTATGACATTAGGCTATTCCACAGATACTTCACCGCCAGAAATTAGTTTTTCTGTCGGCGGACAACGATTCTTTAACGGTGATTACGTTGATAAACAAGCGATACTAGGATGGCTCATTGAAGACGGTTCTGGAATCCCAATTGATACCAATCATGTGCAGATATATCTCGATAATGATTTCCTTTCGCTTGATAAACTAAGTATTCAAGCAGTGAATATCGGTATCAATACAGTTCAACATGCGTCAGAATTAACACCTGGGAAACATTATTTACACTATCGTATTGTGGATGCATTTGGTAATGAAAGTACTGAAAACGAAACGGAGCTCATTGTCTCCGAATCAGAATCCATTATTGACTACGGAAATTTTCCGAATCCATTTAAAAGTGAAACGCAATTTGTCTATGAATTAACACGCCATATGGATGATATTATTATCGAAATATTTTCTGTCTCTGGCTTTAAAGTTAAAGAAATCAACGATATGAATGCGAGGGTCGATTTAAGTTTAGGGGCAATCGCTTATCACGAAGTCCCTTGGGATGGCAAAGATAGTTTTGGCAATTTTGTCGCAAATGGTGTTTATTTTTATCGTATTATTGGATCTTATAACGATGAACAGATTGAAAGTCCAATGGGAAAAGTAGTGAAGAATAGATGAGAATTTATTTACGCACAATAATGTTGCTCATTTCGACGTTAATATATGGAGGTGAATATGGTGATGCGTTTATCATTGCATCAACTCCTAGCAATATCCGCGCATTAAACTTTAGCAATGGTGCTTCAATCATCGATATGGGGGCAAGTTTTATCAATCCTGCTGGACAATCAGGTAAGTATCTCCATTTAAGTTATAATCACCAAAGTAGCCTGTTTACCAATATTATACTCGAAAGTGGAATCGCCCTTGAACAAGGCTATTCCCTAGGTGCAACGTTGATTCACGCTGGATATGGTGATATTAATTTTAGACCCGATTTATCCCAATTAACGCCGTTGGAACGACGAGATTCCATTCGTATTTCAACAAATGATACATGGGGTACCTTTACCGCTCGCGAGGAAGCATTATTTTTAACATTATCAAAAAACTATTCAACAGTTTTTGATTTGGGATGGCGATTTTTTAAGATTCCTACGACGATACCAATGGGTATAAACATGAAAATTATAAATAAACAAATTGATGAAAATATTGCCTATGGTATTGGTTTGGATCTAGGGAGTCAATTGAAAATGGATTTATCCGATGTCGGATTCATGACGCATAATACGAACCTTAATTTAGGTCTTGTGGTTCGTGATATCCTAAATACGCCCATTTATTGGACATCGATGCATCAAGATGCGATTTTAAGACATACGGCATTTTACGTTGGGACGGAAAAGAGAATACCAGCTATCAAATCAAATATAAATTTGTATATGTCATACAATCATAATGGTAAGAAACTCAAGCAATATGGATTTGAATATAGCTTTGCAGATAAAATATCATTAATGGTGGGACTTGGATCAATTGAAAAGAATTTAGGTTTTAAAATAAGTTGGAAACGGTCGAAGCTTTTTTATTCTATTTCGATGCTTGACTACGCCAACAATAATAATATCTCTTATAGTTATAACTTTTAAATCAGGACAAATATCAAAATGAAAATTAAATTACTTAACTCTTTTTTAATCATGACTTTATTTTTCTTATCGAGTACGATTTACGCGAATCCCGAAATTCAAAACGATACTGAAAATGGCCAAGCGCGCTATATTATCGATCAAGAAACAGGTCAACTTATGATGAAAATTCGCCTATGGGGAGAAGTAAAAAATCCCGGCGTTATCTTAGTTCCCAGCGAATCGGATTTGATTGAAATTATAAGTCACGCTGGTGGTCCAACGAGCATGTCGAGACTCTCAAAAGTTCAAGTCATTCGAAACGCACCCCAAAATGGTGAAGAGAAAATACTTACGGTTAATATCGAAGAATTTCTTGAAACGGGGGATGCAAGCATCATTCCCAAAATCTATCCTGAAGATACAATCATTGTAAAAAGCTCTCTATGGCGTATGGTTAGTAGCTCAACAGTTATTATTTCCATTGCCTTACAATTAACGACAACATTCTATAACTTATCATTAATATTTACTAAGTAATATTGGTGTAGTACCTTAATAATTAATTAATACTTGCGTCTATACTTAAATTAATTAGTATTTGCCCATGAAAGAATTCAAATTGGACTCAATTGATTTATTAATACTTGACGCCGTTCAGAATCGTGGACGTATTCAACGGCAAGAACTGGCAAAACTCACATCTTTAAGTTTACCGGCAGTGAGTGAACGTTTAAGACGTTTGGAAAAAGAGAATGTCATCAAAGAATACGCTGCGGTATTGGATGACAAAGCGTTAGGTTTACACGTTATAGCTTTTGTAATCGTAAACTCATTGACTTCAATGGCCTACAAAAATTTAATTCAACACGTAAATGAACGCGCGAATATTCTAGAATGCCATTCAATTACAGGTGTTGGTTCGCATATTTTAAAAATCAAAGTTGCGACGACAAGCCATCTCGAAGCGTTACTTTCTGAAATACAGAATTGGCCTGGCGTCAATAGTACACAAACGAGCATCGTTTTATCGACTTATAAAGAAACAAGTCGCATACCTATAGATAATATCACCAATAATTAGAAGGAATATCCTCAATGGATAAATCGAAAGTTCTTGAGTTAAACGTAGAACACAAAATAAAATTTATAGATTTGCAGTTCACCGATTTAATGGGACAAGTGAAAGCGGTGACAATACCGGTTAATCATTTAGTGCATGTAATCGAAGACAATATTTGGTTTGATGGCTCTTCGATTGAAGGTTTTACTCGAATCTCTGAATCTGATATGTATTTAAAACCCGATCTCTCGACTTATGCTGTTCTTCCATGGACAAAAGGTACACAGTTTCCCACAGCTCGTATTATTTGTGATGTCTTTTTGCCTGATGGAAATCCATTTCCTGGCGCACCTCGAACCGTCCTTAAAAGGCAAATGGAGCTGTTTAAAGAAAAAGGTTATTCCATGAAAGTCGGTGTGGAATTGGAATTCTTCCTATTTAAAAATGATAATGGTGATCTCAAACCTCTACCTTATGATCATGCAGGGTATTTTGATCAAAGCACGGACTCTGGAATTGTAATCCGACAAGAAATGGCCGAAGCATTGCAACAAATGAATATGGATGTTGAGGCACTTCATCATGAAGTTGCCACAGGTCAGCACGAAATTGCCACAAAATATAATGACGCTTTAATCGTAGCAGATAATGCTATGACATTCAAATTTGTCGTCAAAGCGATTGCCCAAAAATATGGATTAAAAGCTTCTTTTATGCCAAAACCAATTGCAGGTATAAACGGCTCTGGAATGCATACGCATCAAAGTCTATGGAAAGATGATACAAATCTATTTTATGATGGAAATAGCGACGATCATTTATCTATGATAGGGAAACATTGGATCGCTGGTTTATTACATCATGCTCGGGCAATGACAGCCGTTTTAAATCCAACCGTAAACTCCTATAAACGACTTGTCATTGGGTATGAAGCACCTGTCTATTTAAGTTGGGCAACAAAAAATCGCTCGGCACTCATTCGTGTACCCATGTTTACACTCGGTCGTGAAAAATCCGTACGATGCGAATTGCGGTCGCCGGATCCTTCATCGAATCCTTACTTAGCTTTAGCGGTGATGGCTGCCGCGGGCCTCGATGGGGTTGAAAAACAAATGAAACCGCCGACACCTAATAATGAAACAAACATATTCGACATTTCTGAAGAGGAGAGAAGAAACCAATCAATCGAAACATTACCTGCGTCTTTACGCGAAGCTCTTAATGAGCTCGAAACCAATGAAATGCTTAAAGAAACCCTCGGGAATGATTTGTGGACACGTTTCAAATTTGCAAAAATGAAAGAATGGGAAGAGTATTCGATGCAAGTAAGCCAATGGGAAATTGATAAATATTTGAATATTCTTTAAAATTACAAAACGCGTGATTTTATATAAAAGGGTTCTCGCATAGAACCCTTTTTAGATTTTTAAAATCTAATATTCTTATTGATAGCTAAATGAATAATATTTCTGTAAATGCAATGCCTATAAGATTGCAAGCGAATATGACTGGATTATATTGCCGCCAAATAAGGAGCTTATATGTTTGATGAAATAAAAGATGAATTAAGTAAAATAACCCCGCGTCTTGACGCATTACGGGGGCATCTTTGACTTTTCAAGTATAGCAGAAAAACTCACGCATTTAAAATCAAAAACAATAGAAAGTGACTTTTGGAACGATACGGCAACTGCTCAATCGATTCTGAAGGAAATTAATATTCAGGAAGCGCAAGTTGCATCTTGGAAGTCCGTGATTGATGCAGAAGAAAATGTTGAAATATTACTTCAATTAGCCCAAGAAGAGAATGATGAGACCCTCGAAAAAGACATCAAACAAGCTGTAAATGAATTTGCTAAAGTACTGGATGACTATGAATTAAAGCAATTACTTAATGGTAATGATGATAAAAGTGATGCCGTCATTACCATTCATCCAGGCGCAGGTGGAACCGAAAGTCAAGATTGGGCAGAAATGCTTTATCGTATGTACGGCCGATGGTTCGAGCGCAAAGGTTTTAAAACAACAATTATAGACTACCAATTAGGCGACGAAGCCGGAATTAAAGACGTTACTATCGAAGTTAAGGGTGATTTTGCTTATGGATATTTACGTTCTGAAAATGGCATTCACCGCCTTGTTCGCATTAGTCCATTTGATAGCCAATCGCGACGACATACTTCATTCGCCTCTGTATTTGTCTATCCTCTTTATGATAAAGAAATTGAAATTACCATCGAACCCAGTGATTTACGCGTTGATACCTATCGCGCCAGTGGAGCAGGTGGCCAACACGTTAATAAAACGGATAGTGCCGTTCGCTTGACGCATTTACCGACTGGCGTGGTGGTTCAATGTCAAAATCAACGTTCGCAGCATAAAAATAAAGAAACAGCCATGAAGATGCTGAAGGCACAACTTTATAAATTAGAGCAAGAAAAAGAACAAGCTAAAATGGATGAGCATTCATCAGGTAAAACAGAAATCGGGTGGGGGAATCAAATTCGAAGTTACGTTTTCCAACCTTATACCATGGTGAAAGATCATCGAACAAAATCAGAAAATACTAATATTCAGGCTGTAATGGATGGTGATATCGACAGCTTTATTAAAGCATATTTATTAAGTAAAATAGGAATGTAATCGATTATGAGTGAAAATACACTTGGCGAAATTATAAAATTAAGAAAAGAGAAAATTCATACAATTCAAGAAATGGGAATCAATCCATTTCCATACAGTTTTAATCGTAGCCACTCCGTCGAATTGGCATTGGCTAATTTCGATGCATTGCGCGATGAAACCTCTATTACTATGGCGGGTCGTCTATTAAATATTCGTGTCATGGGGAAGGCAAGCTTTGCCCACTTTGTCGATGGTAGTGGAAAAATACAAATGTATATTTCTAAAAATGATGTCGGAGAAGAAACTTATAATTTATTCAAATTATTGGATTTAGGCGATATCATAGGCGTAACAGGCGTGCTTATGGAAACGCGTGTTGGTGAAAAAACAATTAAAGCGAAGTCTCTTGAACTGCTTAGCAAAAACGTTCGTCCTTTACCTAATACAAAAGAAAAAGAAGGACATCATTTTGACGGATTTGAAGATAAAGAGCAACGCTATCGCAAACGTTATCTTGATTTAATCGTCAATCCAGAAGTCAAAGCAACGTTTGTTAAAAGAGCCAGTATTTATAAAGCCATCCGCCATTATTTTGATGAAAAAGGCTATTTAGAAGTTGAGACACCGATTTTGCAACCTATCTATGGTGGCGCTTCTGCAAGACCGTTTACAACGCATCACAATGCCTTAGATATACCGTTATATCTCCGCATCGCCGACGAACTCTATCTTAAACGACTCATCGTGGGTGGATTTGAAAAAGTATTCGAATTTTCTCGGAATTTTCGCAACGAAGGCATGGATCGGACCCATAATCCGGAATTTACAGCCATCGAATGGTACGAAGCGTACGTCGATTATTTTTATATGATGGATTTTGTCGAGGAACTTTTCCACACACTCGCAACGCATTTAAACCAGCAAGTATTTACCTATAATGGTCATGAAATTGATCTTTCAAAACCTTTCCATCGTGCAACCATGCAAGAGCTTGTCTCAAAATACACGGGTCTTGATTTATCCGTTGCTACGGAAAATGAGATGATGAAATATCTCAATGAACATCATGTAAAATTTGAAAGCGAAGCTAATTACGGCCAACTTTTAGATACCTTGTTCGACGAATTTGTGGAACCTCATCTTATTGAACCAACATTCGTAACGGAGTATCCAAAAGCAATATCACCCCTCGCAAAAATTAAACGCGATTCAGACGGAACATTCGTCGAACGTTTCGAGCTTTTTATTGCTGGCAACGAGTTCGCAAACGCATTTTCCGAATTAAACGACCCCATTGATCAACGAAATCGACTCGAAGCACAAGCAAAACTCAGAGCCGCTGGCGACGAGGAAGCGCAAGTCGTTGACGAGGACTTTTTACAAGCTATCGAATTCGGAATGCCACCTACAGGTGGTGTCGGTATGGGACTGGATAGGCTAATTATGTTGCTGACTGAGAATCAATCCATACGAGATGTTTTGCTATTTCCACAAATGAGACCGGAAAATATTCAATAAGAGTGAAAATATATTCTTATCTGGCCCAACGTTATGTTTTTGAAAAACATGATGTTCCCTTTATAAATTTTATCACAAAAATCACCATCGCAGGCATCGCTTTGGGCGTCTTGTCTTTAATGTTAGCCTTTGCCGTGTTGCGTGGGTTTAAAGCGGAAGTAACCCAAAAAATTATAGGTTTTGATTCTCATATCCGTGTGACAGAACTTTATGATTCTGATGCAACGTTGTCCAATGAATTGATTCAATCTATTTTAAGTGTAGAGGGTGTAAAATCCATAACACCTGTTTTTAGAAATGAGCTTATTTTAAAAAGCAAATCGATGACAGAAGGCGTTGTATTCGAATGGGTTCCAAAGGAAACGCTTGCTAGATTAACATCAATATCAAACAATATGCAAACGAATGATACAGATAATATTGACGGCTTAATCATTGGAGAACAATTGTCCCTTGCTTTGGATGTGGAACTCAATGAACCTCTGCAAATTATGAAATTTGATAAAAATTATTCAAATCCGGAGATATTATCTTTCCCAATTGGCGGCATTTATAGCAGCGGAATGAGTGATTATGACAAGGCCTACATTTATTCATGTGACGAAAGTGTATTGGCGGTCTTAGGATTTGATCGTACAAAACCAAAAGAGTTTATGATATTCCTAGAAAACGAATCATCTTTATCAGATGTGATGACACATGTTGAGCAAATGATTCCATTTTCTCAAATGGCATTATCGTGGAAAGAACGTCATCAAACGCTTTATGCTTGGATTAACACGCAGCAAGTGCCTATCATTTCGATTATTGGTCTTATTTTATGCGTCGCTATTTTTAATATCACATCAACATTATTTCTCATTGTCATGGAAAAACGCCAGCAAATTGGATTGTTAAAAGCATTAGGCGCCAATCGTCTCACGGTCATAAAAATATTCAGCGCCGAAGGAATATTTGTAAGTGGCGTTGGTGTTATACTTGGCATTTCCTTGGCTCTGCTGATTTCATTGTTACAAAATAATTTTCACTTTATTCCATTACCAAGCGACATCTATTTCATGTCATCTGTCCCTATGATTATCGAATGGAGTGATATTTTAATCGTCATCATTTCGACTCTTTTTATCTCATTAATCGCAACTTTATTTCCCGCTTTGGGCGCGAGCAACGTATTGCCCTCCAATTCTTTAAGGTCAGATTGATGTCTAGATTCGCTTCATTAATGGCGCTACGATATTTAAAAGCGAAAAAGAATAATCGCATTATTTCATTGGTTTCTGCTGTTTCTGTCATGGGGATTGGCCTTGGGATCGCAGCTATAATCATTGCGATGTCTATTCTAAACGGTTTTGAATCAGCTGTAACCGAACGCCTCAAAATATTTAGCCCCGATTATTCCATCGAAAATATTGCTGCTATTAAAAGCTTTAATTCCGCCCCGGGAGTCCAAGATTCATATCGAACCATTAAGCGAAGAGCCATCATACAAAATAAAGATGATAATTCCGTCGTGCAGGTGCGAGGGGTAGATTTAACGCAATGGCCACACAAATTAAATGATGACATTATGCAATTTATTGGTGACGGTTCTCTCGGCAGAATTAATGGGGGATTGCCTGGAATCGTTATTGGCAGGGCATTGTCCGAAAAATTATTACTTTCCATAGGTGATACGGTAAAAGTCCTTAGCCCATTGGATTATGAAATGGGGCGCGTAAAATTTCCACAACGTCATTTTTTAATCACAGGTCTCTTTAAAGCCAATATTTTTGATTATGACAAGACTTTAGCCGTCATCTCGTACGGTGAAGCACTACGGCTTTTTAGAAATAGCAATATCCCTGTTACAATGTCCGTGCATTTGCGAAAAAATCAAAATCCGAAGCAATGGGTAGAAAAAATTTCAGAAGCGTATTCAGATATGAAATTCGTAACATGGATCGAAGAGAATCAAACTTTATATTCTGCCATGAAAATGGAAAAATGGGCGAGCTTTTTTGGACTTAATCTTATTATTCTTGTCGCTGTTTTCAATATCGCTGGTTCACTTATTATGTTGGTTCTAGAGAAAACGAATCAAATTGGTATATTGCGCGTAATGGGTGCCAGTACCTCACAAATAAAGGATATATTTCAAAAGCAGGGTCTTATTATTGCCAGTATCGGCATGCTTATAGGCACACTTCTCGGTGTTGGATTTGTATGGGCACAGACCAATTATCATCTCATATCATTACCATCTAGTATCTATTTTATTCCGTATCTTCCGGTTAAAATAACGACATTCGAAGTATTTCTTTCAAATATGGTAGCCGGCGTTTTAGTCTATTTTGCCGTACGCTACCCAGCACAAAAAGCCGCATTAATGGAACCTGTCGAAGCACTTCGATATAAACAATAATTGGACACGCCATGAACGTATTGACTGTAAAAAATATTAGTAAATATTACCAAACAAATGCTGAAAAGATACATGTCTTAAATGATGTCTCATTCGAGCTTAAAAAGGGTGAAATGGTGGCCTTGAGAGGTCCAAGTGGGATTGGAAAAACGACGCTTCTTAACATTATTGGAACATTAGATAAACCAGATAGTGGCGAAATTATTATCAATGATCAAAATCCGTTTTCTCTCAATGACAGAGAAATAAGCTTGTTCCGAAATAAGCATTTGGGCTTTATTTTTCAATTCCATCATTTATTGCCAGAATTTACGGCTCTTGAAAATGTGCTTATTCCTGCCAGAATCTCTGGTCTTTTGACATCTGAAATGGAAGCATATGGACATTATTTACTCAAAGCCGTTGGGCTGGAACATCGACTTCATCACAAACCGGCTGCATTATCAGGTGGTGAAAGACAGCGCACGGCGATTGCGAGAGCGCTTATTAATAAGCCCGATTTAGTTTTAGCCGATGAGCCAACGGGAAATCTTGACCCACATAATAGCGAAAAATTAATAGAGCTAATCGTCGAATTAAAATCGACACTGGAGCAAAGCTTTTTAATTGCGACGCATAGTCGTCAATTGGCCGACGCAACGGATCGAATTATCGAGATGATCTAGCCATTTGAATACTTTAAATAATGACTTTATAAAAACATGACAATAGAGGCTTAAATAATGATTCTAGACGGAAATTCACAGACGTGGGAACAACTTATCGACGAAGTTATATCGCCAACAAAACTTACTTTAACAAAAGATGCTTGGGAAAAAATAAGAGCATCGCGTGATTTAGTTGAGCGTCGTATTGCCAATGGAGACACCATTTATGGCATCAATACAGGTTTTGGAAAACTGGCGAACAAGCGAATTAAAGTCGAAGAATTGTCACAACTCCAAGTGAATTTATTAAGAAGCCATGCAACAGGTGTCGGCGATTTTCTGCCAGAGAGCATTGTACGACTCATCTATATTTTAAAAATTAATAGTTTTGCGCGTGGCTATTCAGGTATTCGCGAGGTCGTTGTGCGCCAATTAATAACATTCTATGACAAAGGCATCATTCCTGCAATTCCTGAGAAGGGAAGTGTGGGAGCAAGCGGCGATTTAGCTCCACTAGCGCATTTTTCCTTGCCTCTCATTGGTGAGGGCTATGTCGTCGATTTTCAAGGGCAAAAAATTCCGGCTAAACCGTTTATGGAAACGCATCAATTGGAACCTTTACAGCTTGAAGCTAAAGAAGGACTATCTTTAATTAATGGAACGCAAGTCACTACAGCACTGACACTTATGGGATTGTCAAAAGCATGGAATTTACATTATTCTAATATCGGAATCGGTGCATTTTCTACAGAAGTTATGCTGGGAACAGATACGTCATTTCGCAAAGAAATCCAAGAGGCTCGCAATCAAAAGGGTCAAAAACATGTCGCTGAATTATATTATTCAATTTTGCAGGATAGCGGGTTTCGTCGTTCACACGAAAGTTGCAATCGTGTCCAGGATTTCTATAGTCTGCGATGTCAGACTCAAGTGAACGGGAGCGTCCATAGCATTTTAGAATATGCATCCAGCATCATCAATGCAGAAATCAACAGCGTTACAGACAATCCTTTAACCATTGTTGAAACAGACGAAGTCTTGTCTGGGGGAAATTTTCATGCGGCGCCTATTGCCCACATAGCTGATTTTATCGCTATTGTTTTAACGGATATGTTAGCGATGAGTGAGAGGAGAATTTCTGCCTTTCAAGACACCAATCAAAGCCAGTTGCCCATGTTTTTAACGGCCAATGCGGGGCTAAATTCAGGATTTATGATAGCGCATGTCACAGCGGCGGCTCTTGCGAGTGAGAATAAAATGTACGCACATCCCGCATCGATTGATACGATTCCCACGAGTGCAAATCAAGAAGATCATGTGAGCATGGGACCCAATGCAGCACGTAAACTCTTAAAAATTATAGAGAATGGTTGCGACATTTTAGGGATTGAATTGTCAGCGTGTATGCAAGCGGCGCATCTTAATCATCATTTGCATTTGTCTCCTATAACACAACACATGTTTGATCTGTTGAAGGATTCGCAAGGTCTTATTAAGGATGATGTTTATCTCGGCGACTTTATTCAAAATGCATCATCAAAAGTCGCTGATGGAAAAATTGCTGAAATTGTGAAATCGATATAAGTATGGGATTCAATAAAGAAGAAGACATCCATTACAATTATATTAAACATGTATTATTGCGTAATGAATTTTCCCATAAAAGCTGAGATTAGTATCAATCAAAAAGCAAATAAGGGTTAAAATTAAGCGAGTAGGTAGGTGGGAAAATACTAGAGAACATTGATTAATCTTTTATAATATGCGCGCAGAAAAGATGATATTTGAAACACCTTTGGAGAAAAATGAACGCCATAAAAATTAGACAACAATTTATAGACTATTTTATAGACAAAAACCACAAATTTGTACGAAGTGCCGGTGTCGTCCCATTTGATGATCCGACATTACTTTTTACCAATGCAGGGATGAATCAATTTAAGGGAATATTTCTTGGAAACGAAGAAGCGACTACGACACGTGCGGTAAACTCTCAAAAATGTATTCGCGTTAGTGGAAAGCATAATGACCTGGAAGAAGTGGGGAAAGACGGCTATCATCACACTTTTTTCGAGATGTTAGGCAACTGGAGTTTTGGTGACTATTATAAAAAAGAAGCCATAACTTGGGCGTGGGAATTATTTACAGAAGTCTTTAAAATTCCAAAAGAAAAACTCTACGCAACCGTATATAAAACCGATGACGAAGCATTTGATATCTGGGCAAATGAAACAGATATACCGAAAGATCATATTTTGCGATTTGGCGACAAAGATAACTTTTGGGAAATGGGCGAAACGGGACCTTGTGGACCCTGTTCTGAACTGCATATCGATTTAGGTGGAGACGAAGACATTCATGGCAATCATCCGACGCGGGGTGTTAATTCTGAGAATCATCGTTTTATCGAATTATGGAACCTCGTTTTTATTCAATATTTTCGTGATGAAGATGGGAAACTCACAGAACTTCCGAGCAAACATGTCGATACAGGCGCAGGACTTGAGCGCATTGTCGCATATTTACAAGGCAAATCGACCAATTATGACACCGACTTATTTCAGCCAATTATTCAACATATCGCCAAATTATCGGGTGTCGCTTATAAAGAGGGTGTCGATGGCATCGCCCATCGCGTTATAGCCGACCATATTCGCATGCTAACGTTCTCTATCACAGACGGTGCATTGCCATCAAATGATGGTCGTGGCTACGTCCTTCGCAGAATACTCCGACGTGCTGCACGCTTTGGTCGCAATCTTGGGATGAAAGAAAGTTTTATTTATAAGCTTGTACCCACTGTCGTCGACATTATGGGAGCCGCTTATCCAGAGCTTCTTGAACGTTCTGAGTACGTTGCAAATGTCGTCAAAGCAGAAGAAGAATCGTTTCTCAAAACACTGGATAGAGGGATCTCCATTTTTGAGGAAATGGTTGCGGCGGCTAAGACATCAAACGCAAATATTTTATCGGGTGAAGCGGTATTTAAATTATACGACACCTTTGGTTTCCCAGTAGATTTAACAACGATGATGGCGGAAGAAGTCGACCTTGATGTTGACATTGCAGGATTTGAAAAATCCATGAGTGAACAACGGGCAAAAGGTCGTAAACAAGGTCAATTTAAAGCGACACACAAGCAAAATGACAAATGGACAACTCTTTCTGATGAGGCACATTCGGCATTTATTGGCTATGCGTCAATTCGATGCAAAACGAAAGTTGTTAAAATCCTAGAGAATGAAGAGGGAACTTTCGTTTTATTAAAAGAGACACCGTTTTATGCCGAAAGTGGTGGGCAGGTGGCGGATCATGGAACTATAAAAAATCAAGATTTCACAGCTAAAATATTGGATGTCCAAAAAGTCGGTGATTCCATTATTCATTCCATCGATGTTATCGAAGGAACCGTCAATGGGAATTCGATTGAAGCTTCAGTTTGTATGAAACGAAGAAACGCTGTTTCAGCCAATCATTCGGCAACTCATTTACTGAATGCTGTATTGCGAAAAAAATTGGGTACCCACGTAAAACAATCGGGGTCCCTGGTAAATACAGAGCACTTGAGATTTGACTTTAATCATTTTCAAAAAGTGAGTTCAGAGGAGTTGCAAGCGATTGAAAATGAAATCAATGATTTAATCCGTGCGAATATTCCAAACGATATTGTTGAACAGAGCTTTAACGAAGCAAAATCGGCTGGAGCCCTTGCCTTTTTTGGCGATAAATATGGTGATGTTGTCCGAACAGTTCGTTTTGGTGATGCCTCTATGGAATTATGTGGCGGTATTCATGTGAAAGCGACAGGGAATATTGGATATTTTCGGATTACTTCCGAATCGTCCATCGCTGCTGGAATTCGACGCATCGAAGCCATCACGGGACAAAAAGCTGAGGCAATGGCGCAAGGTGAAAATGCGCTCTTAAAAGACATCTCTGAAAAACTAAAGACGGATCCTAAAGGTCTATCCGTAAAAGTAGATCAGCTTTTGTCAGAGAAAAATGATCTTGAAAAAGAATTTTTAACATTAAAACAATCTTTATCTAAAGACGCAATCTCCAATGTTTTAGCACAAGGTCGGGAAATAAATGGCATCCATATTTATTCGGCTCAGGTCGTATCAGGAAGTATGGACGAATTTAAAGAAATGGCCGACGATTTAAGACATGGAATGGATTCTGGCGTGGGTGTTTTAGCGACGGTAATGAATGAACAACCCTATGTCGTATGTGTTGTTACAGATGATTTAATCGCATCTAAAAAAATTAAAGCAGGTGATATTGTTCGTGAATTGGGTCAAATACTTGGTGGTGGCGGTGGTGGGAAACCTCATTTAGCGACGGCTGGTGGCAAAGATGTTGATAAGATTGATGAGGCATTAAAAAAATTGTATTTAATTATTGAGGAAAAAGCAGTGTGGAAACAAAACTAATTATTGAAAAAGGTCGAAAAGGTCAAATGGGAATTGGTTTACCACCGATGGATGTCCCTGAAAAATCTATCGCAACTTTGATCCCTACTGAACTTATACGAGACAAAGCGCCTGCATTACCTGAGGTTTCAGAACCAGAATTAGTGCGACACTACATAAATTTATCCACGAAGAATCATCATGTTGATAAAAATTTATATCCATTGGGTTCGTGTACGATGAAATATAATCCAAAAATTAATGATTGGACAGCAGCGCACCTCATGCTAGCGACGGCTCATCCGCATCAACCTGAAATTGCTTCGCAACAACAATTGAGACTCTATTACGAATTGGAGCAAATGCTGTGCAATATTACAGGCATGAATCGTTTTACACTGCAACCCGCAGCGGGGTCTCAAGGTGAACTCGTGGGTGTTATGGTGATGCGGAAATATCATGAGCTAAAAGGGAATCATAAGACGACTATTCTTATTCCTGATGCCGCCCATGGAACAAATCCTGCTTCTGTAGCGATGGCTGGATATAACGTCGTTGAGGTAAAAAGTTCGAGCAATGGTCTTGTTGATATCGATGATTTTAAATCCAAAATTAACGACGAGGTCGCTGGATTTATGCTAACGAATCCAAATACATTAGGTCTTTTTGAAGATAATCTTTCAATACTCGCTGATTTAATACATGGTGTTGATGGTCTTATGTATATGGACGGCGCTAATATGAATGCACTATTGGGACTTGTTAAACCGGCGGAATTGGGATTTGACATTACACATATCAATTTGCACAAAACTTTTTCGACGCCTCATGGCGGGGGTGGTCCAGGAGCGGGTCCAATCGGCGTAGTGGAGAAATTGGCCAATTATCTTCCCATCCCGCGCATTGATAAAGTCAATGACGCCTATACTCTTAATGTTGATTTGCCTCATTCAATTGGTCGATTGAGTGCTTTTTATGGCAATTTTGGCGTCCTCGTCAGAGCGTGGACATATATCCGTACTCTCGGTGCCGAAGGCTTAGTAGATACGTCGAAAAATGCCATCATCAATGCGAATTATTTAATGGCAAAACTAACCACACGATACGATATAGGGTATGAACATGCCTGCATGCATGAATTTGTATTATCAGCTCAAAAAGAGAAAGAGAAGGGAATTAAAGCTTTAGACATCGCAAAACGTCTTTTAGACTATGGTTATCATTCGCCTACGATGTACTTCCCTTTAATTGTCAAAGAAGCTTTGATGATCGAACCGACTGAAAATGAAACAAAAGAAACCCTAGATGATTTCATTGATGTCATGTTTAAAATTCTCGATGAAATCGATGATAATCCTGAAATAGTAAAGAATGCTCCCTACACAACCCCTATTCGTCGCGTTGACGAAACGGTGGCGAATCGTCAGCTTAATACGCACTGGAATGTGAATGAGTTTTGAATATCGAAATAATGTTTTGTTTTGTGATGGAATATCAATTCCCGAAATTGTGAAATCTCATGAGACACCATTTTTCCTATATTCAGAAGATTTTATCAGAAGGGGAGCCGATGTCCTAAAAAAGGCTTTTATCGACAAAGGCATCAATGTTTCCTACGCCTTAAAGGCGAATTCTAATATCTACTTATTGAATTGCATGAACAAATTAGGGCTTGATGTCGATATCGTTTCAGGAGGTGAATTATTTGTTGCGCTAAAAGCTGGTTTTACAGGCGATCAAATTTCTTTTGCTGGAACAGGTAAAACCGAAAGTGACATCAAATACGCTTTAGAATCGAATATTGCCCAGTTTAATGTGGAGAGTAGTTTTGAATTACAGATGATTCAAAAAATTGCCAAATCGATGCACCTTACGGCAAATGTCCTTTTACGTATTAATCCAAATATCGACGCAAAGACCCATCCTCATATTTCCACAGGTTTAAAAGAAAATAAATTTGGTATCGCAATGGATGAAGTCGATACCATTTTACATCACCCCAAACGATACCCTAATATTAATATTATGGGCTTACATAGTCATATTGGGAGCCAAATATTAAATTCTGAACCATTTATGACATTGATCGATTTTATGCGAAACTATTTGGAAAAATTGAAGAATGAAGGGATTCATTTGACCCATGTTGATTTAGGCGGAGGTTTTGGAGTCGATTATACAAATCCATTGCAAACACCAGAAGAGAACCAATTTGTTCTTGAAAAAATTGGACATTATGCAAAAGAACAATTGTCAGATTATAAACTATTTATCCAACCTGGGCGTATTTTAGTCGGTAATGCCGGTTTAATTATTACAAAAGTGTTGGGTGAAAAACTCAATAGTGAGAAGCGATTTTATATTGTTGATGCAGGGATGACGGAACTGATAAGGCCCAGTCTATATTCGGCTTATCATGCTGTATTACCCTTAAATGATACGCATGGAAAAATAAATGCGGATATTGTCGGACCCGTTTGCGAATCGACGGATTTCTTTAGTAAAAACAGGGAAATTCCAAAATTGCATCAGGGTGAACTCGTTGCAATCGGTTCATCAGGCGCGTATGCGTCATCGATGAGCAGTAATTATAATAGTCGCCCATTTGTCGCTGAACTAATTGTTGATTCGAAACAAGACGTAAAGACGATTCGAAGACGCCAAACTTACGAAGAAATGTCACAACTTTATATCATATAAAGGGAATTAAAATGAAACAAATCATCGACACAAAAAAAGCTCCAGCCGCCATCGGCCCCTATAGTCAAGCGGTTGTTTATAACGATATTATCTATACATCCGGTCAAATTGCTATTAATCCTGAAACGGGGAAATTGCTTGAAGGTGCCTTTAGCGATCGCGTTAAACAAGTATTTTCAAATTTAAGCGCTATTTTGGATGCATCAGGCAGTCGATTTGAAAATGTATTGAAAGTGACTATTTATTTAACTGATTTAAGTAAATTTCAAATATTAAATGAAATATACGCAAAGTATTTTGTTATTAATCCACCGGCTCGCGCAACGGTTCAAGTTGCCGCACTTCCATTGGGGACCGATGTGGAAATTGACATGATTGCATTTAAAGGACATTAATCTTATCATTCGTAAAATAATTATCATCATCATTTTAAGCTTCTCCATGATGGCTTTTGCTGATGAAACGAAAGAAAAATCGGGGCAAAAAGCCTTATTTATTTCCATAGTTCCGGGTGCAGGGCAAATTTATAATGGCAGTTATGTGCGCGGTCTTGTGTACATTTCAGTTGGCATTTATTATTCCGCAAAACTTGTCGAAACACAATCGGATTACGAGGCAAGTCCAACAAAAACAACACATCGTTTACGAAACAATAAAATATGGCTACTCTCATTAACGTATATTATGAGCATGGTGGATGCCTATGTCGAAGCAGAATTAGCTGACTTTGAGAAATATGATATAAATGGTGAAAGTTTGCCTGACAGCCTCGTATTTACAAAATAAGGAAATGATATGTTAAAAAAGAGAGAACAATGGGGATCAAAAATTGGATTTATTTTAGCCGCTGCTGGTTCAGCCATCGGATTAGGCAATATTTGGAAATTCCCCTATATCGCAGGTGAAAATGGCGGAGCAGCTTTTGTGCTCGTTTATCTTGTATTTATCCTATTAATCGGAACACCCGTACTTATTGCTGAAATATTATTAGGCCGAGAAACACAGCGTAATTCCATTGGTGCATTTAAGCAATTAGCATCCAATAAATTGTGGATGATTGTCGGTGGAATGGGCATTTTAGCCGGCTTTGTTATACTCTCTTTTTATTCCATAATTGGTGGTTGGGCAGTCGGTTACGTTGTAGAAGCCATAAATGGTACGTTCGCTTCATTTGAAACGCCTGAAGCGTCAGGCGATTTATTTGGACAACTTATTGGCAATGCAAAATGGGTCATTGGGATGCACACTATCTTTTTTGGGCTGGTCATGAGCCTGGTCTATTTCGGAGTAAAAAGGGGTATAGAATTTGGGAGCAAAATTCTCATGCCTTTACTATTTGTAATACTCGTGATTCTTATGATTCGAGGCATCACTTTAGAAGGCGCTGAAGCAGGTTTAAATTTTATGTTTAAACCCGATTGGAGTAAAATTACGGGAGATTCTATCTTGATTGCCTTAGGACATGCATTTTTTACACTGAGTCTTGGAATGGGAGCCATGTTAACGTATGGTAGCTATATGCCAGAGGATAGTGATATTACAATCGCCTCCCTTCAAATTGTATTTTTAGATACACTCATTGCTATTATGGCAGGCATCGCAATCTTTACCGCTGTTTTTGCCTCAGGTTTAGTCCCAGGCTCAGGTCCAGGATTAATTTTTCAAACATTGCCCATTGTCTTTGCCGAAATGCCAGGCGGATATATTTTCGGGATTCTCTTCTTCCTTTTACTTTCAATTGCTGCTGTGACATCGGCCATTTCGTTATTAGAGGTTGTCGTCGCATATTTTGTTGACGAACTCAATTGGTCGAGGAAAAAAGCTGTTTTCATTTTTGGTGGTATTATTTACCTCGTGGGTATTCCTTCTGGACTTAGTTTTAATCTTTTAAGCGATTATACATTCAATGGTTTAAACTTTTTTGATCTAGCGGATTTCCTTGCATCTAATATTTTGTTGCCTTTGGGAGGATTACTCATTTCTATTTTTGTCGCATGGATATGGGGTTTTGAAAAAGCAATACCCGCTCTTTTAAAAGGAGCTACAAAGATGTCTCATAATAATATGGTTTTAATGAGTTGGAAATTTTTCCTAAAATTTGTCGCTCCCGTCTTTATTTTTATCATCTTCCTTCATTCCATAGGACTTTTCTAAGAATTATATGATCTCTACAATCCCAAATTTATTTTTAACGAACGTACTAGAGTTTCAGAGGAATTAATGTTGAATAAAGTATTGAAATACCTTGATTATCTATTTGTCCTTCGGCCTATTCTGTTTTTCCCCGTTTGGACTCTCATTTTATGTGGATATTATAGTTCTGAGAGCAATATCAATGTTGAAGTAGCACAAGATACTACATTTATCATTCTCTCCTTTATTCTTTTAACGGTGACATCTGGGGCTGTTTATTTGTTAAATAATATTGAAGATGCTGCTGGTGATAAAATAAATAGGAAAGTGTTACTTATTCAAGATGGTTTTTTCACAAAAAAGCAGGCAACTCGGTATCTATTTTTGTTACTTTCTATTGGCTTATTATTAGCTTTTTTTGCCTCATTTAAGCTTTTTCTTTGGCTTGTCGCATCGTTTTTAATAACGGGATATATCTACAGTGCAAAACCCTTTAAGCTCAAAGATTCAGTATATGGGTCTCTCGTCGTTTCAATTGTATCGGGCTTTATGACCTTTGGCTTTGGTTGGTATTTGCAAAGCAATACACTGAATCCCGTATTTTTATGGTATGCCTTACCCTATGTTTTAGCGTGGGTTTCAGTTTCACTTTTAACAACGATTCCCGATAAAGAGGGCGATACTCACGAAGCGAAGGAAACTGTATCGGTAAAACATGGTATTGAGAAAACGCAAGATATTGGCTATTTATTACTTGGCTTGTCGCTTTTTTTCTCTGCTTTGACATGGGATTGGGTCATTGGGCTTGCAGGCGCTTTAAGTATTCCTGCTTATCGCGAGATGTTTAATACCAGAACGGTCGCATCTACTTTAAAATCAATTCGATATAGTATTGGATTGCTATCGGCGATAATAGCCCTCGTTTTTCCCAGCTATTTTGTCTTACTGGCTTTTGTTTATTTCCTCTCTAAATGGTATTATAAACAAAGGTTTAATCTTAATTATCCAACTTTAAAAACGGATCAAACATGATTGAAATAAAAGATAATCTATGTGATTTCTGTGGAGGTTGTGTGTCTGTTTGCCCTGTTGATGCAATCGAACTCAAAGAAGCGGAAATTATCATAAACCCTATTACCTGTACCGATTGTCAACTGTGTATTTGGGTGTGTCCAATATCAGTACTTTCCCTTAAAAAATCGAATGAGATGAAAAATGAAAACGTTTGATTTAATCGTCGTTGGTGGAGGACCTGCCGGTTCTACTGCAGCTTATTTTGCCGCCAAAGCGGGGCTAACGGTTTTAATGCTTGAAAAAGATCGCGATATCGGTATGCCTGTTCGATGCGGCGAAGCGACGTCTGAAGCAGGCTTAAGACAATTTTTCGAACCAGAGCCATCGTGGATTGCATCAACGATACATAAAATAAGTATGCAGTCCCCGGGCGGAACAAAGATTACGTTTGAATCCAAACACAAAGGCTTTGTACTCCATCGTCGAATTTTTGATTATCAATTGGCGAATTATGCCGCCAAAGCAGGTGCCGAAATTCTGACAAAAGCCTATGTATATGACGTCATTATGGAAAATGATACCGTCGTTGGCGTAAAATACGAACATTTAGGTAAAAAATTTGAAGTTCGTAGCAAGGTCGTTATTGCAGCCGATGGCGTTGAGTCCAGAGTTGGAAGGATGGCGGGGATGCGGACCGCTTTAAAATTGGGTGACGCTGATTCTTGTTTTCAATATACGGTTTCAAATATTGATATTGACGAAGAAATAATCCAGTTTTATCTTGGCAAAAAGATTGCGCCTGGTGGCTATTTATGGGTTTTCCCGAAGGGAAATGGACAGGCGAATATCGGTTTGGGTGTAAACGGATTTGATAGTAAAAATATTAAGGCCATTGATTTGCTCAACAAATTTATGCAAGAACAATACCCAAAAGCCTCGCCATTAACGTCCGTTTGTGGATTGGTACCGGTTTCGCATACATTGAAGAAAATTGTCTCTAATGGTATAATGCTAACGGGAGATGCGGCTCGAATGGTCAATCCAGTGACGGGTGGCGGTATTATCGCCGGTATGCACGGTGGAAAATTGGCAGCGTTAACAGCAGTGGAAGCAATCGCTAAAAATGACGTCTCAGCTCAAAACCTTAAACCCTATGAAGATAAATGGGATAAAGCTGCGGGAACGAATCATAGACGTCTATATCGCATTGCCAATGCACTTGCGACGCTTGAAGATGATGATTTTAATAAAATAGCAGTTTCGTTGGAAAAATATCCTGCTGAAGAATTATCCTTATTAAAAATCTTTACACAATTTGCCATGATTCGTCCAAAAGTATTGATTGATGTGACAAAGGCTTACATTGGTTTTTAAAATAAAAGAAAAGAGAGTTTGTGTCTTATAAAAAGTTTTTAAAAGGTATTGGTATATCTGAGTTTGTTTCGTTTGATTTAGAAACTACCGGACTTAATAATAAATCGGATTATATCATAGAATTCGGTGCCGTAAAGGTGAAAGACGGCGTCATTGTTGATACGATGCATCATCTCGTAAAACCCCCGATTCCTATACCAGAATTTATTATTAAACTTACAGGTATTGACGATGCAATGGTCAAAAATGCATCTAAAATTGACGATTTAATCGACGAGTGGTGGGATTTCTTCGGTGATTTACCTCTCATCGCTCACAATATTGCTTTTGACGTCGGTTTCCTTCGAGAGAAAAGACTTCAAATTGATGGCGCAAGTCTCGATAACGAACTTTTAGACACATTGCCTTTAGCACAGACATTTCGCTATGATTTAGTCAATCATAAATTAGGAACCGTTGCAGAATTTTATGGCGTTAGTGCAGAAGGTGCTCATCGCGCTGATTTCGATGCAAAATTAGTCGCCGAAATATTTTTGCATTTGTTATCAGAAATGGCGAGAATGACGATTGAACAATTGCAAACAATTATCTCCATTCTCAAAAGTACCAGCCATCCGAATCAATATCTCTTTGTCAATATGGTCAATTGGATGCTTCAAGGCCATGCTTTGGAAATTTATGAAAAATGGGAAAATAGAACCCTTCATAATTTGCCCAACATTCGCGAATCCGATGATGATAGTTCGATACATTCTATTGACGAAATTTTTGAAAATAATGGCATTTTATCCCAACAATTAGATCATTACGAAGCACGACCCGCTCAAATTGAAATGGCGAATGATGTAAAGAATGCTTTTATCGATAAAGAAATATTGATAGCGGAGGCAGGTACGGGTGTTGGTAAATCGCTGGCCTATACGGTTCCTGCAATACTATTTCGCGAAGAACTCGAAGAAACGGAACCCATCGTCATTTCATGTAATACAAAGAATTTGCAGGATCAACTTTTTCACAAGGAAATCCCCTTTATTCAACACAAATTAAAACAACCTGTTAAGGCTGTTTTAATAAAAGGACGATCCAACTATCTATGCAAAACTAAATGGCAACGATCCTTGCGAGATATTGATTGGCGCTTTACGGACTCGGATAAACTCAATCTATCCACAATTGTCATGTGGGTTTATGAAACCTTGACGGGCGATATTGATGAGCACAACGGTTTCTCCGTAGCTCGAAATAGAGTTTGGTCGCAACTCTGTTGTGAACCTGGCTTCTGCACGACCTCAATTTGTTCTGGAAATGGATATTGTTACTTAGGAAAAATTCGAAAAGTTGCATATTCCGCTGATATTCTTGTCGTTAATCATTCTTTATTATTGAGTGATGCCTCAGCCGATCATGCCATTTTACCCGGTTATTCAAGGCTTATCGTTGATGAAGCGCATCTATTAGAAAAAAGTGCGTATCAATTCTTTGCCAACGAATTCTCATATTTCTCCATCAAGCAACATCTTGATACTTTATTCTATGAGGGTCGTAAAAAAACGGGACTACTCGTCGATTTAAAACATCATTTAGTCAAACATGATGGAAGCTGGAAAAATAAAGTCGCGGATCAAATTGACTATTTACAAGACGACATTCATGGCCTTCAAAGCACAACAGTCGAGTTTTTCAAACGATTCCGTTTGGATTACGACAATGAGCTGCAAAACGCCAAATTTACCTATAAACGATTGTTCCATGCTCATGACGGGGTGTTTGAAAATACGCGTCCCGAGCTCTATAAACTCGTGACAGAGTTGAGTGAAGTTTCGAATAGTCTCCAGCGCATTATAAAAGCCATCCAAAATGTACAAGAAGAAATTGATGCACCTAGCATAGAAGAATGGCTAACGCGAGCGTTAAGTACATCTATGGAAATTGAAGGAAGCCTCAATATTATTGATTCCATCACGTCAGCGGAAAAACCAGAAATGATTTATTGGTTGGAAATAAGCCCTAATCAAAGCGATGTTCAGATACGTTTTATTCAGGTCAAACTCAATATTGGTGAGGAATTACATAGCAAATTATTTCAAGATATTGACGCGGCTATTCTCACATCGGCCACCTTGAAAATAAATAACAATTTTGAATATTTTCTCAAACGAGTTGGACTGTTAAATCATCCAAAATGCGTTACAAGGGAGTATTCATCGCCTTTCAATTATGAAAAACAAGCAAGAGCTTTTGTCCCAACATTTTTCGGTAACAATTATCAACCTGATTACAATCGACGCGTGTTGAATGTTCTGGATGCAATCTGGGAAAAAAATGAAGTTGGGACACTCATTCTTTTTACGTCTTATTCTATGTTAATGAGTTGGGAAAAAGCACTTGAACCTCATTTTAAACATAAAAAACGAACACTTCTCGTACAAAATAATCGAACCTCTCGTATTGCTCTTGTTAACGAATTCAAGAAGAAAAAAGGCTCCGTCCTTTTGGCGACTGACAGCTTTTGGCAAGGAATTGATGTACCTGGCGAAGCATTGCAACTCCTTGTAATCGCAAAATTGCCATTTTTAGTCCCATCTGAGCCAATTGTTAAAGCGAATTCTGAAGCCATAAAAAATCGTGGTGGCCAGGATTTTATGGAATATTCTGTTCCTGAAGCTGTCATGAAATATAGGCAGGGTATTGGACGACTTATCCGTAGTACCAAAGATTTTGGCGCTGTAATTTCTTTAGACGATCGAATATTTACCAAGCGCTATGGAAGTGCATTCCGAATTTCATGTGAAATTCCGCATGTTTCAATTTCAAATGAAAATGAGCTTATTGACGGTGTGACAAATTGGTTTAAGACCAAAGATAATTAGTTTAAGATAGCGGAACAAAAAGGACAAAGACATCATAATATTAAATGGGGAACAAACTATTCAAATGCAACGATCAATAATCACTATCATCAAATTACAATAAAGGAATAATTGTGAAAACAAATTTTCATAGCAGACTCCAAAAAGTTATACAACTCGCCAAAGAAGAAGCTGTTCGTTTAGGACACACTTATATCGGAAGCGAGCATCTTATGTTGGGCATCATAAATCAGCATAATAACAAAGCTATTTCAATATTGGTTAATCTTTCAATCGATATTGCAGAACTAAAGATGCATATTGAGGACCAAATTCGCACAAATGGTGGAACGATGGTTCTTGGAACTTTGCCTTTTACAAAAAGAGCAGAGCGTATTTTACGAAATACCTATCAAGAAGCGAAAGATTTAAGTGCAGAAACTGTTGATGTCGAACATCTATTATTGGCCATTGCACGTGAGCATGAAGGTATTGCAGCCGAAGTCCTAACTTATTTTAAATTGGATTATGAAGTTATTCGTGATGAATTAGAATTTTCGCCTAAAATTGAAGACGACGAATTGGAAGTTGAAAAGCCATTAAAGAGTTCATCTACTAGCAAAACGCCCTCTCTCGATCATTTTGGTCGTGATTTGACCGCATTAGCTCGAGGTGGAAAATTAGATCCGGTGATTGGTCGCAATAAAGAAATTGAGCGCGTGGCACAAATATTATCGCGTCGGAAAAAGAATAACCCTGTGTTGATAGGGGAAGCTGGCGTTGGTAAAACAGCCATCGCCGAAGGCTTGGCATTACGCATCATCAATCGTAAAGTACCGCGGGTTTTGTATAATCAACGCATCGTCAATCTCGATTTGTCGGGTTTAATCGCTGGAACAAAATACAGAGGTCAATTTGAAGAGCGGATGAAATCCATCATGACAGAATTGGAAACGAATTCCAATATCATCCTTTTTATTGATGAATTGCACACAATTGTCGGCGCTGGTTCGGCGAGTGGTTCTTTAGACGCCGCCAATATGTTTAAGCCTGCATTAGCTCGCGGCGACATCCATTGTATTGGTGCGACAACCTTAGATGAATATCGTAAAAATATTGAAAAAGATGGTGCATTAGATAGACGATTCCAGAAAGTGAATATCGAAGCACCCAGTTCCGCAGAGACATTGCAAATACTATTGGGATTGAAAGATCGGTATGAAGCGCATCATAATGTAGAATACGAAAAGGATGCATTAGAGGCGGCTGTTTCACTTTCGACGCGCTATATCGCGGATAAACATCATCCTGACAAAGCCATCGACATTATGGATGAAAGTGGCTCACGTGTCCGTCTTGCCAACGTTGATGTCCCTAAATCAATACTCGCCATTGAAAAAGAAATCGAAGCGCTACGTCTTGAAAAAGAAGATGTCGTTAAAACACAAGAATTTGAAAAAGCAGCGAGTTTGAGAGACATGGAACGTCAGCTTTCTGCAAAACTTGCTAAAGCAAATGAAGATTGGGAAGTTAGTCTTAAGACAAATCCGCCTAAGGTAACCCAGCAAGACATGGCGGAAGTCGTTGCCCTTATTACCGGCATTCCCGTTGACAATATTAAAAAGACAGAAGCCAAACGACTGCTGAAACTTGAGAAAGAAATTAGCCGACATTTAATTGGCCAAGACCATGTTGTTTCGGCATTGTCTAAAGCGATTCGTCGTTCGCGTAGTGGATTGAGAGATCCCAAAATGCCCATTGGCAGTTTCTTGTTTTTAGGACCAACAGGTGTTGGGAAAACGGAACTCGCAAAAGTCTTGGCAAAATATATTTATCAAGATGAAAAAGCGTTAATTAAGATGGATATGTCTGAATATATGGAGCGATTCAATGTCTCCCGCTTAATTGGCGCCCCTCCTGGATATGTCGGTTTTGAAGAAGGGGGGACATTGACAGAAGCCGTCAAACGACGCCCTTATTCAGTCGTGCTATTTGATGAAATCGAAAAAGCGCATCCCGAAGTTTACAATATGCTCCTTCAAATCATGGATGAAGGGACATTGTCAGATTCTCTGGGTAATAAAATAGATTTTAGAAATACGATTCTCATTTTGACCTCAAATTTAGGCGTAAAAAATCTTTCAACACCATCCATTGGATTTGGGGATAAAAATGATTCAGCTAAAATGGAAGAACAAAAAGCAACCATTTTGAAGGAAATGAAACATACCTTTAAACCCGAATTTTTGAACCGCCTTACCGAATCGCATATTTTTAACTCATTGGGTGAAAAAGAGTTGATTAAAATTTTTGACAATATTTTTTCGGAAGTTCAACGCTATGCAAAAGAGCAACAAATTGATGTAAAAGTCTCGGCACGCGTAAAAAAGTTTATTGTGCAAGGCATCAAGGAAAAACATCATGGTGCACGCCCTTTGAAGCGAGAAATTCAAGTTAAAATAGAAGATATTATTGCTGAGAAAATGTTACAAGGAGAAATAAATCCCGGTGATGCAGTTTCAATAGATTTACGAAAAAATGAACTGAACTTTAAAATAAAAAAGACGCCTAAAAAAACACGCGTTGTAGCGGATAGTGTATTTTAATTTGATACAAACTATCTCATAACTTCTTGAATTAATTGAAATTCGACTACGCCATAGTAATTCCTGTTTACCAGGGACGTCATCGCCTCATTGCATTAATACCTGAAATTCAAAAATGGGATATTAAAATCGTAATCGTCGATGATGGCTCAAGCGATGGCATCAGGGCAGATGATTTTGACCCCAATATTACCTTATTGACGCATGAGATAAATAGGGGGAAAGGCGCCGCTTTGCAAACCGGATTGAATTGGCTCAAAGGCAATGGCTTTTCTCATGCCATTACAATGGATGCAGATGGACAACACGCTCCCGAATCAATTGGTTCTTTTTTAGAAACCTCAAAATCCTCACCTCAATCACTCATCTATGGACGACGAAATATAAAAGGTAGCGCAATGCCTCTTGATAGACGATTCTCAAATATCGTGACCAGCGCGCTACTCTCACTATTTGTCGGTACACGGATTTATGATTCACAGGTTGGTTTTCGATTATACCCCTTAAAACAAGACTCTTTATGGACAATTAATGAGGACGGTTTTCAATTTGAAAGTGCCATATTCTTTAGAGCCAAGAAATTAGCTATTCCCCTAAAATGGGTCGAAATACCTGTTATATACGGGAATGAATCGAGTCATATGGACTATATTAATGATACGCTGAAGTTTGTTAAGTTACTGATGACCAGTATTGTAAAGGATATATGATAATGAAATGGTTGAAAAGATTTTATGACTGGCTCTTATCATGGGCTGAAACGCCTTATGGTGGTATTATTTTGGGAATTTGGACATTTGCAGAAAGTTCCATATTCCCAATCCCACCTGATCCATTTCTAATCGCTCTTGTTTTGGGCGCGCGAAAAAAAGCTTTTAAATTTGCGACCATGGCGAGCGTATTTTCCGTATTTGGTGGCATATTAGGATATGGCATTGGTTATTACTTATGGTGGACGAATGGTGAATTCTCTTCAATTGCCGCATGGTTTTTTAATAATATTCCTGGATTTACGCAAGAAGCGTTTGCTCATATCCAAGATTTATATACTCACTATGGATTTGTCGTGGTCTTTACAGCGGGATTTACGCCCATACCTTATAAAATTATCACAATTTCAGCCGGCGCTTTTGAGTTATCATTCCCATTATTTATTATCGCATCAGCCGTTGGACGAGCCGCACGATTTTTCTTGGTCGCTGCACTCCTTTGGAAATATGGTGAGCCCATTCATGACTTTATTGAGAAACATTTTAATACATTTAGTATTGCCTTCGTCGTTTTACTTTTGGGTGGATTTTATGTATTAAAAGTCATTTTTTAATAGGATGACATTTCCCATATAATCATAGATTTAACATAGAGAAACACTATAGTAATCACGATTGCGCCACCGCAATGATATGTTAATATAGAACGTTTTTTTGATAGTATTATTCTCACGTAAAATAAATAGGATTTACAATGGCAGAAAACTACCCTTTTAGAAAGATTGAACCAAAATGGCAGGCTAGGTGGCTTGAAAATAAAACCTTTAAATCAATTGATTTAGATAAGACAAAACCCAAATATTATATTTTAGATATGTTTCCATATCCATCGGGTGCTGGTTTGCATGTAGGTCATCCAGAAGGTTACACAGCCACGGATATTCTTGCGAGATACAAGCGTATGAAAGGTTTTAATGTTTTGCATCCTATGGGTTGGGATGCCTTTGGACTGCCGGCTGAGCAATTTGCCATTGAGACAGGACGTCATCCAAAAGAAAAAACGGCTGAAAATATTACGACATTCAAACGCCAAATTCAATCACTTGGATTCTCTTATGATTGGGATCGCGAAATCAATACAACAGACGAAGCCTATTTCAAATGGACGCAATGGATTTTTCTAAAATTATATGAAAGAGGCTTGGCCTACGAAGCAGAAGTTTCCGTCAATTGGTGCGAAGAATTAGGCACCGTCCTCGCAAATGAAGAAGTTATTGATGGTAAAAGCGACCGAGGCGGCTATTCCGTTATTCGCAAACCCATGCGTCAATGGATGTTAAAAATCA
Organism: uncultured Fidelibacterota bacterium; assembly: GCA_937888365.1. Classification (GTDB taxonomy): domain Bacteria; phylum Fidelibacterota; class UBA8477; order UBA8477; family JABMPR01; genus CALBFA01. The sequence continues at coordinate 52,215 of CALBFA010000072.1, read as the reverse complement.
CAGCCTACGCCGATAGACTTATTGACGATTTAGACGCCTTAGATTGGCCCGAATCCGTAAAAGGTATGCAGCGCAATTGGATAGGTCGGAGTGAAGGTGCAAACGTCGCATTCTTAGTGCCATCCGTAAATAAATCTTTAACGGTTTTTACGACTCGCCCTGACACTCTTTTTGGTGCAACTTACATGGTTATAGCACCTGAGCACCCTTTTGTAAATGACATAACTATTGATTCAATGAAGCAAAAGATCAAGGATTATCAATTTAATGCTTCGAAAAAAAGCGATTTAGATCGCGCTGAATTGTCCAAAGATAAAACCGGCGTTTTTACTGGAGCATTCGCTGTAAATCCTGTCAATGGCAAAGAGATTCCCATTTGGATAAGTGACTATGTATTGATGTCATATGGCACTGGCGCTATTATGGCAGTCCCTGGTCATGACGAAAGAGATTATGCTTTTGCACAAGCCTTTGACTTGCCAATTATAGAAGTCGTTTCGGGTGGAGACATCACAAAAGAGGCTTTTACCGCGATTGAAAATGGCGTCATGGTCAACTCATCAAATCCAGAATTAAATTTCTCTATTGATGGCTTAAAGCCGTCCATTGCTATAAAAACAACGATTGCTTGGTTGGAAATAACGGGTAAGGGGAAAGGCTCAATCAATTATAAATTACGCGACTGGTTGTTTAGTCGCCAACGGTACTGGGGCGAGCCAATCCCCATTTTACACGGTGAAAATGGAAAAGATATTGCCGTTAGCATGGACGATTTACCATTAACCTTGCCTGTATTGGAACAAATTAAACCAAGCGGAACGGGGGAATCACCCCTTGCAAATGCTCACGAATGGCTCAAAGTTGTTGATCCCGAAACAGGAGAAGTGTATCGCCGCGAAACCAACACAATGCCACAATGGGCTGGAAGTTGTTGGTATTATTTGCGCTTTACGGATCCACGCAATAATGACAGAGCTTGGTCAAAAGAGAATGAACAATATTGGATGCCCGTTGACTTATATATTGGTGGGGCAGAGCATGCTGTGTTGCATTTGCTTTACGCTCGATTCTGGCACAAATTTCTTTACGATATAGGCGAAGTGCATACGAAGGAGCCATTCCAAAAATTGATTAATCAAGGAATGATTTTAGGCTCCGACGGCGAAAAAATGTCTAAATCCAAAGGTAACGCCATTAATCCTGACGAAGTTATTATGCAATATGGCGCCGATACCATGCGCTTGTACGAAATGTTCATGGGCCCTCTAACGAAATCTAAACCTTGGGACACCAGCGGCATTGAAGGCGTATTTCGTTTCTTAAATCGTATATGGCGTCATAGTATTACCGAGGACAGACTAATCAATATTGCCGATATTGAGGCATCCAACGATACCCTAAAAATTATGCATGAATCCATAAAAAAAGTCACCTTTGACCTTGATAATTATTCGTTTAATACGGGTATTTCGCAACTAATGGTTTTCCATAATCATTTACGGACATTGGACAAGATTCCGTCAAGCACATTCAATGTTTTCATTCAACTCTTGAGTCCATTTGCACCACATTTGGCCGCTGAATTATATGAGCGAAACGGACATACGAATGAAATATCGTATGTACCTTGGCCAGCATTTGATGAAACATATTTGAAAGAAGATACGCTTACGATTGTTATGCAGGTTAATGGAAAAGTGCGTGCAAAATGCGAAGTTGCTAAAGATTATGATAAATCTGAACTGGAAAAACTAGCATTATCAAACGAAAATATTATGACGCACACACAGGGCAAAACAGTTCGTAAAGTGATCATCATACCGAATAAATTGGTCAATATTGTAGCGAATTAGTGGTTTATACGCTTGCTTGCGGAAAAAATTCTACCACCCTTCGACAAGCTCAGGACAGGCGCCGCTCCACGAAGAAAAGCGATAAATTGATTCCCCTTTAGGGAGGGGTTAGGGGTGGGTTTGGCTTAGAATTACAAATTATTAATTACGAATGATTGCAATGAGCGTATCTTTCTAAAATCAACAATCGTTAATCGATATTCTTAAATCCCTAAAAAAATTCTCCGTGCTCTCGGTGGTATACTTTTAAAGATTCTCACAAAGCCACAAAGTGACCTATCGCTCTGATCAGCCAGTAGGCGGAGAAGAGTCTCTTAAAGTCTCATAATAATAATCCAATACGACGTATGAGATTCTTCGTTCCACTCAGAATGACAAGCTCTACAATCAACAATCATTAATCGATATTCTTAAATCCATCCTAATTTTCTCCGTGTACTCTGTGTAATTCTCTGCTTCCTCTGTGGTTAAAAAAAGTCTAACACCAAGGCACACGAAGAAGCGCTAAGATTCACAAAGAAAAAAAAGCAAAAAGATTGGGTCCACTTGTCACTCTGATCAGCCAGTAGGCGGAGAAGAGTCTCTTAAAGTCTCATAATAATAATCCAATACGACGTATGAGATTCTTCGTTCCACTCAGAATGACAAGCTCTACAATCAACAATCATTAATCGATATTCTTAAATCCATCCTAATTTTCTCCGTGCTCTCGGTGGTATACTTTTAAAGATTCTCACAAAGCCACAAAGTGACCTATCGCTCTGATCAGCCAGTAGGCGGAGAAGAGTCTCTTAAAGTCTCATAATAATAATCCAATACGACGTATGAGATTCTTCGTTCCACTCAGAATGACAAGCTCTAAAATCAACAATCGTTAATCGATATTCTTAAATCCATCCTAATTTTCTCCGTGTACTTTATGTTCTCCGTGGTAAATCTTTTAAAAACACTACACCCAAAAAGATTTCTTGATTTAAATCAGAATTCAACGAAGTTATTCCGTCATTCAGTAGACAGGACAATGAGGGACGAATTGAAACCACTCAAAACAACCATAATTGCTAGAAACATTTTCACAAGGTTCTCCAAATTCAAAAAGCGCTAGAAAGAAGCAATGGGTCCCATGCGTAAGAAGAAAAATAAGAGGAAAGTATGAGCAAAAAGAAAAAGACTATGGGAATGAATGTAGAAAAAGACATTTCCAAATTAATGGAAGAAATTAATAAACAAGATTTTAGGTCTGTTGATACAATGAATGATTTCATGAACAAATTCATTGGAAAAAAACTAGATGATTTGCCTGAAAGAACTGACAAAAAAGCTCGTTCACAAGATTTAGTATATGAGGCTTACGAGCAGTCGATATCCAAAGGAAGGCAATTAGTCAAACAAGCTCTTGAATTAGATCCCAATAACGCAGATGCTTATAATTATTTGGCGAGTATTGAAAAAGATATTGATAACGCAATAAAGCAATTTAAAAAAGCGATCGAAGCAGGTGAGAAATCAATAGGTGCCGAAAAATTCAAAGAAGGGAAAGGACATTTTTGGGGAATATTTGAAACTCGACCTTATATGCGTGCAAAAGCAGGACTCGCGGACTGTTTAAATGCTAAAAATGAAACCGATAAAGCAATTGAAATTTATGAAGAGATGTTAGAACTTAACCCTAATGATAATCAAGGAATTAGATATTTGCTGTCAACTTTATTGCTAGGGAAAACAGATTTGGGAAAATATGAAAACTTTATAAAGAAAAGTGAAGATGAGAATTCCGCCGTATGGAATTACAATAACGCTTTGTATAGCTTTAAAAAGTTAGGACAAACAATAAAAAGTGAAAAAACATTAATGAGGGCGTACAAAAGTAATGTATTTGTGATTGACTATATGTTAGGCAATAAAGAAATGCCAGACGAATTGCCTCGACATATTGGGTTTGGTGATGAAAATGAGGCAATCTCATACGTAAATGATGCTTGGATAATATGGCATCAAACTGGTGGCGCGCTCGGGTGGATTTATAATTTTAAAAAGAAACTATTGAAATTTAATTAATTCTTTTTAAAAAAAGCAATGGACGTCAGCGAATAAACTTAGAACAAGCATTGAAGTAGCTAAAAACAAATATGGCCTATTAGGACTTATTTTATTCATATTCACCAAAGAAAAATTAGAAAAAGCTTTAATCGAATGGTCGGGAAATGAAAATAAGCCTGTATCATGAAAATTATTGAACTTTTTATATGCCAAACCCTCCTCCACTTCAAATTTTTATTTCCGCAATATCTCACCGACTTTTTCCCCAATAGAATTATTTTTATAGATAAGTAGATTCGCGCGTGTATATTGCGCACAAGAAAAACAAATTGGGTCAACAAAAGTCATCAAATAGGAGAGAGAGATGAACGCAGATAAGAAAAAAATATATGGGTGGACCATGTATGACTGGGCAAACTCAGCTTTTGCCACAACAGTCATGTCTGGTTTTTTCCCCATATTTTTCAAACAGTACTGGAGCGCCGGAGCAGATGTCAATGAATCGACTGCTTTATTGGGACTGACAAATTCATTAGCCAGTTTATTTGTCGCGATTATGGCACCGGTCGTAGGAGCCATCGCTGACAAAGGAAACTCAAAGAAGAAATTGTTAATATTTTTTGCCTACCTCGGTGTATTGATGACAGCGTCATTATTCCTAGTAGAAAAAGGGAATTGGGTCATGGCTAGTGTCATCTATGCTGTGGGTGTCATTGGTTTTTCAGGCGCTAATACTTTTTATGATGCCCTTTTACCCAGCGTCGCTAATGAAAAGAACATTGACTATGTCTCGGGGCTTGGATTCTCAATGGGTTATCTCGGTGGTGGACTTTTATTCGCCCTCAATGTATTTATGACCTTGTCACCCGAAACCTTTGGTCTTGCAGATGCAGGTGAAGCCGTACGTTATTCCTTTTTAACCGTCGCACTCTGGTGGGGAGGTTTTACACTCTTTACTATTTTCTGGGTTAAAGAAGAGAAAACCGAAGCAGAACAAAGTTTATTTGCACTTATAAAATCAGGTATTAAACAATATACCAGCACCTTTAAAAAAATCCGTCATTTAAAAACATTGTTTTTATTTTTGGGGGCTTATTGGTTTTATATCGATGGTGTTGATACCATCATCCGCATGGCAGTTGACTATGGTATGTCCATTGGTTTCGACTCTAACTCGCTCATTATTGCATTGCTTATCACGCAATTTGTTGGCTTTCCAGCCGCTTGGGTTTTTGGGACACTCGGTCAAAAATGGTCCGTGCGTGGCTCTATTTATATCGGTATTATTGTTTATATGTTTGTAACCATCTGGGGTATTATGATGACGGAAGCCTACGAGTTTTACATTCTTGCCGTCGTTATTGGACTTGTCCAAGGTGGCATTCAAGCTTTGAGTCGATCATTCTTCTCACGCCTCGTACCCAAAGGCCAAGAAGGTGAGTTCTATGGATTCTATAATATGCTTGGCAAATTTGCCGCCATTATTGGTCCTGTATTGATGGGTGTTGTCGGTCTTATGATAAAAGGGACATTGTCTCCACTCGCCAGCACACCCGAGCAACATCACGAAATATCCATGATTGCATCACGATGGGGAATAGGATCCGTTCTACTTCTCTTTATCATTGGTGGAATCTTATTCTATTTCGTCGATGAACAAAAAGGTATCAAAGAAGCGGCTGAATACGAAAGCTTAAGCTAAAAAATAATATCTTTATTTAAATAAAAGTATGCCTTTAAAACCGAGTTGGTCTTGAAGGCATACTTATTTTAGAGTGTTTTTTAATGAAAGGGATCATATGAAAACAATGACGTGTAAACAACTCGGTGGTGTATGCGATGAAGCATTTCATGCAGATACATTCGAAGAACTTGCAGAACAAAGCCGTAAGCATGCCATGGAGATGTTTAAAATTGGCGATGAAGCACATTTAAAAGCCATGCAACGAATGCAGGAATTTATGGAAAACCCTGATGCTATGAAACAATGGATGGCTGAAAAAAAGAAAGAATTTGAAGCTCTACCCCTCAAATAAAAGGATTTAATATTAAAAACTGTGACATGAATTTTAGGAAGTATTCCCTTAAATAGAATTGGTGTTGTTGGTGATAAAATACTTTTCATGGCTCTATATAAAACTATACTGTGCACTTGATTAAGGAGTGAGATGAACATGAAAAATATTATTAAATTTGGTGAAGATGTTAAGGGATATAATATCCCCGTTTTAAATGAACGTGAAATTAGAGCTGCAGCTGGCATACTCTTTTTACTTATGTTCATATCAATACAAGCTGCCGCGACTCAAGGCAATTTTTTGCTTCTTAAGTATGCTGTTATACTTTTTCTGACTGATATTCTAATCCGCGTTTTTATTAATCCTCGATTTTCGCCAACATTAATTATTGGCCGATGGATTGTTCGGAACCAGGTTCCCGAATATGTAGGGGCTCAGCAAAAGAAAATTGCTTGGATAATTGGAATTATAATGGCCAGCACTATGTTTATTCTGCTAGTTGTCGTCAACTCATATAGCCCCATCACCGGAATCATTTGCTTTATTTGCCTTATTTTCCTTTTCTTTGAATCGGCTTTTGGCATCTGCCTAGGCTGTAAAGCTTATCGAATATTTTATAAAGAACAAGCTCAATACTGTCCAGGCGAAGTCTGCGAATTAAAGGATCGTCAAGACATTCAAAAGACATCAAAATGGCAAATTCTTATTGTCCTAGGGTTTGTACTGTACATGGCATTGACCGTCTATCTTTTTAATGAACCATTTAGTGAGAAACCATATGATTTATTTGGACTTGAAAAATCTATACATGCTCAATAAAAGATAGTCGCTTTAATTACTTCCTAATTGGACGATAAAAATTAATTTGTGCTCACATGCATAAGAGAGAAACACGTGTTATTACTGAATCGGCTGTCCGCATTGCCGCTCGTAAAAAAACAGCCCTTTTTCTTCATGAAAATTCTATTATTACACCTGCTGCCAAAGATTTAATCAAAGCACTCAATATCCCTCTTGTGAGGAAAGGTTTTCAAGACAAGCCGATAACAAGTTTCCCTCAAGACAAATCTTCAGCGCATTTACGCAGTCTCAAGATTGTTGCTTTAGGTGCTGATCACGGTGGTTTTTCTATGAAAGAAAAACTCAAGCCGTTTATTCGAGGACTGGGCTACGAAATTGAAGATTTTGGGACACACAGTGAAGAAGCAGTCGATTACCCAGATTTTGCCGAAAAAGTCGCCCTGAGTGTATCACGCGGCAATTCTTGGCGTGGTGTCATCATTGATGGCGCAGGCATTGGCAGCTCCATGGCGGCGAATAAAGTTACCGATATTCGAGCCGCTCTTTGTACAGACACAACCATGGCAAACAATGCGAGACAACACAATAATGCAAATATTTTGACTTTAGGCTCAGGCATAATTGGTATGTCGGTTGCTAAACAAATCGTTGAAATCTTCCTCAAAACTGATTTCGAAGGAGGACGACACGAAAGTAGAGTCGAAAAAATTATGGATATTGAAAAAAGATCCCGCGAAATCAAGTTTGGCTATTAAACGATGCAACTATCAACATTAAAAATCCCTTTTTTACTTATTATCGTGATTTTAAGTTTTATCACTTGCAGCACGAGCAGTCGATACAATTTTTTAAGCATGGATAACGAAAAAGAACCAGATTGGATATTTACACCACCTGAATCAAGCCTTAGTATATACTATGTCCTCGATTCGACATATACGAGAAATCTATCCTTAGATGAGGGTGTACAGGCTGCCATGGGGGAATTATCAAATAAATTGCCCTATGTTATTTCTCAAACATTATTGGATTATGTTGCCCTCACCGGCAATCATAAAAATGGTGAACTTATTTTTACGATGTATAAAATTCTACCGGAAATGATCGATAATATTTTGAGTATTGCTTATATTATGGATGGCTGGAAGCAAGACAATCGCCTCGCAATACTCATTAAAATACCACTTCCTGAACTGACAAAAATTGCGCATAATTATATCCAGATTGATTTAGATAATGAAGCGTTGATTAATGAATATAATTTTACGGACTGGCTATTATTGCGAGCGCCTGCTATGCAATCAGCACTCAATAATTAAATCGCAGCAAATAAAGAACAAAAATGTAAGTCAATGATGCTTGCGTTTAATAGTATAAGAGATATTAATAACATATTATGAAGTTTATAGACTATGTAAAAATTAGAGTTGAAGCTGGAAATGGCGGCAGTGGTTGCTTAGCTTTTCACCGTGAAAAATTTATTTCTAAAGGCGGTCCTTCTGGTGGTGATGGAGGTCGCGGCGCAAGCGTTATGATTAAAGCCGATGCACAGCTACATACTTTGCAGGATTTGCAGTATCATAAATCCTACAAGGCAGATAGAGGTAATCATGGTGAAGGTGGAAATCGGCATGGGAAAAGTGGTAAAGATATCGAAATACTCGTGCCAGTTGGAACCATTATTAAAAACCGCGAAACCGGCGATATTATTGCTGATTTACAGCTCGATGGCGAAAGCATTATCGTTGCAAAAGGCGGGCGCGGAGGGCGCGGAAATGCGCGATTCAAATCACCTACCAATCAAGCTCCACGACGCATTGAAGAAGGAAAACCAGGCGAAGCCTTTGATATCGACCTCGAGCTTAAAGTCCTTGCAGACGTTGGATTAGTAGGCTTTCCCAATGCAGGAAAATCCACCTTACTTTCTGTCGTTTCCAGAGCTAAACCAGAAATCGCAGACTATCCTTTTACGACCTTGACACCCAATCTTGGCATTGTCAAGTCGGGACCCTTTCGGTCATTTGTCATGGCGGATATTCCAGGCTTAATCGAAGGAGCCCACGAAGGTAAAGGCTTAGGACATCAATTCTTACGACATGTTGAAAGGTGTTCTGTTTTGCTATTCCTTATTGACGGAAACGACGAAGATCCAACGGCTTCGTACAAAGCTTTACTTCATGAAATTGACAAACATGAAGCGTCACTATTGAAGCGGAAACGCATTGTAGCCATCACGAAAACAGATTCGTTTCAGGACGTCCCCAACATTGAACTTGACGAAGGTGCCGAACTATTTGCCATTAGCTCACATGCTAAAATAGGATTGGAAAAATTAATCTTTAGGATCCAAGATATTATTGATGAGTGAATTGCATCATTTTTATAGATTACTTTCTATACAAGGAATAGGTCCCAAAAAAGCAGTTTCACTTTTATCAAAATTTGGCTCCTTTAAGAGCATATTCTCTGCATCCCCTCATGATATTACAAACATAAAAGGCATTTCGCCTAAAGACGTAGACTCCTTATTAGCACCCGAAGATTTGGCACTTATTTCAGGCCAGAAAAAGCTAGTCGAAAAATATAATGTCAATGTAAGTCACTATCTATCAGATGATTATCCCGAAGAGTTAAAGAATACGTATGACGCGCCTGTAGGATTATTTCTAAGAGGAAATACCGAGCTTCTACATCAAGATAATTATGTTGCCATCGTGGGGACACGAAACCCAAGCACCTATGGGAAACTCGTTACAGAAAATATTGTCACAGCCTTATGTAATGCTGGATTCGGTATCATCAGCGGAATGGCAAAAGGGATAGATGGCTTGGCTCATAGCATTGCTTTAGAAAATAATGCACCCACTATCGGCGTTTTGGGGAACGGAGTCGATAGAATTTATCCCAAAGACAATGCCAAAATATTTGAACAAATGATTGAGAATAATCTTTTGCTTTCGGAATTTATGATGGGCATGCATCCCGATCCTAAAAATTTTCCGAAGCGAAATCGTATTATTTCGGCTTTAAGTAAAGCGGTTGTCGTTATTGAAGCCGGGGAAAAAAGTGGGGCCCTCATCACGGCGTACTATGCCTTGGATCAAGGAAAAGAAGTCATGGCAGTGCCTGGATCTATTTTTTCAAAAAATAGTAATGGTCCGCACTTCCTTATTAAACAAGGCGCAAAACTTGTACAAAGCGTTGATGATATTTTGGAAGAAATAAGCGGGCATATAGGAAATACGACAGCCAATCAACAAACACTCGTATTATCATTGAGTGAACCCGATCAAAAAATTTATAATATTTTGTCTCTCGAACCTGTCCATATTGATGAAATTGCCCACACCTTAGAGACATCAACCTTTAGTTTGATGCCTAATTTATTGCAATTGGAAATGAGAGGACATATTTCTCAACTACCAGGAAAATACTTTATAAGGAGAAATCCATAATGGAAAATCAACTCGATGTAAGTCGCGATCTGCTCAATTTTATAAACCAAAATCCTACGGCTCATCATACTGTCGATACAGTCTCTCAACGTCTATTAAATGCTGGCTTTTCAAAATTAAATGACGTTGAATCATGGAAACTGGAAAAGAATCATAAATATTTTACAATCCATCATGGTTCAGCACTTGTCGCATGGATTATGGGGGACAAACCTCTATTTAATACGGGATTTCGTTTAGTGGGTGCCCATACGGATTCTCCAGGATTTCACATAAAAAGTCATTCTCCTTATGAACAAAATGGCTATCTACAACTGGGTGTTGAAATCTATGGTAGCCCCATTATAGCCTCTTGGGCCGATAGAGATTTAGGCATTGCTGGCCGCGTCGCAATGAGGGAGAATGGTGCAATTATTACCAAGCTATATCGCAGCCAACATGCAGTCACAAAAATTGTAATTCCCGCCATCCATCTTAATCGTGATGTGAATGAAAAAGGACTTCTACTTAATAAACAAACGCAAACGCCACCGATATTCGGTCTTCAAATTGGGGAATCAAATATCGATTCTACAATAATGAACGAATTTTTAGCGGCCGAACTTAAGGTGGATGCCGCCAATATTTTGCATTGGGATTTAGAGCTTTTTGATACGTCTGATGGTCAAATTATCGGGTTAAATCAGGAATTTATTTCCTCAGCACGCATTGATAATTTAGCCATGTGTCATGCCTCAATTTCGGCATTAATTGAGCAAACAAATCAGGCTCATACGAGTATCGTCGCATTATTTGACAATGAAGAAATCGGTTCCCAAAGCATTAATGGAGCCTCAGGATCGATGATTAATAGCATCCTTGATCGCATTTTAAAGTCATCAAACGTAGAAGAAAAAGCCCAAGCTTTTGCAAAATCATTTTGCATTTCCGCAGATGGCGCCCATGGAATACATCCAAACTACGCAGAGTTATATGAACCGCATCACAATGTTAATTTGAATGGAGGACCTGTTGTCAAAATCAACGCAAATCATCGTTATGCTTCCTCATTAACTTCTATCGCCGTGTTTAAGGCCTTATGTCAAGACATCGATTTACCTGTCCAAGAATATATCCATCGGACAGATTTAGCATGTGGATCAACGATTGGTCCCATCACAGAAGCAAGATTAGGAATCCCCGTTGTAGATGTGGGAACCGCCATGTTGGGGATGCATAGTATTCGCGAGACTGCAGGTTCAAAAGATCAAATGATGATGATAAGGGTATTGAATCATTTCTTTAAAAAGTTAGATTTATATCACATAAAATAGGCTTGGTTTACCTTATTGAAACCCTACATTAAGTGGCTTTTTCTAAAGATTATTAGGAGTTCAGTAACTCCTATAATAACAACTAATTAACTCGTCTTGTTTTTAATAGATGGCGTTGTTAATTGACCTCTTTACGATGGATTTTTACCCAACCCCGTCAGGTCCGGAAGGAAGCAGCGGTCAGTAAATTATTTATGTGTTTTGAGTTTATCTTTTAACGCGCCATCTATTAAAAACAAACTGGAATCAATATGATCGCACATCAATCTTACAAAGTACTCTCCTTAAAATACAGACCTCAACATTTTGAAGATGTTGTGGGTCAAGATCATATAACCTTAACCCTGCAAAATGCCATTGTACAAAATCGTTTCGCCAATGGCTACTTATTTACAGGTCCACGCGGTGTAGGAAAAACGACCTGCGCTCGTCTATTAGCCAAAGCCGCCAATTGTACGGCATTAAAGAATGGCGATCCGTGTAATAAATGTACGCATTGTATTGAAATTACTGATGGGCGACATCTGGATGTGATGGAAGTTGACGGCGCTTCGACCCGTGGTATTGACGCGATTCGCGAATTACGCGAAATGGTGAAATATCCTCCCATGCACGCAAGTAAACGCGTCTATATCATTGATGAAGTTCACATGTTGACCAAAGAAGCGTTCAATGCACTCTTAAAAACTCTCGAAGAACCGCCACCACATGTGATGTTTATTTTCGCCACAACAGAGCCTCACAAAGTACCACCTACGATTCATTCACGTTGTCAACGCTACGATTTTAAGCGAATTCCAATGAACACCATCATCGAAAAGCTTAATCAGATATCAAAAGATGAGAATATAAATATTCCTGAAGATTCCTTAAGCATTGTCGCACGAAAAGGTGACGGCAGTATGCGCGACGCTTTCAGTCTTCTTGATCAAGTTTTTGCACATTCAACACTTGAACTGACGCCTGAAACGATTCGACACATATTAGGCATACTTGACTCAAAGATTTACGAAAATACTTTGAAATACATCATCAATCGAGATGGCAAAGGTTTATTAACTTTTTGGAACGATTTGCTGAATAATGGGATTGATATTAACGAATATTTAGATGGTCTATCTCAATATTTTCGGGATTTATTAGTCGTAAAAATTGCAGGGGATGCGAGTCTCTTAGAAATGGGGACAGAAGAATCAAAACAAATTGCAGAATATGTTTCGCAACTAGATGAAAGAGACATCCTTAGATGGCAAAATCTCCTCATAAGCAGTTTGAGAGAGATTAAATTTGTATCCAATCAAAGTGTATTTGTCGAACTATTACTCTTAAAATTTGTTCGAATGACACCGTCTATAAGTATCGAAACGATTTTAAATGAAAACATTGTTTCTCCTCAAGTCACTACGAAAGAAACATCCATAATTGTTGAGCCCGTTCAAAAAGTTAAGGAGAAGATTGCACCACCGATTGTAAATAATGTCACCGAGAATACGGGCAGTTATGCAACGACAAAAGAAATAACGCCTCCATCAACGTCCAGTGGAAAAGAAATATTAACAGACGGACAATGTAAAGAACGTTGGCCAAAATTTATTGAAATGCTCTCAAAGAATTCTCCCATGGTTGGAACCTTTCTGCAAGAAGGTGAATTACAAGGTATTGAAAACAATGAAATAGTATTGATCTTTTCGAATCAATTAAGTTTTCAAGTTGATAAATTAAAATCAAATATCAGTGAATTAGTTGATGTCGGGAAAAAAGTATTTAATAAAAAAATGAAGTTTATTTTTAAAACGGATCAAAACCAAGACGTGAAACAACGTGAAGAGGATGAAATATTGGGTCATCCAACGTCTCAGCACATCATTAGTTTATTTGATGGTGAAATCCTCAATACATAACGGAGAAAAAATATATGTTTCCAAAAAGCGGAATGGGCGGTTTAATGAAACAAGCCCAGAAAATGCAAAAAGATATGCAAAAGGCTCAAGAAGAGCTGGTCTTTATTGAAGTCGAAGGTACTTCTGGTGGTGGAATGGTGACGGTTAAGGCCAACGCAAAACTTCAAATATTAAGTATAAAAATTGAAGAAGATGTTTTAAAAGATGATTCTGAAATGGTTGAAGACTTAGTTCTTGCAGCCGTCAATCAAGCATTAACGAAAGCACAAGATGCCGCCTCTGAAAAAATGGCTGGCATCACAGGCGGACTTGGGAATATGGGGATTCCTGGCTTTTAATGAATATTCTACCCGAGACAATTCAGCTTATTAGTAATCAATTTACGCGTTTTCAAGGGATTGGCGGAAAAACGGCTCAGCGTATGGCCTTAAATCTCATTCGTTGGGACAAAGACGATATAGAACGCTTGGGTCTCCTTATCCAAGAAAGTGCATCTTCCGTTGGTTTTTGCGAACAATGCCATTTGATTGCATCAGAAAATCTTTGCCCCGTTTGTCAAGATAAGGGACGCGATGAAAATATCCTCTGTATTGTAGAAGACTCCATGGATGTCTTAGCCATCGAAAAAACGGGTCTTTTCAATGGTTACTATCACGTACTTGGTGGACATCTTTCACCCTTGGATGGTATTGGCCCTGAACAGCTAAATTTACAAAACCTTAAGGCTCGAATTCATGCAGATATAGAAATTATTTTTGCCTTAAATACGAGTGTCGAAGGAGAGACAACTTCTCTCTATTTACAGCGATTATTATCTGAAGACGTTAAACATATTACACGATTAGCTAGAGGCATCCCCGTTGGAGGCGAGCTCGAATACACAGATGTTGCGACTCTAACAAGAGCTCTAGAAGAAAGGCATAGCCTATGTTCATGCACTCCGTTCCCAATGCACTGACAATTTATAGAATTGTAATGTCACCCGTAATTATATGGCTATTACTTGCTTTCAATGGTTTTACATTTCATCTTATCGCTCTATTACTATTCCTTACGGCTTCTTTGTCAGATTTATTTGATGGCATGATTGCCCGTAAATATGAAGTTGTCAGTGAGTTTGGTAAATTTATGGATCCACTCGCTGATAAAATATTAGTAAATGGTATGTTTATTACGCTCAATGTTTTAGAAATTGTTCCTATCTGGGTAACAGGTATCGTTATTCTACGGGATCTTGCCGTGACCGTTCTTAGATGGTATATGATTAATAATGGCGAATCAATGGAAACGAGCAAATTTGCAAAATGGAAAACAACTTTTCAATATATTAGCATGTATGTGGGTCTCGTATATATTTTGCTGAATGATTGGCCTGCGACACAAGCATTGGCACACTTTATAGAGGAGTGGTCCGTATCTCACATAATCTTTATCTCGACAGGTATTATTACTGCCGCCACAGGATTTCATTATTTTTGGGTCAATCGAGATATATTTCAAAAGGAGGCATGATGCAGTTAGTCATTAAATTTTTAGCGACACTTGGTTTTTCGGGTTATACACCCAAAATACCGGGTACAGTAGGTTCTTTCCTTGCAGCTGTTTTGTTGTATTTTTGGCAACTGAAATTTGCCTTGATGCCTTTTGCGACATTGTTGGCTCTAGTCATTATTTTTATTCTTGGTGTATGGTTATCGACAAAAATGGAAGAAATGACTGGAAAACACGACCCTCAAGAAGTTGTCATTGATGAAATGATGGGACTCTGGATAGCATTGTTATTTATACCTTTCAATATTGTTGCATGGGGAATAGGCTTTATTCTCTTTCGCGTTTTTGATATCTGGAAACCTTGGCTCATTGGCAAAGCTCAAGATTTGGAAGGTGGATATGGTATCATGATGGACGATATTCTCGCTGGCGTCGTCACAAATATTATTTTAACTTTAATTATTGGCTGGATTATTTAGTGAAAAAACTCGCCACAATTTCAATAGGTGACGAGTTACTGAATGGATCCAAATTGGATACCAATTGCAATTTTATTTCGAATGAACTGAATAATGTTGGCTATGAAACCGTCATGCGTCTAACGGCTGGCGATACCAAAGCATCAATTCTATCGTCGCTAAATTATGCCATTAAAAACGCTGATTTAGTGACGATTACAGGTGGTTTGGGTCCGACGCATGATGATGTTACAAAAGTCGCTTTATGTGATTATTTTGAAACTTCATTAAAATATTATGATGATGTGTTTAACGAAATACAAACATGGATCGTATCTCTCGGGCGTAATCCAAATATTTTAGATAAAAGTCAGGGTGAATATCCTGAAAACGCAACACTTCTACATAATTCCAAAGGAACCGCTAAAGGTATTTTGTTATCAAAAGATGGCACGATTGTTTTATCCATGCCAGGCGTCCCAAGAGAGATGAAAGCTATTTTAGTTGAAGCGTTTATTCCTAAATTTACATCATTGAGTGATGAAAGAATTGTTAGTTTAAATATTAAAACAATTGGAATTACAGAAATGATGTTATTTAAAGCGATACATGATGTATTATCTTTATATAACGATATAACTGTGGCTTACCTTCCAAGACATACAGGCGTAACCGTTCGATTATCCCAGCGAACCTTAGATGAACAAAGGTCACAAAGGTATCTGGATTCAATAGCTTTAAAAATGAAAGAAATGCTACCAAATCAAATATATGCTATTGGAAAAATGACACTAAGTTCTGTTGTTGGTGCTTTATTAACAAAACATCACTTAACAGTGAGTACATCTGAAAGCTGTACGGGTGGACTTGTAGCGAGTCACATTACAGATGTTCCTGGAAGTTCATATTATTTCAACACATCTTACATTACTTACTCCAACGAAGCGAAAATCAAATTATTGGATGTAAGTGAATCAAGTCTTAAAGAACATGGCGCTGTTAGCGAAGAAACGGTTTCGCAAATGCTTGATGGGACTTTGAAATACTCAGGCGCTGATTATGCCATCGCCATCTCAGGAATTGCAGGTCCAGATGGAGGAACTATTGAAAAACCAGTCGGACTTGTCTATATTGCTTGCGGTTCAAAAACAAAGAAAACAATCAAACGATTTCAGTTTTTTAAAGATCGGATTATCAACAAGGAAGCCGCTGCATCAGCGGCACTTAATTTACTTCGCTTAGAGATCATAGCGGATTACGGAGAATAAGTGGACATCAAAAAACATTCGTTTATCGCGATGACATTGGAACCGAGGGTTCAGCAATATTTAAAAGACATCCAAACAAAATGGAACACCCATAAATTAGGCAAAATTAGTTTAGTGAAACCTGAGCATATGCATTTATCATTAGCCTTTTTAGGTGAACCCGATGAATTATTATTAAATGATGTGACATATCCATTTAATAAGCTTGTAAATTTATTTTCACCTATCAATGTGAGTTTATCGGAGACGGGTATGTTTCCACATGCCAATGATCCAAAAATTATTTGGATGGGTATAAATGGCGAATTAGACAAATTATATGACTTTAAAAAACTCGTCGATGGCGTTTTAGAAAAACTCGAATTTGAAACAGATAAACGCAAATTTCAAGCCCATATAACGTTGGGTCGCGTAAAATATCTAAAACAACCCAGCCATCAGCTCGCACATAGTGTGATGGAAACGGACGTATTTCCATTGCAATTTAAATTATCGGAACTTGTTTGGATTGAGAGTACTTTGACTCAGCAAGGACCTGTATATAAAACCCTAAAAACATTCCCTTTAATTGGAGAGGATTCTCATGACGCAGAATAAAGAAAAAGATAAAGCGGTTGAACTTGCCTTAGGTCAAATTGAACGCCAACACGGAAAAGGCGCTATTATGCGTTTAGGGAGTGGTGCAAATGTGCCTGCAGAAGTTATTTCGACAGGTGCGTTGTCACTTGATGCTGCACTTGGAATAGGGGGCATACCCAGAGGAAGAGTTACAGAAATTTACGGACCTGAAGCATCTGGTAAAACGACCCTCAGTTTGCATATTATCGCTAATGCTCAAAAAACAGGTGGCTACGCTGCTTTTATTGATGCCGAACATGCCCTTGATCCAATCTATGCAGCGAAGCTGGGCGTGGACACGCAAAATCTATTGCTTTCTCAACCTGATTCAGGTGAACAAGCCTTGGAAATTGTCGAAACCCTCGTCAGAAGTAATGCTCTTGATGTTATCGTCATTGACTCTGTAGCAGCCCTTGTTCCACGTGCCGAACTAGAAGGTGAAATGGGCGACTCACATATGGGTCTCCACGCTCGATTGATGTCTCAAGCACTTCGTAAATTGACAGGTGTAGTAAAAAGATCCAATACGTCTGTAATTTTCATCAACCAAATTCGCGAGAAAATTGGCGTTATGTTCGGAAATCCTGAGACAACTACAGGTGGACGCGCCCTTAAATTTTATGCCTCAATTCGCATCGATATTCGAAGAATTGGTGCTATTAAAGAGGGGACTGATGATGTCGGAAATAAAGTACGCGTCAAAATCATAAAGAATAAACTCGCATCTCCTTTTAAAAATACCGAACTCGACATCATGTTTGGAGAAGGTATTTCCTATTTTGGTGACATGCTTGAACTTGCTATAAAAGGTGAAATAATTCAAAAAAGTGGTTCATGGTTTTCTTATAAAGAAGAACGTCTCGGCCAAGGTCGTGAAAAAGTTAAAAAATTATTAAACGAAAATCCTGAGTTGGCTGGTAAAATTGAAAATGAAGTAAAAGCATTTCTTGGGATGACCGAAGCGTAATTGCCAAAAATAACAGCCATAAAATCCCAAAAAAGAATCAATAGACTCTCCATATTTATCGATGGAGAGTTTTTTATTGGGACAACGGCAAACCTTTTATTAAAACATCCTGAATATTCCGTCAATGCTGTTCTTAATGAAATCGAAATTGAAAATCTTCGCAATGATGTTTCCTATTTTGAGGCTCGCGAATATGTACTGAAGCTTTTGGCGCAACGTGAATATTCACCAAAGGAAATTTCTAACAAATTACGTCAGCGAGAGTGGATAAAGCATTCCGAGGATCTCATCGATTATTTAATAGGAAAAAACTTTATTGATATCGAACGTTTTTCAAGAGCCTTTATTCGAGATAGAGCAAAAATAAAGGGATGGGGACCCACTCGTATAAAAAATGAACTTATTCATAATAAGGGAATTCCTCAAGAAACAGCCATCCAAATGCTTGACGCGTATTTTCAAGAACATAGCGTGGATGACTCTGCATTAAGATATGCACTTAAAAAGAGTAAGCTTTTAGACCTGTCGGATCGGAATCATAAAAATAAATTATGGAACGCCATGACACGACATGGGTTTACTTCAGACCAAATCAAACGCGCATTAGAAAAATTGGGTTCAAATGAAGAATCTGAAGCGCTAATCGAGGATATTAATAATTGAAAACGATTGCAATCATTGGCGCTTCAGGATTATTAGGTCAAAACTTAACACGTGTTTTGAGACAAAAGCATCGTGTACTTCTATTTGATAAAATTGCAGCAACGGATGAAATACTCCCTGTAGATATTACAAATATTAATGAACTTAATGATGTAATTATCGCAGAGAAACCCGATGTAGTCATCAATACAGCAGCTTTTACAAATGTCGATGCTGCAGAAGATAATGTTGATTTAGCCTATGAAATCAACCAAGTAGGCGTGAAAAACATACTCCAAATCCTGACACCTCTAAATATTCCACTCGTACATATTTCAACCGATTATATTTTTGATGGTCATAACGGACCCTACGGAGAAGAGGATAAAGGGAATCCAAATGGCGTCTATGCAAAAAGCAAATGGCTCGGAGAGCTTGAGGTTCAAGCCGCAAAAATACCGACGGCGATTGTGCGTCCAAATGTTTTATATGGTTTTGGCTATAATCTAAAATCGAGTTTTGTTGAATGGCTTATCAGTCAATTACAGAAGGGGAATGCTGTTAAAATTGTCAATGACCAATTTAATAACCCAAGCTATGCGTATCGCCTCGCGGAATTGATTCAAGACATCATTGAAAAAGATGCGTGGGGAATTTGGCATTTTGGATGCGACAAAATTATGAGCCGGTATGAATTTGCATTAGAAATTGCCGACGTTTTCAATCTGCCTAAAGACATTATTCAAAGTGTTTCATCCAACGAATTTACACAAAAAGCACCACGACCCATGAGAAGTGGCTTAAAAACAGAAAAAGTAGCATCGGAACTAAAATTTGCTATTCTGTCCGCAAGAGAAGAACTCCAACTTTTAAAACGAGAGATTTATGGCGACGAATTTAATAATAACTCCAACTTATAACGAAGTCGAAAATATTTCAGCAGTCATTGACAAGGTCATGACCTTGAATCTAGACACAGATATTTTGATTATTGACGATGGTTCACCTGATGGTACGGCCAAAATCATTAAAGAAAAACAGGCTACTAATAAACGTATTCATCTCATTGAACGCCCTGGAAAATTGGGTTTAGGGACGGCTTATGTCGTCGGTTTTCATTTTGCCATTGAACATGGCTACGACACGGTTGCACAGATGGATGGTGACTTTAGTCATGATCCTGATGAAATTGTAAACATGGTGCAGGAAATTCGTGAAAATAATTATGATCTTGTCATTGGTTCCCGTTATACAAACGGAATATCAGTCGTAAATTGGCCTCTTAAGCGATTAATGTTGTCTTATTTTGCGAGTAAATACATACAATTTATCACACGTATGCCTATTCACGATGGTACTGCAGGCTTTAAAACGTGGAAAACAGAATTTCTTAAAACCCTCAATATTGACAGTGTTAGAAGCGAAGGATATTCTTTTCAGATTGAGATGCATTATCGCGCTTGGCTTAAACGACCCGACAAAATCAAAGAAATTCCTATCATATTTATGGACAGAACAGTGGGTCAAAGTAAAATGTCAAAGGCTATCGTTCGTGAAGCAATCTATCGCGTTTGGTGGATGAGAATGATGTCTATACTCGGTAAATTATAGCTTTGCCTCCTTCATGAAATTATCTGTTATCATTGTAAATTACAATGTAAAATCATTCTTACGCCAAGCGTTGATAAGTTTAGAATCAGCCCTAAACGATATTGAATCAGAAATATGGGTTGTGGATAATCATTCTGTTGACGGAAGCATTGCAATGTTGGATAGCGAATTTCCAAGCGTAAACGTTATTGCGAATAAGGACAATGTCGGATTTTCGAAGGCAAATAATCAAGCTATAAAGTTAGGGAAGGGTCAGTATGTTTGGGTCCTCAATCCAGACACCCTTGTTGAAAACAATACAGCCAGAATTCTCATTGATATCATGGATAAAAATCCATCGATAGGGATGTTAGGGAGCAAAATATTAAATCATGATGGAAGCCTACAATTGGCGTGCCGCCGAAGTATTCCGACACCTTGGGTTGCATTTACTAAACTTTCAGGCTTAGCATCACTTTTCCCAAAATCCAAGATATTCGGTCGATATAACCTTACATTTCTCAATCCCGAAGATGAATATGAAGTTGAAGCCATCTCAGGTTCGAATATGTTTGTGCGAAAATCGGCTCTCGATGAAGTTGGTGTATTTGACGAACGTTTTTTTATGTATGGAGAGGATTTAGATTGGTGTTATCGATTTACACAGGCTAGTTGGAAGATTGTTTACACACCAAAAACGCAAATTATCCATTATAAAGGCGAAGCTTCAAACGCCGTTAAATTTGATGCCCTCACAAATTTTTATCATGCAATGGAATTATTCGCGGATAAACATTATTCAAGATTATCAAAAGGCCCACTGAGACTTTTATTAAAAATGGGCATTTGGTTTCGATATTTCTCATCACTCATTGGAAATTTAGCCAAACAGAGCACCCTGCCGATTTTAGACGCTATAAGTTTATTATCTATTACCCTTATCGCGATATATTTAAAATTTCATACATTTGAAGTCCTTAATAATTATGCATTTATCTTACCATTATATTTATTAATATGGCTTATTTCATTTGGCATAATAGGTCTTTATCAGAAATCAAAAATTTCAATTGGACGAATATTTACGGCTATTACCCTTGGCTTTTTGGTCAATGTTTCCCTCACTTATTTCTTTAAACAATATGCATTTAGTCGCTTTGTGATGGCTGTTAGTTTCGCGGGCTCATTATTTTGGATACCAATTTCACGATTCATTTATCAAAAAGTATCAGGAAAACATCGACTTGAAGGGGAGAAGTCGATTGTTATTGGTGATGAAACTACAGCCAATAAAATTGCCCAAAAAATCAAAGACTCATTCCCTTTTGATTATCAAATTGTGGGGATTGTTACGCCATCAAAAAGCATCAAATCGAGAAATGATCCTGTTCTTGGGCATTATGAAGACATCGTTGAATTGATTCTCCTCCATAGAATTGAGTACCTCATTTTCGAATCCGATCATCTTGATTTAAAATGGCTTTTTTCAATTCTGCCAACACTCACAAAAATGGGCGTGAAAATTCGCCTTGTACCCGGCAATCTCTCGGTTATCATTGGCAAATCCTCTGTAGAAGAATTACAGCAGGGACAGCTTATTCACATGGATTACAAGTATTTCCATCCCTTAACACAAATGGGCAAAAGAATTGAAGACCTTTTGTTAACAATTGTTTTGAAATGTGTCCTTTTGTTTCTTTTCTCAAACACGCGTTTCAAAACTGACCGCTGGATTGAGATAAAATCAAAACTAAACGATGTCATCCGAGGAGAATTTAATTTAATTGGGCTCCCTAAAGACATGATTCAAGAATTTCAGGGGCTTAATAAAAGTGGACTATTAAGTCTAGAGGACATCACGCCTAACATGAATCGAAATGAAAGTGAACGCTTGGCACTCGTCAATTTCTACTTAAAGAACCAGTCTATTTTTCTTGATTTAGAAATAATGCTTAAGGCAATTACAGGATAAAACATGACAAAAACAATATTAGAATTTGAAAAGCCATTAATCGAAATCGAAAATGAAATTCAAGAGATGGAATTATTAAATACGACTGGTGAAAAAGACTTGAGTTCTGAAATTGAAAAACTTCGGAACAAATCTCATGATATGGCCATCAAAATCAACAAAAAATTATCGCGTTGGCAACGTGTAGAATTGGCACGCCACTCAGATCGACCTCATTCGCTTGATTATATTGAACGAATTGTAACCCAATGGAATGAATTACATGGTGACAGATATTTTGGTGACGATCATGCCATTGTTGCAGGAATCGGTCATATCGGTGAATTTAAGGCAGCCATTATAGGTCAGCAAAAAGGTCGCTCGACAAAAGATAATATATACAGAAATTTTGGTATGGCGAGTCCCGAAGGATTTCGCAAGGCATTACGCGTCATGAAAATGGCCGAGAAATTCAACATACCTGTCGTTTCATTTGTCGATACAATTGGAGCGTTTCCTGGTATTGAAGCAGAGGAACGTGGGCAAGCCGAGGCAATCGCGCGAAATCTTTTTGAAATGAGCAAACTCAGGGTTCCTATCTTAATCATTGTGATTGGCGAAGGTGCTTCTGGGGGTGCATTAGGTGTTGGCGTTGGTGACAGACTGTTGATGCTCGAAAATACTTGGTTTTCAGTCATATCGCCAGAGGGTTGTGCATCAATATTATATCATGATGCCTCTAAAAAAGAACTCGCGGCTGAATCCATGAAAGTGACTGCACTCGATTTGCTTGAAATGGGAATTGCAGACCGAATTATTGAAGAACCATTGGGTGGAGCGCATCGAAATTACGAAAAGATGGCACATATTATTAAAGATGTAATCATAGAAGAATTACATAAACTAATTGATAAAGATAAAGAGACATTGATTTCTGAAAGAATAACAAAACTAGAAAATATTGGATCTTGGGGATAAATAAATGATACGATCAATTCTAAAATTAACAACATCAAAAGTTGATACTGAAAAGAGTATCCCTTATTATGAAATATTTGAATATTTTGAACTTGCGAGGATAAAATTACTAGAGGAAATAGGACTTGATCAGAATACCATGGTCGACAATGATATCCATTTTTTGATTTCTACCGCTAAAGCGAGTTACATAACGATGTTGAGGTCTCATGAAGAAATTGAAGTTGTTTCTGAGATTCGAGACATACATCATAATCGCTTACAAGTCGTTTATATCGTACGACGTGGGGAAAATGAAATCGATGAAATTGCTGAAGGCAAGACCGTCCACTCATTTGTAAATGCAGGTGGTCGAAAATTAAGGATCCCTGGTATGGTTCAGGATATTTTACATAAATCGTGGGGAGATGATTTTGATGATGAATGAGATAATTTTTATATTACAAACCTTAATGGGTCTTTTCATAGTTTTATTTGCATTTCGACTTGGCGAAAGTTGGGTCTATGCGACAATTGGAATATTTATCGTTCTGGCAAATATTTTTGTAACGAAAACGATTACTTTATTTGGATTTGAAGCTACGGGTGGAAATGTTTTATATGGAGCAATCTTTTTAAGTACTGATTTATTGTCCGAACATTATGGAAAAGAATCGGCACGAAAGGGTGTATTAATAGGGTTTATGGCAGCCTTTATTTTTTTAATAATGTCGCAATTTATAACGGCATACACCGCTAGTTCCAGTGATTGGGGAGCCTCCGCTGCGATGGATACGCTTTTTGGGTTGTCACCAAGTATTGTCATTGCGAGTTTAGCCGCCTATTTGGCATCTCAATTACATGATGTATGGGCTTTTACTTTATGGAAAAAAAGATTTGATGGAAAGTACTTATGGCTTAGGAATAATTTATCCACAATTGTGAGTCAGTTTATTGATACGATAATATTTTGCTTTCTAGCATTTGTGATTTTGCCACCGATTATATCGAGTAATGGCGAAATATTTCCAATGGATATTCTTCTTGATATCATCATTACAACGTTTGTTCTTAAAGTGATGGTAGCATTATTAGACACGCCATTTATCTATTTAAGTCATTATTTTAAACCAAAAGAACTGCAATAATATTATTAAAACTATGAATTAGAATCAGTTTGTGTTTTCTTTTGCACAGGCTATATTCGACGGCTTTTTTAAAATGGAGGGGTGGCCGAGCGGCTTAAGGCGGCAGATTGCTAATCTGTTGTACGGTTTTACTGTACCGCGAGTTCAAATCTCGCCTCCTCCGCATTAGTATGGAAGCGTAGCCTAATTGGTAAGGCAGCGGTCTTGAAAACCGCCGTCCGTAAGGACTTGTGAGTTCGAGTCTCCCCGCTTCCGCGAAATAGCTCATCAGAAATGATGAGCTATTTTTTTTATATCATATTTAGTAAAGTGGCCAAAATATTGGAATTAAATAACTCCCAATAAGCCATAAAATAATATGTAATGGCAATCCAGCTTTAATAAAATCTTTGTACTTGTAGCCACCTGGGGAATACACCATTGCATTTGTTTGGTAGCCATTCGGTGTTATAAATGAAAGGGATGCTGCAAACATAATCGTCATCACTAAAGGTACAGCTGAAACGCCCAATAAGGCCGACGTTCGCATGACTATTGGAGTCATAATGATTGCTGTTGCATTATTTGAGAGGAATGCCGTCAATAACATGGTGATGAAAAAGAAAATACTGACAATGCCTTGTTGTCCAAAATATTCGGACAGATGTATGAATGATTTGCTTAAAGTAACATCGAGTCCAACATGGTTCATTGCGGCTCCCATGGGAATAAACGCGGCTACTAAAAAAATGACCGTCCAGTTGATGGATCGATAGACTTCTTGGATTGGAACGATACCGAGCAAGATAACGAGTATTGCCCCTATTAACGTCGCTTCCATAATGGACACAATATTGAATAGAGTCAGCAGTACAACCACTGGAATCAACCCCAAGGCAAACCACCAATATTTAATTTTGTGTAAATTGACATCAATCTCATCAAGCAGGATGAAATCTGAATCTTTTTTTAAGGCCTCTACACGTGTACGACTCCCAAAAATTAAAATCGAGTCAAAGTTTTTTAAAAAGACATACGCTATTTTTTTTCGAATAATAGCATTCTGTCTTTTTATTGCTAAAACAAATACGCCATATTTTTTGCGAAAATCTATATCCTTTAAAGATTTTCCTGCCAGACTTGAGGTTGTTGAAAGTAGCGCTTCGATGAGTACGTTATCATTTTGATTGAGTTCGTTATCGTTGAGTTTAATGTCGCTAAGAAGGAGTACGTTCTGTTCATTTCTAAAGTTGAGTAAGTTCTCGACAGGGGATTGTATAAGCAGAATATCATTTTCCTTAATAATTTCAAAACGAATATTCGTATTGATGTGACGTCCATCTCGAATAATCTCTAGGGCAATTATATCATATTTAGGCCCAATGCCCGATTGGAGTAATGTTGCACCGATTAAAGGGGAGTCATCTGAAACTTGTACTTCCGTTAAATACGTTGACATATGATATTTTTTGGTCAAACCTGAAATAGGAATACGACTTGATAAAAGATATTTACTTGCAAACAAATTATAAATCAATGTTATGACGACAAATATAATCCCCAATTTACTCATTTCAAAAAGACTGATTTCAATACCAGAATTTTTGGCTAAATCGGCCACGATTAAATTTGTAGATGTCCCAATAATTGTTGTAGTACCGCCTACAATGGCAGCAAAAGATAAAGGCATCATTACTTTTGAAGGACTAATTTTAAGATTGATTGCTAATTGCATCCCAACGGGTATTAGCAAAGCGACCGTCGCTGTATTGTTGATGAATGCTGAAAAAAAACTGACGGCGAGGAAAAATAAGAGTAACACTAACCACGTTTTTCCTTTTCCTAATTTCTCAATAAACATCGTGAAACTTTCGATGACACCCGTTTTTGAAATTGCTTTGCTTATGACAAACATGGCTCCAATCGTAATAACGGCGTGATTTGAAAACCCACTAACAGCCTCCGTTTCAGTAATGAGGCCCGTTACGAGTAAAATGCCAAGGGTCAATAAGGCTGTGACTTCAATCGGAAACCATTCACGTACAAATGCCAATATTGAAAATAAAGCTACGGCAATAAATAAAATAATTTCAAAATTATACATGATGTCCGATACTACAATGAGTCTGCTAAATTACAAATATTATTTAGTTCGTCAGCAAAATGAACAAACCGACAAAAATCGCTGAGCTACCTGTACAAATATAATTTACGATATCATTGTCGATATATGGAATGCCACTGGAATGATAAGTGGGCAATTCGCAATGGATATGTTTTTCAGTATCTTTTTGACATTTGGCGCATTTGAATTTGCTTTGGATCGTTGCACCTACGACACTATCAATTACGCTCCCAATAAAACCTCCCATGGAGATTAGAATGACGTGTTTCAAGGTAATATCAATTCCGGAATGATAGCCAATAAAGGCAATAATGATTGCACCCACAATGCCTCCAAAACTACCTAAAAAAGAAATTGCGCCAGAAGTACCTTTTTCAACGCGCTTAAAATTGAAAATATGAATTGGATTTTTCCGAGAAAACTGTCCAATTTCGGATTCCCAAGTATCAGCTGTTGCAGCTGCCAGTGACGCTAAGAATAGTATATACCATAGTGTGTCTGGGCTAAAGTGATAGGCAATAATGAATAGGAGGGACCATCCTGCATTAGCGTAAACTTGTGAGACGTCGCGATTTGACCCTTTCTTAGAAATGCTATCGTCATTTTTATAGTATCGATCTTTTATTTTGGAAAGTAGAGAAGAGAGAACAAAAAATGCGAGTAACGGTAAAAATGTATCAAACCCGCCTATCGCAAACATGATACTACCCATAATAAAAGCACCTGCAAATCCACCAGCATTGAGTGATTTCAATTTATAAGCGGTAGCTGCAAGAACAAATGATGCAAATATCCAGAAAAGTAATATGTGAAATTCACCATTGCTCCAAAACGTAAAGCCTAAATCAAGCATAATAGCGGTGGATATGGTAAGTGTCAGATTATCAGAGCCTTTGCTAGAGACAGCTTCAGCGATAGTTGAAATAAAAGCTGCGATAACGCCCACACTAAAAATAGCAAGTAGTGGCAATTCTAGTCCATTCTTATCCAGGCGAGTGAAAAACGGATAGAAAATTATAATGATGATAAGTGCGACAAAAAAATAAGCCAAGCTCCCATAAACTGATTTTTTATCCTGATAAAGCACGAATACTTTAGATTTAAATTTCTCTCCCACAATTGATGCCGCTGTATCGGCAAATGCGAGGACAAGCATCGACGTTAAAAAAATGGTTGGATTCCTTTCCCAAAAAACAATAACTAATATGACAAAAGCGATAGGGAAATAGACCGTCCCGTAAGACATTCTATCGTTTGTATTCATCCCTTTAAAGGCTTCTTGCTTAAGACTTGCATAATTCGCAATCACAAAAAATACACCTAATAAAAATATGGGGAACGCATCTTTAACGAAAAAAGGAGACAAAGTGAGTAAGACACCCACCAAAACATGGACGAGTTTCCTTGAAAATTCGTTTTTCCATTTTAAAGTTTTCTTAGCAAATTCGGCTAAACCAATGACGAAAAATATGAGAACTACAAAAGCAAGTATGGCGATCCAATCATTTGAGAAACTATAGAGTAAGGGCATTTTCTATTCCTATCTTTGTTTTAGGCAGTCTAATAAATTCATGGACGTATTCAAGAATTGATTTTCAAGAACTTCGTTTTTAGCGCTCAATTTTCACTTTTTACGTAGAATCAAAATAATTCTATTATTAATCTATTCAAATATTCTATCTTGTGCCCTATGAAAATATTTCGAACCATAGGAGATAATAAATGAAATTCAAAATCGATCTAGACAAACATGAATTAGAAGCACTCAAAACCTTATTGAAACGTGTAACGACGCGGGAGCCTAAGATTACCCTATCTGTGGATGGTGAAACACGTGGAATGGCGAGGCAATTATTAAAAGAAATAATAGATCAAGAAGATTTTAATGCGCGTGATGGCTATTAAAAGTATTGTGAATCCTTAACAATGGCTATAGAAATTGAACGGAAATATTTAGTACTCGAGATTCCAAATAATCTTAAATCCGTGAACATTAAACAAGGCTATTTACAAACGGACGCGTCACGCACTGTAAGAATTCGTAGCGTTCAAAATAAATCGGGTCCAAAAGGATTTATCACTATTAAAGGAATAAGCAATTCGTCAGGAATGAGTCGCTACGAATTTGAAACATCTATACCGTTTGCTGACGCTTTGAATTTATTGTCATTATGTGATACTCCATTACTAGAGAAAACAAGATATCAATACGAATATGATGGCTTTATTTGGGAAATTGATGAATTTCACGGTGTTAACAAAGGACTCATCATAGCTGAAATTGAATTAGAAAGTGAGCATCAATCTTTTGACATTCCAAGTTTTATTGGTGAAGAAGTAACGGGACAATATAAGTATTATAATAGCGAATTGGTTTCCAATCCCTTTTCAAAATGGAAAAAATAATAATAACGCGTGTTCGCAATATGGGGCACAAGGAGACATTGTGATCTTTAAAAAAACAAAAAAACTTGAAATGCAGACAGACCAATTTTTGGATAAAGTGAGTGAAGCGGGATTAACATTTTTAGTCGGTGTAAAAGCATATTTAAACGACGATAAGGAAGAATTTGAGCATCAAATTGAAAAAATGAGAATCCTTGAAAATGATGCGGATTTTTTAAGGAAGAAAATAGAGATTCAACTATACACGGACACGCTCATCCCTGAATCAAGGGGTGATGTCCTTGCATTATTGGAAACGACAGACGATGTAGTTGATATTATTAAATATACATTAGTCGAATTTTCTGTACAAGTCCCAAACATACCCAAGGAATTTCATGAACAATTTTTAAAATTGAGTGATCATGTCATCCAAGCTGTTGAGGAAATGGTATCGGCGATGCGCTCTTTTTTACGCGACCCACTCGGTGTGCGAAATTATTTGCATAAAGTTTATCATCATGAAAAAGAAGCAGATCATTTGGCTGAGAAATTAAAGCGAGGCATTTTTGCCAGCGAATCTTTGGATCTAAGCGAAAAAATTCATTTAAGATATTTTGCGCTTCATGTTGATATGATTGCGGATTATTCTGAAAATGTTGCTGACAGATTGTCGATTTATACCATAAAAAGAAGTATTTAGTCCATGCTTCTATTATTTTTCCTTTCCTCGGGTCTTTTTCTCGGTTGGTCTCTAGGTGCAAATGATGCATCAAACATATTTGGGACAGCCGTTGCGACCAAAATGATTCGATTTAAAACAGCGGCCATTGTTGCCAGTATTTTCGTCATTTTAGGTGCATGTATTTCTGGTTCTGGTACGACGCACACATTGGGGAAACTTGGAGCCGTCAACATGATAGCCGGTGCATTTATGGTTGCATTGTCGGCAGCCGTCACCGTTTTTTGGATGACAAAACTTGGTTTGCCTGTTTCAACAAGTCAAGCCATTGTAGGCGCAATCGTTGGTTGGAATATGTTTGCAGGGAAAGAAACCGATTTTAACGCACTTTTAAGAATCGCATCTACATGGGTTGCGAGCCCTATTTTAGCCGCTGTATTTTCAATATTATTTTATCTAATATTAAAAAAACTTATGCACATATGGAAACTTCATCTTTTTCGCCTCGATGCCTATACACGTGTGGGTCTCGTATTAGTCGGAGCATTCGGTGCCTATTCTTTGGGTGCAAATAATATTGCAAACGTAATGGGTGTTTTTGTTCCTGTAACGCCGTTTACTCCTTTTAGTATTTTTGGGTATGAATTATCTGGTACGGACCAACTTTTTTTATTAGGAGGAATTGCCATCTCAGTCGGTATTTTCACATATTCAAAACGCGTTATGCAAACCGTTGGTGACGGTGTCGTTAAATTGAATCCTCAAACAGCACTTATTGTCGTTTTGTCTCAATCCATCGTTCTGTTTTTATTTGCGTCAAAAAGTTTGGAAACATGGCTCCTCGCCCATCATTTACCTTCCATTCCTTTAGTACCTGTTTCCAGTTCACAACTCGTAATCGGTGCCGTGCTTGGTATTGGCATCGTAAATGGTGGAAAAGGCATTAAATACGGATTGCTGCTAAAAATTGCGTCTGGATGGATTACAACCCCCGTTTTAGCCGCTTTAATATCATTTATCTCATTATTTTTCCTGCAAAATGTGTTTAATCAAAGCGTTTATTATTAAAGAGAGAACATTCTTTAACACATGTAAATGATATCCTAATTCATAGGGTATTCCCTTGAGTTGATGGGGCTTTCTTCTATATTGGCGACCTGAATTAACGGAGCCAATAATAATGCAAATAAAACAACTTGAAACCTTCCCAACCGGCACTGCAATTAAGTGGAGTGACGAAACGGATTCTTTCATAGATTACCAGACATTACGAGACAAATGTCCCTGTGCATCTTGCCAAGGTGAGAGCGATTTATTTGGGAATAAAACTCAGATTATCCCTGTTTTAAAAACAGGTACAGCCTATAATCTTCTTAAAGTATCTAAAGTTGGCCACTATGCCCTACAATTCACTTGGGGAGATGGTCATAACACGGGTATTTATACGCTTGAACTACTAAAAAGTCTGGGTGAATAATTAATGAAATATTGGCTTCCTATAGCATTGGGATTAATGGTTGGGATCGCCATCAATATTTCAATTTATTTTTTGATTCGTGGAATTATATATGATGAGAGTATGCCTATTTATTCAAAAATTATTTGTTTCGTTGGCATTACATGTTTTTTAATCACATTTTTCTATGTGCTATATGATCGCATTAAAACAAAAAAGAAAGAAGACTTTGGAGGTGTTAAATGGTAAAATGGTATTCAACAGAAACGATTGCCCAATCTACGATTACAGAGTCCATCGGATCTGTTTTAGGTAGCACGATTCGTGCGCGTCATATTGGAAAAGATATTGTGGCTGGATTGCGTATGCTTGTGGGTGGGGAACTGCCTGAATATACAGAAATGATGGCTCAAGCACGAGAACAAGCCATCCAGCGTATGCAAAGCCAAGCCGAAGAAATGGGAGCTGATGCAATTGTAGGTGTTCGCTTTTCCACAGCCATGATTATGCAAGGTACAGCAGAAATAATGGTTGTTGGTACAGCCGTTAAATTAAAATAATATTTTAAGGAAATTATGTTTAAAAATCGTATTGGAATTCTAGCGGAAAAGAAACCTGGTGAATCACGCATCGCGTTACCACCTCGTTTTATAAAAACCATCAACAACAACGCAGACTATCACCTAACAGTTGAGCCATCTGATACGCGCAGTTTTACAAACGATGAATTTATTGAACACAATATTATTATCGATTCAATTCCTGAAGACGCAAATGTTATTCTTGCAGTAAAAGAAATTCCGATTCAGCGCATCGAAGCAGATAAAACATATATGTACTTTAGCCATACTATAAAAGGTCAAGACTATAATATGAACATGCTTCAGCATGTTTTGGATGTTAAAGCCACTCTCATTGACTATGAAGTTATTCGTGATGCACAAGGTCGTCGTCTTGTATTCTTTGGTCGTTACGCCGGAATTGCAGGTATGATAAATTCCCTCTGGACGTATGGAAAAAAACTTCAAATAGACGGCATCAACAATCCATTTCTTAAGATTAAACAGGCACGTGATTATCGTGATTTTGATGAAGCAATTGTATCATTAAAAAGTCTAAAAGCAGAAATTCATTCATTTGCAAACAAGCAAAACGCGCCACTCATTATTGGCATAGCGGGATATGGTAATGTTTCAAAAGGCGCTCAAGAAGTGTTGGATTTACTTGATCCTCAGGTCATTACGCCAGCCAAACTTTTGACAAATAAAAAACCTGGCTTATATAAAGTCGTATTTAAAGAGCAAGATTCTGTGCAAACTATTGAAGAAGCTGCATCTTTTGAGCTTCAAGATTATTATGAAAATCCAGAAAAATATAAGCCAGCATTCTCACAATATTTACCATACATTTCTGTACTTGTAAATTGCATTTATTGGACGGCAAAATATCCTCGCTTGATCTACAAAAAAGATATCGATAAGCTTTTTAAACAAAAGAATATTGGCCTAAAAACCATTGGTGATATCTCATGCGATATCGTGGGTGGAATAGAAATCACCACTAAAGCGACTATTAGCAATGACCCAATTTATACTTATAACCCCGAAACGGGCCAAGCTGAAGACGGTTTAACGCAAAACGGTATCGCTATGATGACCGTTGACAATCTACCGGCAGAATTGCCGCGAGAGGCATCTATGGGCTTTGGCGAAAAACTTTTACCCCTAATGGAAAGTTTATTTACATGTGATTTTAGTAATGATTTTAACTCACTTGTTCTCACTCCAGAATTAAAATGTGCGGTCATAGCACATAAAGGGAAACTGACTCCCGAATTTTCCTATCTCACTTCATATCTCGAAAATAAATAAGGATTCATATATGAAACATGTACTTCTACTTGGCGCTGGTTTAGTTTCACATCCAATAATTGACTACCTAACACAACAAGATGGTATTTTTCTAACGGTAGCGGATATATCTATTGAAAACGCACAGAAACATCTTGTGGGCAAACATAATTCAGCTGCAACAGCTCTTGATATAAATGATACGGATTCCCTTGATACGCTCATCAGTGGATCAGATATTGTCGTGAGTTTATTGCCATTCACGATGCATACAATCGTTGCAAAACATTGCATTAAATTAAAGAAATCGATGGTAAATGCATCCTATGTTAGCGACGAGCTCAAAGCGCTTGATGCATCAGCGAAGGATGCAGGTATACTCATATTGTGCGAAATGGGACTCGATCCTGGCATTGACCATATGTCGGCTATGAAAATCATTCGAGCCGAACAAAAACTCGGTCATAAAATCGAACATTTTCATAGTTATTGCGGAGGAATTCCAAGTCCAGAAGCCGCGAATAATCCATTTAAATACAAATTTTCATGGAGTCCCAAGGGCGTTTTAATAGCTGGAAATAGTTCGGCAAAATATCTTGAGAATGATTCAGAAATTAATATAGATGGGAAATATCTTTTCGATAATGCGAAAAATATTAAGATTAATCAAAAAGAATATGAAGCCTACCCAAACAGAGATTCCTTAGATTATATCAATATTTACGGATTAAACGGCGTCAAAAGTATGATGCGAGGAACATTGAGGTACAAAGGTTGGAGCCTCCTACTAAATGCATTAAAAGATTTAAATATATTGACGAATCAGGAAATCCCTGAACAGACATGTAGTTTCTTAGAAATCCTAAATAGTATTAATAACACTACGAACGACGCGAATGATTTTGCCCACAGCTTACTTATTGATGGTTATTCCAAAGAAATTATAGATGCATTGAAATGGTTAGGGATTTTTAGTGAAATCCCCTATACTTGGCAAAACAAACCATCTATCGATTGTCTCGCTGAGCTGATGTCAGAAAAAATGAGTTATAATCAAGGTGAAAAAGATATGATTATTATGCATCATGAGTTTGTCGTTGCCATGCAAAATAATAAGAGAAAAAAAATAACTTCGACTCTGATTGATTATGGTATAGATGGTGGTGATAGCTCAATGGCGCGAACGGTTAGTTTGCCAGTTGCAATAACCGTTAAACTCATACTTGATCAAAAAATTAAGATGACTGGGATTCATATTCCTGTGCATCCTGATATTTACGAACCAGTTTTAAACGAGCTGGAAACCGTCGGTATTAAATTTAAAGAAACAGAAATAATATTATAAATACACAGATTAAAAGGAGATAAGGTGGATATTTTTAAAGAACTAGGTATTCAGGATGTCAATTATGGAGCTTGTACAGGCGCAGGAGAATGGTCTAACACTACTGATGCAGGGATTCTAAAATCATACAATCCCGCTACAGGCGAATTGCTTGGCAGTGTTTATATGTCTTCTGAAGCGGATTACGAAAGCGTTATTCAGCAGTCAGAACAAGCATTTAAAGAATGGCGCGAAGTTCCGGCTCCCGTTCGTGGGGAATTGGTTCGTAAAATGGGTGAGGCATTGAGAGAGAAAAAAGATGCATTAGGTAGCTTGGTATCTCTTGAAATGGGAAAAATTAAACCGGAGGGCGATGGTGAAGTTCAAGAAATGATCGATATTGCTGACTTCGCAGTGGGTCAAAGCCGGATGTTATATGGCTCTACAACACATTCTGAACGCTATCATCATAGAATGTACGACCAATATCATCCTTTAGGTGTCGTAGGCGTTATTTCGGCGTTTAATTTTCCCGTAGCCGTTTGGGCATGGAATTCTTTTCTTGCAGCCATCGCAGGTGATATTACCGTTTGGAAACCATCTTCAACGGTTCCCCTTTGCGGTATTGCTATCCAAAATATATGCAACAAAGTTTTAACGGATAATGGATATAAAGGCATATTCAATCTTCTTATCGGCAGTGGTCGAACAATCGGTGAGACACTCATAAACGATTCTCGTGTTCCATTGATTTCTTTTACAGGCTCAACAGAGATGGGACGTCACGTTTCAGAAGTTGTCGCGAAACGCTTTGGTAAGACTATTCTTGAACTCGGCGGCAATAATGCCATCATTATTGACGAAACAGCTGACATGAAGCTCGCAATTCCCGCAACTGTATTCGGCGCCGTTGGAACTGCGGGACAACGATGTACGTCAACACGTCGCATTATTATTCAAGAAGATATTGCAGACGCATTTGTCGAGAAGTTGATTAATGCGTATAAACAAGTAAGAATTGGTAATCCTTTGGACAAAGATACACTCATGGGACCACTGGTCGATGCAGGCGCTGTTGAAGTTTATAAGCAGTCGCTTAAAGAAGGTCAAGAGCAAGGGACAGAAGTTCTATATGGCGGCAAAGCCATTGAAGGTGATGGCAATTTTGTGATGCCAACAATTGTTAAAGCTAAAAATGATTGGGAAATCGTACAAAAAGAGACGTTTGCACCGATTTTATACATCATACGTTATAAAGATTTTGACGAAGCAATTGCAATCCATAACGGTGTTCCTCAGGGATTATCATCAGCTATGTTTACCACAAATGTCAAGAGAGCCGAACGATTTTTAAGCGCTATTGGTAGTGATTGCGGAATCGCGAATATCAATATCGGTACATCGGGTGCTGAAATTGGTGGCGCTTTCGGTGGCGAAAAAGAAACAGGTGGTGGACGAGAATCAGGTTCGGATGCATGGAAAGCGTATATGCGTCGTCAAACAAATACAATCAATTGGAGCGATGAGCTACCTTTGGCGCAAGGTATTAAATTTGATTTTTAGACTTCATCTCAAATTATAATATATTAAAGGCAGGCATGTTTATTTATTAAATTTATGCCTGCTTTTCTTAAGGGCCAAAAACATGACACTTCCAAATAACAATTTAAACGAATCTCACCGATGTCCTTGGGCCAAACATGAGCTTGAGATTGCGTATCATGATATGGAGTGGGGGAAACCCTCATTTGATGATCATTATTTGTTTGAAATGCTAATTATAGAGGGTGTTCAAGCGGGATTAAGTTGGTTAACGGTGTTGAAAAAACGGGCGCATTATCAAAAAGTATATGATGGTTTTGATCCTGAAATTGTTGCAAAATATGACGAAGCCAAGATTCAGAGCCTTTTAAATGACCCAGGCATTATTCGTAACAAGGTTAAAGTCCGAACATCTGTGAAGAATGCAATCGTCTTTCTCGACATCCAAAAAGAATTCGGTAGCTTTTCAAAATATATTTGGGCGTTCGTTGACGGAAAACCTATCGTTAATCAATGGAAATTCGATAAGGGCATTCCTCCTCAAATCGAACTTAGTTTAAAGATATCAAAAGACTTAAAAAAACGCGGAATGAGCTTTGTCGGAAGTACCATAATGTATTCGTTTATGCAAGGCGTTGGAATGGTGAACGATCACTTAGTTTCTTGTCCTCAACACAAGCAATTTCAATTGGATGTCTCTCGTTAATGGCAAATGAAATTCAAAACGGAAGTTTGTATATCGTCTCGACACCCATTGGCAATTTAGGTGATATTACGTTTAGAGCGATTGATACCTTAAAAGGCGTTTCTGCAATTGCAGCTGAGGACTCTCGTGTGACATCAAGGTTACTATCACATTATGAAATTTCTAAACCAATGATTTCGTATCATGATTTTAATAAAGAAAAAGTAACACCACAAATCATTGTACGATTAAAAAATAATGAATCCATTGCACTAGTGACAGATGCAGGCACGCCTTTGGTGAGCGATCCTGGCTTTTATCTTGTCCGCGAAGCTGTCGCACAAGGCATCAATATAATACCGATACCCGGTGCTTCTGCATTACTAACAGCACTTGTTGTCGCCGGTTTGCCTTCGGATCGCTTCACATTTGAAGGATTTTTGCCCAAAAAGAAGGGGAGACAAACGAGACTTAAAGAATTAGCCCTCGAGGCGAGAAGTATGATTTTCTATGAATCGCCTCAACGCATTGAAAAAACAATACCGCATCTATTGGAGTACTTCGGTAATCGAAATATTCTAATTGGACGTGAACTCACAAAAAAATTTGAAGAATTCGTACATAGCGACTTGGAAACATTATCTAAAGCGAGTCGTACTTGGAAAGGTGAACTAGTAATGGTTGTCGAAGGGAAAAAACATGGCAGATAAAAAATACGAATACGCGAGAGATGACTTTAGCTTTCCAAATTGGCTACAGAAATTACTCCTCTGGAAACTTGGACTTGGCGAAACAATCATTCGCAATTCAGGGTTTTCAATAAAGCAAGTTGAAGGAATTCTATATGCTTTAACAAGCTTGAGTTTTTTGGGATTAATTTTTAATCAATACATTGTGTCAGCAATTGGTTTGGGCTTGTGGATATTTATTGAAAATCTCTATTTCAGAATTTTTGTTGATGAACCTCATGCACCCAATATGGAATTGCGTCACTTTTTTTGGGAGACGCCTTTTGTCGTCGCATTAACGATCTATATGGGCATGCAAGGTCACGTCTTTACAACTTTAGCGGCCATTCTAGGACTTGCTGGACTATTTTTTATAAGCAACATGAAAAACAAATACGACCTAAAATTGCTCGCTCTGCCCGTGCTCTATTTTTATAGACGCGATCGTTTGGGATGGCTATTTGTAACGATTTTATTAGCGGCTCTACCGGGAGAACGATCGATTTTATTCCCAATAATTGGCGCGTGGGGGCTTTTTGTTTTAACAGCTTATGATTATTTTTGGACGATGATTCAAATTGTTAGAAGGAAGCCTCGATAAATGACAGAGTTTGATGGCTTATTCATAACCTTTGAAGGTATCGACGGTTCGGGTAAATCGACCCAATGCCAGATGCTAAAAACGTGGTACGAAAGCATGGGACGAACGGTACATGTGCTTAGAGAACCCGGTGGAACATCCATCTCAGAACAAATTCGAGATATTCTTTTAGACAAAAATAATAAAGAAATGAATCCAATTGCAGAAATGCTACTTTATTTTGCAAGTCGAAACCAGCTAGTTTCTGAAAAAGTATTACCGGCATTAAAACGAAATGATGTTGTCATTTTAGATCGTTATGTAGATAGTACGGTGGCGTATCAAGGTTATGGACGTGGACTTGATTTGCAGCATATAAAAGATGTCGCAAATGTCGCAGTCGAAGGACTAAGCCCCGCTTTAACAATAGTTGTAGATACTCCTTTAGATACGGCGACTAATCGTCAATCCGGCAAGGACTTAGATAGATTGGAAATGGAAGTATCAGATTTTAAAGAACGTGTAAGAAATGGCTTTTTAAAACTGGCAAACGAAGAACCCGACCGTGTGTTTGTTGTCGATGGTACCTTGTCAAAAAGTAAAATCTTTAACGCAATTGTCTCTATTGTTAAACAGAATAAATTATATTAGCGTCAATTAATAGCATGAAATATTCAATGAAAGTTTACTTAACACTATTTTCTTTATGTATAAGCATTTTGTCTTTTGGACAGTCCGTTGATGAATTTCGTCAAAAT
This sequence comes from uncultured Fidelibacterota bacterium, assembly GCA_937888365.1. Taxonomy (GTDB): domain Bacteria; phylum Fidelibacterota; class UBA8477; order UBA8477; family JABMPR01; genus CALBFA01. The sequence continues at coordinate 13,650 of CALBFA010000072.1, read as the reverse complement.
CGATTAATCGAATCGACACTTAAGGAAATTAATGACCATTATGTAAAAGAAGTTGACGGAAAAGTGCTGACTGAAAATGGCATTAATCGAATATTTGATCAGCTTGATCCATTTTCAGAGCTTATACCGCCAGACATTGATCATTCAGTCGATGAACTTCAAACCGATGGATTTGGTGGCCTGGGAATTCGAGTGCACAAACAAGGCAACGTACTCAATATCGTCACCGTATTGGATGGGACTCCTGCCGATAGAATGGGCTTAATGGCGGGAGATGAAATTCTTCAGATTGATTCTGTTGATATTATTGATATTCGTGCCCGAGACATCTCAAAACGTCTAAGAGGTAAGCCTGGAACGACGGAAACTTTATTAGTAAAGAGGTGGGGAATTGACGAAAACTTAATTTTTAATATTATTCGCGAACATATCACGGTTCCAATTATCACGTATTCTGGTATGCTAGAGCCTGGTGTCGCCTATATAAAATTCTCTAAATTTTCTAAACAATCAAGCATACTTTTAGAAAAACGATTACGCGAATTTGAGAAAAATCAGATGAAATGGTTAATTTTGGATTTACGATCCAATCCTGGTGGATTGCTGCATGCAGCAATTGAAATTTCAGACTTATTTTTACCAGAAAGATCGTTGGTTGTTGAAACGAAAGGTCGAATAGATCGCTTGAATCATAGATTTTATACGCATCGCCCAGAAATATTTCCAGAACTGAATCTTATCATCCTGATGGATCGCTCCAGTGCATCCGCTTCAGAGATATTAGCAGGTGTTTTGCAAGATTACGAACGTGCCATTATTATAGGTACAAAATCTTACGGGAAAGGCCTTGTACAGAGCGTCATTAGGCTTCCAGACGGCTATCGCATCAAAATGACGACAGCGCATTATTATTTACCATCTGGACGGCTCATTCAACGGCAAAATTTCGCCCAATCTGTCGTTGAGGGGGGTATCAACCCAAAAGATACAACATGGTTTGAAACTTTACATGGACGGACTTTTCAACAAGGCGATGGGATTTTACCCGATTTGACGATTGCACCCTTATTAATGGCGAAAGAAGAGCGCATATTATGGCAACAGAGCAAATTTTATGAGTATGCTCTAGAGCTAACGCGGAAAAATACATCAATCATTTTACCATACGAGCCATCTTTAGAAGTTATACAAGACTTTCGAGAATGGTCCACTGATTCTACAGAAAATAAAAAACATAATCCATTTATAGGTTTACTTAAACTAGATTTTGCACTTTCTCATAACGATACAACCTTGAATGATTCCATCATGAATGCGATACAATATCTTTCAGAATTAGATCCAACATTGTTTGAAGATTATATTTATGAGATTGATGAAGAGCGCATTAAGCGCGGAATTTCAATGGAAACCGGAATGATATTGGCGGGTACAAGTGCACGTATTCAAGCGAGTTTAAAATATGATTTGGTCATAGAACAAGCTTTAGAACTAATTCATCATCCTGATGAGGTTAAAAATATACTTTCACATAAATAATCTTTTTCTTTAATACGTACATTATAGTTTTGGAAATTGAGAGCATAAACGCAACGATGTGGACGGTATAAATATATATATTCATAGTACGAGTTAATGTATATTATGTCGAGTAATAGATATCCTGAAATATTCTGTGTATTTGTTACAGGCTTTCCATCTACATTTAATACGATTCAAACCCCTACTCTTTCCCTGCGGTATTAAACGTATTTATAATGACATCCAATTGCCGAATCAGCGGAAGTTTCTTTTGGCCAGCCGCAAATACAAGTCCCGTTATTAAATACATTCGATTTTGTACTGGCTCATAAAACGAGTACGCAATAAACGGACCTCCTTTAGTTTCTTTGCGGTGTTGCCACAAACCACTATACTTTGTCGTGGCATAACTCCCCATCCATTGTTCAACACTAGAAATTGGAGATCGCGGGCTAATTTCGATATCATCGACGAGTCGTCCCATAACTTTATGCATCATTTTATGGGCTAATTCATCTTGATTGACAGCGTCGTTTACATTTTCCCAATACACCATGAGCCATCGATACGGTATATCACGACCTATCCATAAGAAATGTTCATCAGGTTTATTTTCAATTTCAATATAATCATGCATCACTCGCATATACCAACCATGGGTTTTAAAATAGGATTCAGCTAATTCCTTTTGCTCACCTATTCTGTACAAGAACCGAGTTTGACGCTTAAAATCAACGTCATCTAAGAATTTTAGAATTTTCCCACCCTCATAAAATATTTTATCATAGGTGCGTTGTCTATTTTCACCTAAAACAACAACAAGAGACTGTTCACGAGCAAATGGATTTTCTATTTTAATAATGTTTCGTTTATTCTTTTGGGATTTCAATAATGTGCTATCAGGTATCATTTGCTCAATGAATTTGGTCAAACTAGAATGAGGACGTAAGTCTGAAACAATCATTAAATTTTTCATTTTCTTCTGAGCCACAAACTGTTCGGGTGTTGCTTTGTGAAAATAATACCATTGTTCAGAAATAGGTGTCTTAATATCCTTCCCTACATGCGTATTAAGTAAAACTTCGACCTCTTCCCACATGTCTTCTTCTACGAGAACGACGACTTTTTCCTCATAACCAATGGCATACGGTTTCTCTTGTTCGCAATTATTCAAAAATATTATAGCGATAATTATGAATAATACCGATTTGTTTCTCATGTTAGGTCCTCTTACTCCCGTAATATTTACGTTTTGTCCGAGGATGCGTTTTTATTTTAATATCTTTTTCACTCTTTAATAGCTCAAAATCAGCAAATCCTTGTGATGGCTGAACCGATGCGACTCGAATATTAACTTGGTCTCCCATTCGATATGATTGACCTGTTCGACGGCCAACAAACGCATATTCGTCTTCTCGATGCTCATACCAGTCATCCGTCAATGATTTCATATGCACCAATCCTTCGACTAAACTTTCTGACAATTCTACAAAGAATCCAATGGGTAAAATACCTGAAATAACGCCTGTAAATTCCTCTCCAACATGATGTGATAACCATTGCAATTGTTTATACTTCAAGTGGTTTCGCTCCACTTTCGTCGCAATAATTTCACGTGCAGAGCAATGTTTGGCCGTTTTTTCCAAATCTTCTTCTTTGGGAATAACCCAATTTTCGGTTTTGAGTAAACTCTTTAAAATACGATGTACGATTAAATCAGGATAACGGCGAATTGGAGACGTAAAATGCGTATAATGTTTAAACGCCAGCCCAAAATGACCAATCTGACGTGTTGAATAAAACGCTTTTGACATTGACGTTAATGCGACCTTTTCTATAAAATGTCGGAATTGACTATTTTTTGATAGTTCTATAACTTCCTGATATTCAGATGGTTTTACGGGATACTTCAAGCCTCTTTTAATTTCAAGCTTCGTTAATATATCACTAAGTCGTGTTACTTTTTCACGAGACGGTTCCTCATGAATTCGATAAAGTCCGATTTTCTTCTGCTCTGAAGAATGTTTCATAAAAAAATCAGCAACGGTTTGATTTGCCAAAAGCATAAATTCTTCAACTAAACGATGACTCTCTAATCGATCGGATGGATGAATCGCAATAGGAAACCCGTCATCGGCCAAAATGATTTCTGATTCAGGCAAATCTAAATCTATCGACCCCTCGCCCATCCTAATTTTGAAAAGCATTTTGCGTAAATTATTCATTTCCAGAAGGGTTTCCGAAAATCCATGGCTTAAATCACCATTTAATATTGATTGTACATCTTCATAGGTGAATCGTTGATTCGAGTTAATAGTTGATGGAAATATCTCATAGCCAGTGACAGATCCTTCCAATGATATATCCATCATACACGTCATGGCCAGTCTATCAACTTTGGGTTTTAGCGAACAAAATGTTTCAGATAAATCATTAGGAAGCATGTGTAATACGGAGCCAACAAAATAGATCGAGGTTCCTCGCTTACGCGCTCCTATATCAATAGGTGAGCCAGGTGTTACATAATGTGAAACGTCTGCGATATGAACACCAAGCCGCCACCCATTACCAACTTTTTCTACGGAAACGGCATCATCAAAATCTTTCGCTGTTTTCGGGTCAATGGTAAAACAAACTAAATTCCGTAAATCTACACGTCGATTTGTTTCCTTGGCTATATCATCTTGTGAATAATTTTTGGCTTGTTGGAGTGCTTTATCGGTCCATTCATATGGTAAATCGTATTCGCGAATGAGCTTCTTATACTCAAGTTCACTGTCGCCTACATCGCCTAATATTTCAATAATTTTTCCAACGGGACTATATTGAGGCGCTTCCCATTTTAATAATTCAACCACGACAATTTGACCATCTTTCGCTTCATGCAAAAATTCGTGGGGAATTGTTAAATGCTTCGTAAAATATTTATCTTCAGGAATCACCCATGAGCCAAATCGGTCCATCGTGAAGGTGCCCACAAATTCTGTTTTATTTCGTGCAATGACATCAAGAATTTGACCTTCTGGATTCCGCCCTTCGATAATTTTGGTTATCTCGACGGAAACCGTATCACCATTGATAGCAGTATTCATTTTACTCAACGGGATGAAAACCTCGCTGCCATCTTCAAGCTCTACAAATCCAAAACCCTTTGTCGTAACGGCCAAAACACCCGTAACGGCTTTAATGACTTTTTCGAATTGGTACAAATTTTTAGCGGCCTTATGGAGTTTACCATCAAGTTCCAGTTCATATAAACCTGTTTTAAATGCTTTGTAATGTTCAGTCTCAAGCATAAGATTTTTAAAGATTGTTCTTCGTTTCCAGGATTTTTTATGATGTTTCTTTAAAAAATCGATTGTCTTTTTTTTAATTAGCTCAATGTTCAATTGATGTCTCCTCCGTAGCTTAAATGTAACAAAGCATTTCGCCAACCCAAGCTCGGGTTTGTAGCGAGGAGAATTTCTATTTTCTGCCGACCTGACGGTACACGAAATCCAATTCCATATCCTGATACATAAGTTGTTTTGTTTAATAAATTTAACTTAGCTCTGTCCAAAAGGACAAAAAACTGGCTTTTATCTTTTACGATTCGTATCTCATTCTGCATAACGACATAGGAATCGACTCGGTATTGACTTTCATAATGACCTCGAATAGAATGAATTCCACCTATATAATCCGTGTACAGAATATTATCATTATCAAGGTTTTGATGCAACACGCTTATGTTCCCAAAATATTGATAATAATGATCTAAACCCGATGTAAAAGCCATCATACCGCTGAGTTTTGTAATATTTTCATTACGATTCTTTTCATATTTATTTAAGATACTCACACGCGCTTTCAGCATTGCTCCTTTTTGCCATGTTTGATAGGAATTTAATGAAAAACCCAAAGCCTGGAGACTATTATTCGTTTGGTTAGGATATTTAATGTGCCCTGAAGGTGTAAGTAACGTTGATTGAAAATTGTAATTAATTTCTAATTCCTGATTCCAATTGAGTGGATAAATACCATTCATAGATTTCGTCGATTTAACATATTCCCCATTAATCATCTCCTGAGAATATCCTAAATTTAAAGCAGCATTTGTTGAGAAAAGCCATGGTTCCCAGTACGCTAAATGAAGAACTTCTCGAGTTGGCGTAAGTTTTTCCCATTCCAGGCTAAATCCTCTCGGATATCCTCCAATTTGACGGGTCTTGAACTTAACAAACCCAACCCAATTGCTTGAATCTTCCTTCGTAACACTCTTGTAGCCAAGCATTGCATTCATTAAAACTGATGGGTTTGCCTTATAATTATAGCTCAGCAAAAATTCTTTATCATCGTTTTTGTAAACTTCTCTATTCGAAATATGCCCCATTTTTTTTCGATTAAAGAGCGACTCTGCCGCATCTAGTTGAGTTGACAATACAGTTTCATGGGATTGCATGAAAGAGCGCTTTATGTAAGCCTCTTCTATGTTCAAATTACCTTGAAAAACAATTTCTTTAATATGAGGAATGTCTCCCTTCTCCAGTATCGCGGTGCCAATAATGCTATCTTCTAGCACGCGAGATTCGTAATGGAATCGAGCCCACCAAAACCCTAAGTCATGGTATTGAGATAAAATCTGTTTAACCTGGAAGTCAATTTCTGAATTTTGAATTTGGACATTCGTTTGATTATCTCCGTCGATTATTTTCAGATGTACGCGACTTGTGTCTTGTGCGGTGAGGGGTAATATGAAAATGCAGGATATAATTAAAAATTTTAACCACAGAGACCACAGAGCGTACTGAGGGAAAAGTAAGGATGTGTTTATGTTACTCAGCCTTTTAAGGCTGGGGTATCTTAGTACAAAAATTGAGAGGACTTTAGTCCAATGTTTTTTAAAATGCATCAATGTTGGGCTAAAGCCCCATTCTTTCGTTGTTTTTATCCCCCACCTTAAAAGGTGGGGTAATTATTTTGTGTTATCATTTTAAATCTTTTCATTTTTTAATAATCTGCGCAATCCGTGTAATCTGTGGTTCCTATCCCTTAAAAGGTGGGTTAAATGCTTTATTCATATTTGACCTAAGTTGACGTCCATTAATAAGGACAATATATTTGAGACGATTATAAATATTTAACCACAGAGACCACAGAGCGTACTGAGGGAAAAGTAAGGATGCGTTTATGTTACCCAGCCTTTTAAGGCTGGGGTATCTTAGTACAAAAATTGAGAGGACTTTAGTCCAATGTTTTTTAAAATGCATCAATGTTGGGCTAAAGCCCCATTCTTTCGTTGTTTTTATCCCCCACCTTAAAAGGTGGGGTAATTATTTTGTGTTATCATTTTAAATCTTTTCATTTTTTAATAATCTGCGCAATCCGTGTAATCTGTGGTTCCTATCCCTTAAAAAAACATTTTCCCTTTAAGCTGTAAATATTTTTCAGGGCTGTTGTCACCACGTTGCATAATACTCGAATTTAGAGTCAACATGAGTCGCGAACTGAGTCGGAATTGCCCATCAAGACTGTATTTCGTATTCACTCCAACTTGCCGACCGTCAAAATAGGAGTACAATAAGTGCGTAATATAGCCATTTATTTTCGAATACTCGCCTTCTAATCTAAGGATTGATCGCCTATTTAGCTTCGGACTAATCTGAATTTTCATTTTCATTTCATCCCAACTATGTTCGCTGCTAATTTCTTGTACTTGACCATAATCAATCGCGAGTTTGACTTTACCAGGAATTTTAAAATGATTCTCAACAACACTCGAAAGTTGATGTTTGTTAAATTTTTCATTGAGACCAATATTAAACGCCATTTCCTTCTCCTGATACGTTTTTTCGTACACTAGATTTACTCGTAAATCTCTAGATAATGTCCATTTCCCCTCAATTCCTTTACGCTGATTAATACGCGATTCAAGGCCTGATGTATGCATTTGAGATTTTGATAATGCATTCGACATATAGACTCGATACCATTGCTGATTGCTTTTTGAATTCGATAAAATAAGATTCCCATAAATCGAACTATTTTCCATTAATGTTTTATTCTGATCTAAGGATTGTCGCACATCATTGCGATAGCTTAGCTGAATATCATAAGTATTTAATCCAGCTATCTCGTTGTGTATCAGACTGTATTTGTATTTTACATGATACTTACCTTTAGAACTTCGAACTTGCTGTTCCACATCACTATACAGTCGTTGTTGAATAAATCGTCCGCCTGGTGTTGGAATATAATCATGTATTACGGGATCATAACTATGGTTCCCAAACCCTGAATCGACGGGTAAATAGTAATAGTCGTATTGCGGCAAATGTTCTTCATTGGTTTCATAATCAGTGGAAATATTTAAATGTTCGTCAAAAAAGCGTCCATTATATTTCATTTTACCGAGCAAAAATCTTTGTTTATTCGTACCTATTGAATCAAGTGTTTCGACTTCACGTAGGGATGAAGCTAAAATAAATGATTGATTTGGAGTTTTATTCGATTTGATGCCTAAACCGAATTCCTGCCTATTTTTCTTCCAGTCTCTTAGTGTTTGATTGAGTGAATATTGCTCGTTCAATCCTGCCTCTCGTCTGTTTAAAATATGCAAATTCGATTGCACATATTTATGAATTAACTGGTATTCACCTCTGATTGTAAACGATGAAGGTTGATATATTTGGAGTGGAACTGCAGAAGCACTTTGCCAATTTGTAGCGAGGCTTAGTCGATTCGATTCATTGAGAACTGGCATTGTTAATTGAATATTCATTTCATCTTGCGTCAAGTCATTTTGTCGAAACAATGCAGCATTTGCATCCAATAATACATGATGACGATTCGTATAATGGGATGAAATATTTCCTCGTAGCCTTTTACCTTCATCATCTCTCGACAATTGTTCTATTTGAAACGAGATATGTTTTGTCAAACTATCACCGATAAATAATTTTGTATTCAGCCATTTTTCCATTTCAGCAATTCTTGGATTTAATTGCCATTTATAATAATATTCCAAGGGATTTAAATTATCAAAGGGCACATATCCCTCGCTTAAATATCGATAATTTCCACTAAGATTAACATATTTAGTCATGATTTCATTTGAGAAAAGAAATGCATTCCGTACTTCAGGTTCGAATTGGATATTATAAGTATTTGCAATTTTTTGCATGAGTGAATATTCAATTTTTGATTTAAAATGCTGGACATTAATCTCCGTCATTCCAGAAATTATTTGAGATGTTTCAGGCGCTTGCCACGTTCGATACGTAACATAGTCACCACCAACTGGATCAAAACTATAGATAGTATGCCCTGCTTCAATACTCTTTCGGTACACGCCTTTTCCTGTACCAACATATTGAAATAGAACGCGGTAGAGACCATTTCCCTCACCCACATAAACATATTGTTGGTCCATATTTAAATCATATTCGCCAAGAATTGTATCCAAGATGGCCGTCGAAATACGAACTTTTCCATTCTCAACGTCATGCGAATTAAATATTATTTCCAAACTATCAGGACTAATATTTCCTAATGGATGCCTGGCATCATCAGATCTGTGATTGATTTTTAGTCCAACATTAATGGATGAAACAGGACGATATTCAATTCTTGCGCCTAGATGATTTTTTGCATAGCCAATAGCGCCTAAAAATGGGTCTGAAATATATTGATACGCCACTTGAATTTTCGTTTCATTCGAAATAGGATTCTCAATCATAAAATCGACTTCTGCACTATTATAATCGATGATATAATCATTTGTTTTACCACGCGTTAGCAGCTTTCCATCAATCCAAATGGATTCGGTGCCAGCAATAATGATGACTTGTCGCTCGCCATTTTTACCATAGAGACGATAGGGTCCTTGCTTCCCATCTTGTCCATTAAAAAAGGCGGTGTGGCGTTCGTAGGCGGTAAATCCTGCATAGGATTCAGCCGACATATTGTCATTTATATAGTTTGCTTGGATGCCTTGAAACTGCCGTTTTAATGGTGAAAGGTTTGAGGAAGCGACGTAATCAACATCTCCAGCAAATAAATGAATGGAAGGACTTGTGACCTCAAGGAGGATTTTATCGTAATCCCTCAACGCTTGGGTATTTCCCATCGGTTGCAAGGGTATTTGGCTTTCTCGAATTAAGCCTTTAAACATGACTTGTGGCATTAATTCACCGGATATCATCAAATCAGTCCCTGAGTTCACCGAAATATTCGATGCACCTGAAACCTGTACTTCTCTAGAGATCGATCCTTCTGCTTTCAAATTTGACGATTGATTCTTTATTTTTATTTCTTTATTGTATAGCGAATCTACGTCATCGATGGATTTCGCATGGTAAATAGGATAATCTATTTCAATGAAATTCGTTCTTATCGTATCGGTTTCAGCCATCATCATTTGACTGAATAAAATATTGGGCGCTAGTATGAATAGCAGAATCGACAATGAAATAATATGTCTCGTTTGACGGGTCAATATTCTAGTATTTACTATGAGTTATTGAATGGATTTCTATCATAATATTTTTTGCGCTCAATACGGCGTAAAATCTATAACCCAAATAATGTTAATAAGTTCGAACTTATATGCGTATAAACCGTAATGCCATAACCGCGCCACACGTACACTGTAGAAAGAAACATACCGCCTAAAAATCGGGACATAAAAGCTTGTAGGGTAAAAGGCTCAATGAGTAAATGGAAAAAAGAGAAAATAGTAGAACTCCCAACAATCGCCAAAAACACCGACATCCCTTTTTTAAATTGAAATCCTCGCATGAATGTCATCATAATAATAGGAATCAGAATGACTCTAAATATGAGCTCCTCATAGATGCCAGCTCCGATGGCGAGATTTAACTGCACCGTCGCGACATCTGAGTTTAGCATTTGCATGGTTAAAGCGCCGTTAATAGCCATCAACAATAAATAAAGTATGATGCCTAAACCAATACTTTCGAGTATCATAAACATGAAATACTTCGAGATAATGGGATATTTTTCTTCTCTCTGAATCCCCAATCCAATCATAATTATAAACAGAAGCGCGAACAATATTGAGATTAAAAATGGTGCATCGAGACCGATTTGGTTTATCCAATCTCGAATGAAAATATCAGCTGTATTTCTAAGTTCGTAGGATTGTGTGCTAAAAAGTAAGAGCGTCGAAAGTTCATAAAATACAGCCAAAGGAGCCGTTAAAATGATACTATATTGAAATGATTTGCTGACTTTTATATAGTAAAACATGATTTATGCCATTTTATATTCATGTTTCAATAATCGAGAATAATATTTACTCGTTGAGTTTTAATACGGCTAAAAAAGCTTCTTGAGGCACTTCAACTCGACCCACTTGTTTCATGCGTTTTTTACCAGCTTTTTGTTTTTCGAGCAATTTGCGTTTACGCGAAATATCGCCACCATAGCATTTGGCTGTAACATTTTTACGCAATGCTTTGACGGTTTCTCTCGCAATGATTTTATGGCCAATCGTACCTTGAATTGCAACATCAAACTGCTGTCTCGGAATAAGTTCTTTTAATTTTTCGCATAACTTACGTGCATGTTCATAAACTTTATCTTCGTGCATTATTTGGCTTAAAGCATCCACTCTTTCGCTACTAATGAGGATGTCGAGTTTGACGAGTTTACCTCGTTTAAAACTAGTCTGCTCATAGTCAAATGAGGCATAGCCGCGGGAAATTGATTTAAGGATGTCGTAAAAATCAAATATGATTTCCGAAAGGGGTATTTCGAAATGAATTTGAACCCGCGTCTCATCCATATAATGCGTATTTTTATAAGTGCCGCGCTTATCCATAATCAATTTCATTAAGCCGCCGATATATTCAACGGGTGTAATGATTTCTGCATCAACATAGGGTTCTTCTAAATAATCAATTTCGCCTGTTGGCGGTAACTCGGAAGGCCTGTCTACAATTTTGACTTCATGATTGCGTGTGTGGACTTGAATCTCAACGTTTGGCTGTGTCGTGATTAAATCAACATTAAATTCTCTCTCCAGACGTTCTTGGACAATTTCCATGTGTAATAAGCCGAGATATCCAACACGGAATCCAAATCCTAAGGCTGCAGAACTTTCAGGCTCCCATTTCAATGAAGAGTCATTGAGAGTCAATTTTTCGAGGGCGTAGCGTAAGTTTTCGTAATCCTCTGAAATAATGGGATAAACACCAGAATAAACCATAGGCTTCACTTCACGAAATCCATCAAGAGCTTCGGTTGCGCCGTGTTTTGCCAATGTTACGGTGTCTCCGACTTTGACCTCTGCAATGTCTTTAATACCAGCAATTAAATAGCCGACATCACCACTATGGAGGGATTTATCTTTAATACGTCCCAAGAGAAAATGACCGACTTCTTGAGCCTCGTGATTTGAGCCTGTTCGCATGAATTTAATCGCGTCACCGGTTTTAATTTCGCCTTCGATAATGCGAATATAGGCAACTGCACCGCGAAAGACATCATAAGCACTATCAAAAATGAGGGCACGCAAGGGTTTATCATTTATAATTTTTGGTTGAGGGACTCGCGCGACAATTGCTTCGAGGGTTTCTTCAATTCCGAAACCGGTACGTGCCGATGTGCGCAATATTTCATCATCGTTTGCCCCCATTAAATCGCCAATTTGAGCAATCACGCTGGGGATATTCGCCGCTTGCAAATCAACTTTATTGATGACAGGGATGACTTCTAAGTCAGATTCTATAGCGAGCATGGTGTTGCTAACGGTCTGAGCTTCAACGCCTTGAGCCGCATCCACTAAAAGTAAAGCACCTTCACAGGCGGCTAAGCTTCGGGAGACTTCGTAATTGAAGTCCACATGTCCAGGCGTATCAATGAGATTAAAGAGGTAGTCTTCCCCATTCTTGGCTTTGTAATGCATTTGAATGGGATGTGATTTTATGGTAATCCCACGCTCTCGCTCTAGATCCATAGAATCGAGAACCTGCTCTTTCATTTGTTTATCTTTTAAAGTATGTGTTGCTTCGAGGAGGCGATCCGCGAGTGTGGATTTACCATGGTCAATGTGTGCAATGATGCAAAAGTTTCGAATATTTTCTTGTTTCATGCGCGCAATATAGTTGGCGCTTAAGCAATTGGAATGACGAAAACTCAAACCATGGCATTATGGTAAAAAATATTGATTTTTGGGTGGTTCAAAAAATATTAACCACGAAGGCCGCGGAGGATGTTTTGGGGGTAACGTAGGGTTAAACGTATTACGCATATTTCTACTATAGTGTTAATTTGGGAAAACAACCATTTAGCCCTCCAATTTGGGTGTGTATCTGTAAGTTTTGGCATGAATCTCCTCCTATACGATTTAAAAGAGTTAAAAAATATTCTGTACGTTTTTAAAATGGAAACCATCATGATTTTAATTTTCTCAACTCTGTGTTTTTAAACCAGAGACGTCATTTAGGAAATGGCAATTTGATTGAGTTGTGTCAATCGTTTGCTTTGATTCAGTCCTTGCTGAATTAAAACAGAATTAATACCAATTGCGTTGGTGGTTCCAATCCATTTTTTAGGTGTCATCACAAAGCTGTTTAAGCCAGCTTGTTTTCTAAACCCGTCGAATTCGACGGGTTTAAAATCGGGGTTATATAGCTGCTCCCAAAAACCCAATAGTTCAATGGTATTTCTGTTTCGCAACCAGTTTTTAATGATGTCATCTGTGTGGGCTGTATTTTTATACCGTGCAAGATCGGTTAAAGAAATGTAGTTTTCTTTTTCACCTTTAATAATTGAAATGGAAATTCCATGGACATCTATTTTTTCTGTTTTAGTCATAAGGTGCTGTTTTTTTTGATTTTTAAATACTTATAATTTATGATGAATGTGGCCATAATTGGACGGCAATTCTTCTGTTCATTAGAATATTGGTTGATTTGATGATTTTCAATTCATCCCTCATTGTCGTGCCCACATAATGACGGGTTAACTTTGTTGAAATCAAATACAAATCAAGAAATCTTTTTGGGTGTAGTGTTTTTAAAAGTTTTACCACAGTCCTTCGAGAGCCTCAGGAACCGCTTAGAGAATTACACAGAGGTACTGTGTTTAAAAGCAAGTTAAGAATGGGCGATTGATTGATGATTA
>CALBFA010000071.1 GCA_937888365.1 uncultured Fidelibacterota bacterium | reverse complement strand
CTAAATACCTTTGGAAGTCTTAAACAGAGACCCAGTTATTTTGACACTCCCAAAAGATGATTTATTCCCCGACAATTGATTAGATAAGTATAACAGTCTGTTTTTATCGTCTTCTCGTAGGTTTTGATAACCCAAACGTGATATCTTATCTAAGAGATGATCCATCTCTCTTCGCATTGAATCATCGTCTTCTACCTTGTACCATTGATTCTCATCTGTTTCAGAGACATTCTTTGAAATCGGTTTTTGATTGAAGAATTCTTTTGTAGCTTTAAATAAACGATTCCAAGGTATATCTATATTGTGATAGCGACCTTCTTTTTTTAGGTAAATCCACGCAACAACAATACCCCCAAAGTGCGTAATGTGGGCAATGCTGCCGCCTGAACCAATAGAGAGAAATGTTATTATCCCCATGATTATCATGAGGTTTTTAACTTTCATGGGCAATACAAAATAGACCAAAACGGTGCGATTGGGAAAGCTCAAAGCGTAGGCTAATAAAACGCCATAAACAGCGCCGCTGGCTCCAATAATAACAGGGGAATATGAAGCGCCAGTACTTATAACGTTAAACAAATAAGGGACCAGTGAAAAGAATCCCGAGCCAATACCCGTAATCATATAGAATCGCATAAATGATTTACTGCCCCAAAGGTGTTCTAGCTCCGTTCCAAACATCCAAAGCATAAACATATTCATAAACAGATGCCAAAATCCACCATGCATAAACATGTAGGTTAGGGGTTGCCAGATTTGTAATTTAAAAATAACGCTAGCAGGATTTAACCCAAATATGTCGAGCCAAATTCTTGAGGCAAATAACATCATTAAAAGAAAAACGGCTCCATTAATCAAAAGAATTTTTTTTATAGCAGGTGACAACTCTTTTTGGCCAAAAGAGAACGATGTATTTTTATAGGTTTTAAATTTCATTATTGTTTCCTTTAGAGACTTTAAGCCGTAAAAACCTAAAGCGTTCCATAGATTTGTTGCAACACCTCTAAAGATTTCATATAACGCGTCGATTCCAAATGAAAATGAGTGTATTGCCATAAAAATTTCCATAAGGTTTGTCGCTCTATTTTAGTATAGCTCTCATAGGGTGCTTTTTCCTCGTTTAGAAGCGCTTTCATGGTTTTTAATATTCTTTTTGTGAGGGGAATAAAGCCAAGGGCTCCATGATTACAGACATCACATAATAGTTCTTGGTGATGCGTCATCGTCGCCGTTGTTGTGATAGTCGATTGACATTGATGGCATATGTCGGTCTCAAAATGGAAACCAAGATGACTCAATAATTGCAAATGAAAACTCCAATAAGTCCAATATACAGGGATGTCTCGTTGATTGAGATTTTGCAATGCTGTTAACGTTAGCTTATATATAGATTCTTGGCTTTCAGAATGCGTCATCGTATGATCGAGCAAATCCATCATGACCTGACTAAATGTCATACGGTCAAGGTCCTTTTCTATCATATTAAAACTGGATAAAAGTTCGCCTGACTTAAATAACAAAAGTTCGCGATTCGGCTTTTCATAGTAGGAAATATTAATATGGCGACCCGGGAAAAAGAGATTTTTATGGGGACTTTTTTTACTCCGAGCGCCTTTGGCAATGAGTTTCACCTGTCCAAAGTTTTTTGTGTAACAAATCACAATCTTTGATGTGTCGCCATGGGAAATGGTCTTAAGCACAATAGTGTCACTCGATTGTATCATTCACGTTTATCCGTTTGGCTTATTAATTTGCGAGGAGGAGTGTCGCTTCAAGCCCTAGAATTTTAATATCGCTTGTAAGGGCGGGATCGTTTTCCAATTCATCAGGCGAAAACCATTTCATTTCTAATGCCTCACCTTTTTGAGGTTGTGTATCAAAGGTGTTTGCTCTGGCAAAAAATACCAAGTCAATGTGTTGATGGAATGTGTTGATGGTTTCAAGCAAAATATGTTGAGGTCGAGGCAGTTCCGTCGCCTTGTCGCTTGAGATTACGGGCTTCTCATAGATGAGTTCTACGTCTAATCCTGTTTCCTCTTTTACTTCTCGAAGCGCTGCAATATGTGGTAATTCATCGCGATCGATATGTCCACCTGGCGGAAGCCACATCCCCAAAGAGCGATGCAAATGCAATAATGTTTTATTTTGAAAAACCACGAAAGTTGTGGCCGTAAAGTGTTTCGTTATTTCCATACTACCAGCCTCCTGAAGCGCCACCACCGCCACCGAAACCGCCTCCACCACCGCCGAAGCCACCTCCACCAAAACCACTGGAGGAGCGACCCATTGACGCCCCAAGCATGGAACCTAAAAAGAATCCGCCCATTCCGCCCATGCGACCACGACCCAAAAAGAGAAAGACGACCAAGAGAAGCAAGGAGAGAGGGGAGCTCGTTCTTTTACTGGATGTGCGAACTTTCTTACCGCTTCCGACATACTGTCCTTCGGCTGCTTGAGCCAAATCAGAAAGCGCCGCTTGTATGCCTGCATAATAATTTTCGTGACGAAAAGCTGGCTGAATAGAATTTGTAATGATGCTGTTTGCGGTAGCGTCAGGAATCGATCCCTCTAATCCATATCCAACTTCGATGCGCGTTTTTCGTTCTTTGAGAAAAATGGTCATCAAAACGCCGTTATCTTTACCTTTTGACCCAATTTTCCAATCTTCAAACATTCGAATGGAGACATCTTCAAGACTTTCCCCTTCTAATGAAGGGAATGTCGCCACAAAAAATTGATTCGATGTCCGGGTTTCATAATTTTCCAAAGCGCTATTCAAATCGCGTACTTGACTATGAGACAAAACATTGGCATAGTCGTTGATAAAATTTTCTGGCTTCGGAGGGTATATTGATGCCATCAAACTCACGGCAAAAAACAACAGAAATAAGCGGGAGCTTCGCTTCAATTAAAACTCCACTTTGGGCGCTTTTTCGGCGCCTGTTTCAGCTTCGAAATAGTTTTTTGTACCAAAACCAAAAAGTCCCGCCCACATGCGACCAGGGAATTTTCGTACAACTTGATTATACTGTTTAGCAGAGTCGTTGAAGCGCTTCCGTGCAACGGCAATACGGTTTTCAGTGCCTTCTAATTGAGCTTGTAAATTAAGAAAGCTCTCGTTTGCTTTGAGGTCGGGATACTTTTCAACAACCACCATCAATTTGCTCAAAGCTGACGATAATTGTCCCTGAGCTTGTTGAAACTTAGCAAAGGCCGCTGGGTCGTTCATCATCCCGCCTACATTAATATTATTAATTTTCGAGCGGGCTTCTGTGACGGCTATAAACGTCTCTTTTTCATGCTCAGCATAGCCTTTTACGGTTGAAACCAGATTTGGGATTAAATCAGCGCGACGTTGATAGACATTCTCAACTTGTGACCAAGCGCGATTCACATTTTCTTCTTTTTCAACAAATCCATTATACGTTCCCATTGCGTTCATGGCAATTATGGCAATAACGACAACTAAAATTATCAGGCCTTTATTTTTCATTAGAATCGATTCCTTCTATTATTTTTCACTTTTAACATCGCTGTCAATATATGCAGGATGCCTCATGAGGGTATAAAATTGAGGCGCGATTTCTAAATGTGTCTTTTCGCATAATTCTGTAAAAATAAAAACCTCTGTCAACTTAAAAAATGTATGAGCTGACAGAGGTTTTTGTGAAATTCGTCTACGTTATTTTAGATAAACCATTTTGATAACTTTACTAAAAGCACCCGCTTCAATTCGTACCAAATAGACACCGGTACTCAAAGGGTTCCCTTTAGAATCATCGGCTTTCCATTCGTATTGATAAAAACCCGCAGATTGCGAACCCTCGAATAAGGTGTTGACGATCCGTCCTCTAATATCAAATATTTGTACACGAACGTCCACCGTTTGAGGAAGTGCGTATCGAATAGTTGTACTCGGATTAAACGGGTTCGGATAGTTTTGAAATAAGTCGAATTGCTGTGGCAACGATGTTAATTCCTCGTCGACACTCAAGAAATCATCTGTATAAAAGGCGACATCATCGACAAATAATCCCATTCCCGCAACGCTTTCATTGGAAACAAAATGAAATCTAAACCAGAGTTGATCATTTCCTTCGGTGATATAATTTGAAACATCTACTGCATGTTGAGTCCAATTTGTGGCATTTCCGCTATGGCTGCGAAGGACATCCCAGTTCAACCCATCTGTACTCGCCTCGAAGGTCATGACATCAACATTTTGTTCGGTTTGGCTAACGGTCCAATACACAATCGCAAGATTATCGATGTTTGTTAAATCAATCGATTCAGAATACATCATTGCGTTGTCTAAATTAGGAGCATAAGGAATTCTCCCGGCATCGACATGTGCTGATTGAGTATCGCCGTGACCAACGATTCCCGTCGTTACGCCCCAGCCGCCCATATTCCATGCACTACTGCCAGACATAAAATCTTCAATAATATTATTGACGGGAAGCTCTGTGACAATTCTGTCATTCCAGTCGTTATAGTCATCTATAACATTGAGGATTTCGATTTCAAGAGCAAGCGTTTCACCTCTAATCAAATTGAACGAGGAGAATCGATAATGATGACTCATGCCTGATTCAAGAGAATCAACGGAGATTGTGTCTGTAAAGATAACGCCCGCTTCATTTTGTAAAACCATTGCAACATTAAAATCGTATTCCGTTGAGGCGCCTGTATTCTCAATATAAACCATGATTGAATCATCTTTGAGAATCGTCACATTTTCACCCATGCTTTGATAATCGACCAATGTTAAATCATGGGTCGGTGTGGTCAACGAAAGGGCGACATCAATTTCGCCTAAAATAAAATCCTCATATAAAACATAGGCTGTTGTGGAATAAGCACCGGGGTCCATTTCTCTTGTATTCGTCACAATCTCTAAATCAAGAGTGCCGTTTCCTGGAATTGGATTACTTGCATTTGGAAATTCTAGCCACGGTGTATTAACAATATAACTTGGAAAACCTTCCAGCTGAATACCGCCACCGAAGACGCCCGTATTTTCAAAAACTGTTGAAGCATCATCGCTAACTACAATATTATCAAGAAATATGCCTGTGCTTGTGACGGCTCCATCAGACGCAAATCCAAATCGGACGATGACTTCGTTTGTTGCATAGGCGCTTAAGTTAAATTGAGCCTGCGTATAGCCGTTGCTTTCGCCTGCCCAACCTGGCACAATACCAAGTCCCCAATATTCTCCCCAAGCGTAAAGGGCGGTTGCATTATAAGCGGGTGCAACAGGGTCGATGACTTGATAGGAATCTCCCCCGTCTGTTGAAATCCATACATTTGCGCCATCCCAACCATCGTAAGGAGCTTCTGCTCCAGCCGGATCCTCTGTGGAGTAATCAAGCTTAAACGTTAATATTGGATTGCTGCTCCCACTTAAGTCTAGTATTGGAAGGTCTAAATATTGAATGGTAGAATTTGTATAGCCACCAATATGTTGATTTCCACACCACCAGCTATTGCCCTCATAGGCATTATAGCTATCGACATGCCATAATAATGAATTAGGGTCTGTGCTCCAGGCTCCAGCACTAATGGATACAGGCGTTGAAGCTGAGTTGCTTAGGGTTACAGTACTTGTATGAACATCCCCAAAGACCAAGTTTAAATCAAGAAAATTTGTGCCAACACTTGTTGTGTTCATAAGCAAATCAAATCGTAATGAATCTCCCGTTAGAACTTCGGCGCTTTGAGGTTCAATAACTAAATAAAGAGGTGACGACTCTGTATTTGCGCCTTCTGCAATTGTGACAGTAAAGGGGTCAACCGTTGAATAATCGTCGGCAAAAATGGTGTCGAGGATTGAGGCATTGCTGACCAAAATATCGGGATCATTTGAAACAAGCGTGAAGGTTACGGCTGAGTCGCTCAGTACGTGCGTATAGCTTCGAATCACGAAGCTCAAATCAGTTGATTCGCCCGGTTCCATGACCCAATCTTGTGCCGCTGGATTGCTACTTGAGACATCCCAAAGTGCGAGTTCCATTGTATTTGGCACGCTTACATCTTGCTGAATGAGAGCTTGATAGGCATTAATCCGACCGGCTCCTAACCAAGGGCCGTAAAATGTATTAAATCGCTCAATATCATCTGATGTGCCAATGACTTGATTAATAAGTTGCTCGTTCGTCCAATCTGGATAGTAAGACTTGACCAATGCAAACATTCCTGCCGCTACGGGAGACGCCATTGAGGTACCTGAATAGTAATCATAACCATTTCCATAAGGAACGGTACTGATTAAGCCAGGTTGATGATTTCCGCCGGGAGCCGAGATGTCTACACCCCAACCAAATGTGCTATACCAAGCTTTAAAATCGTTTCGGTCAACAGATGCAACACTAATACAGCCTGGATAACTGCTTGGATAAGCCAAGTCAAAACCTGTCATACCACCAGCGCCGTCATCACCATTACCCGCCGACGAAACAAATAGAGCTCCTACGCCGCTAATATAACGGATGACTTCTTCGGCGCCTTGGGAAAATCCGCCGCCGCCCCAACTTGCATTGATAATATCGGCACCATTGTCAGCCAAATAAACAAGACCGTCATAAGCACGATATACGCTGACTCCATTATCGCCGGAATATCCATGAGATGTTGCAAAAACTTTGACGTTCCAGCTAATGGAAGCGATTCCTGTTTCATTATTGGTGACGCCAGCAGCTAAACCCGAAACATGCGATCCGTGACCTCGACTCGGTGGGTCCATGGGATCATTATTTTCAGTTCCCGATGCATCGGCAATCATGTTCCAGCCAATGAGGTCATCGATATAGCCGTTATTATCGTCATCAATGCCATTTAAGTCATCAGGATCCATGACCCATTCCGTTCCATCCCAAAGCATGGTAACACCATCGCCATCAGCATCTTCACCGAGACGATTATAAATATTATTTGCTAAATCAGGATGTTTCCAGTCAATGCCCGTGTCACAAACCCCGACAACGATTTGCTCAACACCGTCTTCACCTTTATGAATATCCCACGCTTCTTCCGCTTGGATCTGAGGGAGATGGTACATAATGCCAGCATAAAATTCGTCGTTTGGAATGGCTTCTTGATAAACAGCCGGTACGCGCTCAGCATATTCAACATTGGCGTCTTTAGACAAGACATCAATAAATATTTTAGCGCTCATTTTAGGCGGCAATTCCAGTGTGAAAATCTTTGTTAAATCGGGTAAAT
This sequence comes from uncultured Fidelibacterota bacterium, assembly GCA_937888365.1. Taxonomy (GTDB): domain Bacteria; phylum Fidelibacterota; class UBA8477; order UBA8477; family JABMPR01; genus CALBFA01. Next base: position 17,804 of record CALBFA010000071.1, on the reverse strand, counting down.
CTTTACGATTGGGTCGTTCAATTGGGCGAAAAGCACGATTAATACTCACGATTCCAAGTTGCTCAATCTTTGCATCAAGGCTTGTTACGCCAAAGCTTCTGAGTTCCAAGATGTTTCTGTCAATTTGTACATTTGCAGTCACCTTTACCCAGATGATGCCCTCTTCCCAAAGTGGACGGCCTTGACCATCTAGCTCAATTTCCGGTGCACGAGTTGCGGCAGCAAAAGAGACTTGCATCAAAATAAAAAAAGCGAAGACGCTAAAGGTTCTGTTTATGGTTGATTTATAATACATGGTTTACCTTTCGGTTTATGGTTATGGCCTTTCCGTTTAATCCGTTCATGCGGATTGGGTTTTTGCCAATTTAAAGACTCCTTTTAAAAAGGATTTCTTAAAAATAAATGACCCTCTTTACGGCACAACATTTTCGAGAGTATTGAGTTTTCGATCAGCGCCTCTCTGTTGTTTTTGGTTGCGGGTGTAAACTTTCTTAATACATATAAAAGTCAAGAGATTATTCATGTCTTTATTATATCCTGAATAGAATATTTCAGTTAGGGTCGTTTGTATTCTTCGCGAGATCTAGAATTTGCTTGACGTTCGTCGTGTGGTTTGTATCGGGGAGTGAAATTCGGATGACTTTTTCGCTGTCTCTATTTTCCACTCCTCGATGATAGGCTTTATCATAATATTGCAGAGCCAAAAGCGCGACCTCATAATAATTATTTTCAGCGAGATGCTCATGTGCCAATTTTACGCTTAATCCGCCCAATCTTTTTGCAATACCATTGATAGCCTTTGCGAGAAGTTCATTCCCTGAAAACGAATACTCTCCCACAAGAAACGTGGCTCTTTTTTCCTTCGGAATATCCACAAAATAGACGACCTGATTTCGCATTTGCTCAAATAATGCATTGGGAATACTCACACGTCCAATTTTTCGGCTCTCGTCTTCTATCCAGACAGGTCGTATATAATCAAGATTTTGGAGTTTAAAAAAGAGCTCGTTTTCAAATTGCTCCAAACTTGGTTGAGGACGTTCCCCTATTGCCCCAAAAGCCGAACCTTTATGGTGTGCCAATCCTTCCAAATCAATGACCTGTTCTCCACTCTCTTGGAGAGATTTCAAAATATAGGTTTTGCCACTGCCCGTATAGCCACCTAAAATGCGTAATTGTATCTTTTGATCAAAAAAGTTTTGAGCGTAGTTGCGAAAGGTTTTATATCCGCCGATGATAACACATACGTTTTTAAATCCATGTGCGATTAAATGATCTGCAAATGCATGGCTTCGCATGCCACCTCGCCAGCAATAAATCGCAAGGCCTTGTTTTGATGCGATTTTACGACTTTCAGAAATAAATCTTTCAAGTTTTGGTGTCACATAGGTATATCCCAATTCCAAAGCTCTTTCTTTGGACTCTTGGACATAAACCATCCCCACATGTGCGCGTTCGTCATTGGAAAAAAGAGGAATATTTACAGCACCGACGATATGTCCTTTTGCAAACTCAGCCGGTGTCCGGACATCGATTAATGGACGCGAGGAGCCGCTTGAGAAATAATCTTCAATGCCTAAGTCAATTACCGAAAGTGATGATTCCATAATCTGGATTACAATCTTCTAAGCTTTAGTGCAGCACTGGAAGGGCGTTCGACGAGACAAGAATAGCATTAGATTCAATGGGGTTTTAATGCGTTTCCCGCCACAATTTAGACATCCTCTACATGGAACTTTAACTGCATGCCATGTAAAAAATTACGTAAAAATTGATCTTTACATTTACGATAATGTTTATGGCCTGGCTTTCTAAATAGCGCACTAAGTTCGGGCTTACTCACTTTTAAATCGGCTAAGCTCAATAATTCTATAACACCCTCTGTTTGCAAATTTAGGGCGATTTTGAGCTTTCTTAAAATGACATTATTATTGAGCTCTTCGTCAGGAACAGGTAAGCCGTCGTCTTTGGGGCCTCGTTTATGAACAATAAATCCATTGAGGAAAACGGCCATGAATTTATCGTTGAGGGAACGATAATCAGGGTCGTCATCTTTTTTGAGCCAGTCACTCATTTGTGCTCTTGTCACGTCTTCGCCACCAAGCCGAAAAATTGCCATTACTGAAGAATCATCGAGCTCGAAGGTGTAACGTATGCGACGCAAAATATCGTTATTAATCATAAGTTCATTATTCCTATATTTTCCATTCTATTAATGTATCTATAACCAGCCTAAACCAAGTCCAAAAATAAGGATGGCCAAGACATCAAAGCCCCAGATGGATGCAACGGCGATAACACGTTTACGCATGGTTGGCATATCAAAAACCCAAAAGGCAGCAATAAAAAAAGTGAGGTAGCCAAAAATTACAATGAGTAATGGAGAATTCATATCCCAAAAGGAATAATCCCAGGTTAAGGCATCAACAGCATTAAGCATAAACTCTACGATAACGGAAAAAATAGAACCTGCAACAGCGACAAACCAACGATTTGGAATACCGAGAATTTTATCTTCTTTATTGGGCAGAAGCATTTTTGTCCAGACGATGCCTGCGACGGCGAACATGAACATAATTTCGATATTAAGACCAATGAGAATAAGGTAAGCCGTGTCGCCAGGGGCACACCAAAGCGGCGCAAAATTGGAGACGTGGAAAATGATGGAGTTCATAATCTCGTTGAACCAATCCATGCCCCAAAAGGCTAAACCGGCTAAAATGAGACGATAATTCTTTTTCTCCATTTCAACGGCGTAAACATAAAAAACAAAGGCAAGAAGCGGTATCACGTACCATTGAAAATTAGACCCATCTCGCAAAATACTCATCGCTTGTTTGGAAAAATCACTTGGCATACATCCTCCTTTAGTCGTTAAATTGAATACTTGTTATACTCTCTCGGCATTAATTATGCGGCTTTTTGTCGCTTCTCATTACGAATAATGCGATAACCGTAATAGATAAGTAGTAGTCCGAGAATTTCCGTAACAAACAGAACTTCGACATATCCCATTCGTGTAAAAATTCCACCAATTCCAGGTAATAATCCGCCAATGGCGATAAATATATTCCCTATAAAAAGCGCTTCTTTTTGACCTTTTTTAAAATATCTCCAGGCGGAAAAAACAGCTCCACCCACTAAAAAAATGAGAGAGTACGTGTTTATGAATGGCGAAAAGTAACGCACCCATTTCCATGAAAAAATAGCACCTGTGAGTCGGTAATCAAAATCTGGCGGCACTGTAATGGGTGTCATGATGATAAAAGTTGAGGCAATTATAATAGCGGTTACAAAAAATAGGGTCGAAATACGCGCGAATTTTTTGCTCATCAACAAATAAACCGAGCCTTGAGCCAATGGAAAGCCTCCCAAAAGCGCTCCGACAATATACCAGAATTTTAAATTGATTTCATTCCATCCAAAAATCACGTTGATACTTTCAGACAATGTTCCAAATCCAAATGTTATGACGCCAAGTGTCCACCAAAGTAAATATTTCGTTCGTCTGTATCGATAATGCTTATAGATTTCAATTGTAAAAAACACCGAAAACAACGTTGTTAAGATTGGTATATATTCAGTCATTTCTCTCATTCTTGTGTCCTTATCTGAAAGATAAATTCATGATTGTAGTTTTTGATATTGAGTCGATTTTGCTATTCAATTTCATTTGCATGTCTGCGCCAAGCATACAATGGGTGCATGGAATCACAAGCTCTTTTTCCCGTCATTGATGGAATAATTATAATTTTTTGAGAATCTCATTCTCAAAACGCGCTAAAGTTGAAATAATTTCAATAGCCGCGTCTCGAATTTGTGCTTCTGTCGTTTCTCGACCTGTTGAAAATCGGACGGCGCCCATTGCAATTTCGCTGGGTATTTTCATCGCGCTTAAAACCGGTGAAATCGAAATATCATTTCCGTGACACGCCGCACCAGCAGATGCTACAAGGCCCTTCAATCGTGAAAGTAATGCATCCGCAGGAATCTTCGGGAACGCAATATTTAGGGTGTTAGGCAAACGTAAAGAAGGGTGTCCGTTGAGTTGAATTTCGGGCAATGCGTCTTTTAATAATTGATACAAAAGAGACGCCATTTTTCCGTAATAAGCGGCATCTTCACGTCTATTCAAAGATGCTAATTCACACGCTTTTCCCAACCCAACAATTTCAAGGACATTTTCGGTTCCTGCCCTTAGATTCTGTTCATGATTCGCACCGTGAATGAGTTTTTCCAGTCGAGTACCGTCTTTAATATAGAGGACGCCGACCCCCTTAGGTGCATAAAGTTTGTGGCCTGCAAGACTGAGTAAATCAACACCCATTTCCTTTACATCGACGGGAATTTTTCCCACTGATTGTGCCGCGTCCGTATGAAAATAAACATCGTGCTTTTGAGCAATTTTCGAAATTTCCATAATCGGTTGGATGCTCCCGACCTCATTATTGGCGTGCATAATTGTAATGAGAATTGTGTTACTCGTGATGGCTTTTTCTACATCATGAGCACTGACAATTCCATATTTATCAACAGGCAAAATTGTAATGTCAAAACTATGATTATCTCGCAAATAATAACATACTTCTAAAACAGCAGGGTGCTCTACAGACGAAGTGATTATGTGATTGCCTTTGATTTTATGGGCGAAGGCAATGCCTTTTATCGCATAATTATTGGACTCTGTGCCACCGCTGGTAAAGACAATTTCAGAGATTTCGCAATTGAGAAGCCGTGCAATTTGCCACCGTGCTTTTTCCACTGCGGATTTTGCTTCGGCTCCATAAATGTGCGCGCTTGAGGGATTGCCGAAATGGCCCTCTAAAAACGGTCGCATGGCATCCGCGACCTCTTTGGCAATAGGCGTTGAGGCATTGTAATCGAGGTAAATTGGTTTCATGAGCTGTCCTGTTTTTTCTCAAATGAATATAGGACAATTTCACAGACCGAAGACACAAAAGTCCACATAAATGCCATAAAAAAAGCCCTCAAATGAGAGCTTTTTGATCGAATAGAAAGAATTGTCACTTTTTATTTAATGTTTGAGATTTAATCGAATCAATCATGGCGATAATGTTAATTATAGGCAAGTAAATTGGGGTTACTCCACATTTTAGAGATAAATTAGTAAAGTGTTCGCGAACATAGGAATATAACATTGCGTGTGCATTATATTCTAGAAATTGTTTAAGTTCCATATTTGGTGAATCCAAATCTGTACTAAATTGGCCTAAATACTTACATTTAAATATTGCAAAAACTTTTTTGTCTTCATCCCCATTTTCAATAATCTCTACTGTCACACTTAATGTGCTTGATCCTTCGTGTTCATTATCTGAAAGATTATTGGCAAAATCATATTTTGCCTCCAAATTATACTTTTTTTTAGGGTCAAAACTTTGAATAATTTTCGCTTCTGATTCAAGCATTTGAATTTTAACAATATTAATTCCTGGATCTTTTTGTTTGTCCTGTGACATTAAGCAGCCTCACAATACCTATAAAAATCCTTTGAACTCAAGGGTTGATTTTCATTTGTAATAATATTGACAATTGTTTCCTCAGAATCACCCGAAAAATCAAGAAAGTCACTTTTTTTACTTACTGGTGATTTCCCAAGTATATCATCGATTGTAATGCTCACCCCTGAGTTCCAGTCAAATACGCCAACATTTAATAATTCGTATGGTTTGATAAACTCAAGTCTAATACCTACAATTGAAATTCTATCCGTAGATTCAACAAAGTTATTATCATTTATCCAAACATGAAAACTATCCTTAAAAAACAAGTTTAAATCAGGCAGTAAAACATTGTAGCAATCTAGCTCATAATCATAAGAGACAAATGTTTTTACCCAATATTCATTAAAAATTGCTTTTTGGAGATCATTTATTTTTATTCTATTTTTTTTATCAATCATTCTCTTTTAATTCCTTTTTAAGAAGCCCTATTACCTTCTCAATATATTCAAAATAACCACGAGAGGTATTCCAATCTTTTTCTTCAATTTTGTCGTTAGTATAATCTGAGGTGTTTCTAAGCGCTCTAAATGATTTAAGAAAGTTAATCGCTTTTACCTTTTCCCAGTTCTGAATTTTTGTGCTCTTTTGTAGTTCTTCATTGAAATATCTAAATGTTGAACCATGGCTCCCTTTAAACTCTGATGTACTGCGCTGCCAATCCTTTAATTCCTGTAAGGTATAAGGTTCCTTCGGAGTTGTAATAAGAAAATTAAGCAGGTTTTGAAACATGCAATAATATTGCCTGCTAATCGCCACGGAGAAAAATTCTTTTTTAACAGCCCAATTAGCAGTTTTATAATTTTCTTCCGATTTTTGTAATAAATTAGACACTCAAAATCTCCACAATCAACAACAATAAATAATATCGCAATATAGTTTTTTCGTTTTAGCTGTCAAGACATGAAAAAAAAGCCCTCAAATGAGAGCTTTTTAAATCGACATTTTTTATAATTATCCTTCTTGGAGAAACTCGTCCTCATATTCCGTTTCCAAGTCGTGCTTATGGCGAAGCTCCTCGTCAGCCATCATTTGGAAAAACGTATTTAACTCGACATTGTCCTTAAAGAAATGCGCTAAGTCTTGATAAAGTTTTGCTGTTTTATCTTCACGCTTGGCGGCTAAAATGAGTGCTTCTTGAGTCGTTAAATTGCGATCCTTTGACGGTTCTGTTAAATAATCCGTCACCTTTAAATTCGCCGGTGGCAAATCCATATATTTTTCAATTTCAAAGGTCTGCAAATTAACCAAATGTTGTGTTTCCATATCGACCAACTCTTGAAACTTTAGTTTTGCAGCATCATCAGTAGCACGATTACGAAGCTCCGTATAGAGATTAACGGCTTCTTGCTCTTGATCGCAACAAAGCTTTATTATCTCATCAAAAGACATGTTTTTTATGATATCAGATAAGGCCATTTTATACCCACTCTCCTGTTTTTAAATATTCATTGATGCCTTCTGCGGCGGCTCTACCGGCGCCCATTGCTAAGATAACCGTTGCGCCACCTGTGACAATGTCGCCGCCTGCAAAAACGCCTTTCATAGAGGTTCTTCCAATTTCGTCGGTGACAACATTCCCCCATTTATTGGTACTAATTTCGGGCGTTGTCTGAGAAATCAAAGGATTTGAACCGTTTCCAACAGCGATGACAACCATATCGGCGGGAATTTCGAATTCGGAACCTTCAATAGGAATTGGACGTCGTCGTCCTGAATCATCAGGCTCGCCGAGCGCCATTTTTAAACAACGGGCCGACTTCACAAATCCATTTTCGTCGCCAATAAATTCAATGGGATTAATAAGGGTCATAACGTGAACACCCTCATCTTTTGCGTGATGAATTTCTTCATTACGCGCGGGCATTTCTTCTTCGGAACGCCGATAAACAATCGTCGCGTGATTAGCGCCAAGTCTTTTGGACGTGCGTACCGCATCCATGGCCGTGTTTCCGCCGCCAACCGTAATAGCATGTTCGGCTCGGTAAAGAGGCGTGTCATAGTCTGGGAATTCGTAGCCGCGCATCAAGTTCGAGCGAGTAAGGAATTCATTGGCCGAATAAACGCCGTTCAGGTTTTCACCAGGAATATTCATAAATCGAGGCAATCCTGCGCCGAGTCCCAAGAACATGGCATCGAAACCTTCTTCGTTTAAAAGCTCATGCACGGTCTGGGTTCGTCCAACGATAAAGTTTTTTATAAATTTGACGCCCAATGATTCGAGGGCAGCGACTTCTTTTCGCAGAATTTCTTTCGGAAGTCTAAATTCGGGAATTCCGTAAACCAACACACCACCAAATTCATGAAGCGCTTCAAATACCGTAACGGCATGTCCGGCTTTAATTAAGTCGGCGGCGGTGGCAAGTCCCGCAGGGCCCGACCCGACAATAGCGACGTTCTTTCCTGTCGATTCGGCAACGACGGATTCCGTCGACATTTCTTCGGGATGCAATCTTTCATAATCGGCAACAAATCGTTCGAGGCGTCCAATGGCCACAGGCTCAAAGCGCTTACCAACGACACACACTTCTTCGCATTGCGTTTCTTGCGGGCAAACCCGTCCACAAACAGCGGGAAGTGAATTATCTTCTTTAATTTTTGCGGCTGCTTTAGCAAAATCGCGATTGCAAATTAATTGAATGAAATCAGGAATTTTAATGCTGACAGGGCAGCCTTCCATGCAGGTCGGATTTCCGCATTCGATACAGCGTTGCGCCTCTATTACAGCTTGGTCGGCAGTTAAACCGAGATTTACTTCTAAAAAATTTCCCGCACGTTTTGTTGGATTTTGCTCTGGCATATCTTGGCGCGGAATCGCGAAACGAGCTTTCATGGGAACGACATTATGGGAAGTTGGCTTTGTTCTTTTTGTCATTTTAATTTCCCCCTTTCGCTGCTTCATCCGCCATTCTTTCTAAATAGCATTTTGTCGATTCTGCTTCTTGTTTTTTATACATACGTTGACGGGTTCCGAGTTCTTTAAAATCAACTTTATGTCCGTCAAACTCAGGGCCATCAACGCAAACAAAAACTGTTTTGCCATCGACTGTTGCACGACATGCGCCACACATGCCTGTGCCATCCACCATAATGGCATTTAAGCTGACCATACAAGGAATATCAAGAAGTTTGGTTTGATTTGACACGGCTGCCATCATCGGCAATGGTCCAATGGCGACGACCATATTGGGGACGAGGCCATCTTTCATCATATCGTTTAAAACATCTGTCACGAGGCCTTTGCGTCCGTAAGAGCCATCATCTGTAGAAACGAAAACGCCATCTGTCACAAGGGACATTTCTTTTTCGGCAATAAGCAAATCTTTGTTTCGAGCGCCAATGATGGAATAAACTTTATTTCCCGCTTTACGTCCCGCGGAGGCTATAGGCAATGCTTCAGCCGTCCCGACACCGCCACTTATACAAACGAGGGTTCCCCAGTTATCAACATGCGTTGGACGACCCAGAGGACCCACCAAATCGTGTAAGGCATCGCCTGTTTCTAAAGTGTTTAGATGCATACTGGTTTTGCCAATACTTTGAACAATAATTTGTATCCAACCTTCTTCGGGATTCGAATCGGCGATAGTAATGGGAATGCGTTCACCCCTATCATGTACACGTAACATAATAAATTGACCCGCTTCACGTTTTTTTGCAATAAGGGGAGCCTCTATTTTGAAACTTTTGACTCCCGTTGCGATAAATTCTGCTTTAATAATTTTATACATAAACCTTCCTTTTCAGCCTTTCCCGTTTACAAGCATTGTGCCACCAAGGCAATATGACGGGGTGAAGACTGGAATAGTTTTGTTTTATTTAGTTTTGAAGGTTCTTGTAGGCTTAAGAATGAAACGCAGAGGCTTGAGTTAATTTTCCTCTAGGGGTGTTCGGGTATATATGTTCTGATAGTCGCAATCAAGACTTCTTCAGAAATTGGTTTTGCTAAACAGTCATTGCACCCAGCGTTGATAGCTTTTGCTTTGTCTTCCGACATGGCATATGATGTTTGCGCAATAATAGGTATCCTCGGATTCAATTTTCGGAGTTCTTTTGTGGCCTCAAATCCATCCATGACAGGCATTTTTAAATCCATAAAAACTAAATCAATTTCTTTGTTTTGCTTGAATAGATCAAGGGCTTCTATGCCATTTTTTGCGTGATATAATTTTACATTGCAATCATATAAGAGTTCTTGAAGATAAATAAAATTAGACTCTTCATCTTCAACAATGAGTATGGGAATCTCTCTCGAATTTTTAAAACTTATATCGGGAGTATCAATATTATTTTTCGAAGTTTGGGCAGACGGAACAAAGGGGATTGTAAAATGAAAGGTCGAGCCTGTTCCCAGCTCTGATTCAATCCAAATCTTACCGTTTAACAAAAATACAAGTCCTTTGGCGATAGAGAGACCAAGACCTGTTCCTGAGTGCAAGTTTGATTTATCGTCTTCTATTTGGGAAAATCGTTCAAATATACGCTGTTGATTTACGGGATCGATGCCAATGCCTGAATCTTTTACATAAAAATGAAGCATGTCACCTTCGACAAAATAAGCAAATTCGATCGTTCCTTTTTCAGTAAATTTAATAGCATTTTCTAACATGTTCGACAATATCTGTGTGAGACGAACACGGTCGATTTCAATTTCACATTCGTTATCTAAAAGTTCTTTGTGCGTAGAAAGCATGACATTTTTTTGATTTAATTGAAGTGAAAATTGGTGAAAAAGAATATCAAATAGCTCATTTAAATTAATGGTTTCGGGATGTATGGCAAGTTGGTTGACGTCTAGTTTAGAGATATCAATAATGTCTGAAATAATTGTCAATAAACGTTCGCCACCTTCTTGAATAAGCTTAAGAAAAAGTTGTTTTTTCTCTTCCTTGAGATTTTCTTTCCTTAGCAGTCCCGAAAAACCCATAATAGCATTTAGGGGGGTGCGAATTTCATGTGACATATTCGCTAAAAATGCAGATTTTAGGCGGTCGCTTTCTTCGGCTCTTTCCTTTTCTTTACTTAACCGTTTAATGAGCGCTTTTTGTATGCGATTGGCGTATGCAATTTGTCTGTAATATTGATTTAATAAATAGAAAAATGTCAGGGTAAAAAAACCTGTAAAAGCACCCACAATAATGTGTTCGTGATCAAAATAGGGTATCGTTGGGTGGTAAAAGTAATCAATTATGGCGCTAAGGTTGGCCATAAAGAGGATAATAAGAAACGCTATTGTCGCTTTAAAAGCCGTTGATTTCGTTTCGATTTTATTGATAAAAAAATCACCCAAAGATTGTATTATTAACATCCTCAAATTCTCTTCTCTTTGGTATCTTTTTTAGTCCCTGCTACGTTAAAAAGCATTTGGTATACTAAAGGGATGTGTCGAAAGGGTTTTGTTTTTAAACGCGGGGATTTTTTCATCTTAATTCGGGGCTCCGGTTCTTAAAACCAGGAGAATCTATTCAACTTTGTGGGGAATGCAAAAAAACATTCTTCAATTAGCTTCGGAACTTGAAAAAAATTGAATCCTTTTCAATTTACCATAAATCGTAATACGGTTTTTAATTTCTCTGACGAAACTTTCCTTGCATCAGAAAGATAGATTTCGCGATGAGTTTTAGACCCTCGAACAAGCCCAAGATTTCTTGCATAATCTTCCATCTTGTGAAAACTTTCGGGTTCATCGTCATATGAGCCAAGATGCATCATTTGGACACATTCGCCGTCTTGAATTGTTTCGAATGTCACCTTCGCTAAAAGTTCATGAGGTTTCGTTCGTTTCGTTTGTTCAATTATTCGCGAAGCAAAAGCTGCTGACACAAAATCAGGTTGGCGAATCATTAGTTTAAAAACGAGGCTGTTTTTATCCAAGACGTCACTCTTTTTCTTTTTCGCTTCGTCGGTAATATCCCAAACACCTTCAAGAGGATAAACCGTATAATCAACATAATTTGGTGGCGCTAAACCCTTTTTAGGACTCATTTTTACGGCATAGGAAAGAGCATATAATACACCAATATATTCCGCGAAAAAGTCATCGTTCGGGTTTCCTTGCCCCTCAATTGTAAAAAAATTGAAGGCTGGAATCGTCATCCGTGTGGGTTGATTCTTCGGTAAATACAGCTCTTTCTCATGCTTTCGCCATTCATGTTTTGTGTTGGTCATAGAGCCTCTTCTTTAATTATGTAAATCATTGGTCCCCTTTAGGACATAATATAAGCAATCATTCGAAATCCAAGTCATAGAAAATTCTCCTATCTCTTTGCGGCCTCACTACTATATTTGAAGAAACCACGAATTAAAGGATAGAATTTTAGAATTCGCTGATGACACCTGACGAAATAAATGAACTCAAACAACAGATGCTCAAAGAAATAGGCGAGCTAAAACTTCAAATTATTGATCTCGTTGAACAAACCAAACCCATTGCACCAGACTGCTCTATCGGTCGAGTAACTCGGATGGACGCCATCAATAACAAAGGGGTCAATGAACATCTTTTATTCCGATCAAAATATAAACTAAAAGAACTGGAATTCAATTTGTCTCGGATTTCGAATGTGGATTATGGAAAATGTAAGGTTTGTAAATGCGCGATACCTGTGGCGAGACTCATGATGTTACCCGAAAGCGATACATGTATGACCTGTGCGTAGGAACGCGTATCAAGGTCATTATAATTATTCATCCATGAAAACGATATTTCTATTTTTAGCCGTCCTCTCAAACCTTTATTCTCAGGGCTTTCCTGGGAAATATTGGCTTTATCTAGATGATTTCAATCGCCCCAATGGCGCAACGATTTACTTTAATGACAATGCGTTCCAAGGAGTCGAATCTCTCATGATTGATGTCCATTTTAAATCTAAATTTCTGAATGCCGTGTCAGCAACAATACCCAATAGAGAGACATATGATGTGCTAAAAAGCCATCCCAATATAATTGAAATATCCCACGTTGGAGAGGTGTCGGATCAAAGAGTTTTCCTGCCAAATCGCTTTTTGACAAAAAACCCTCTTCCGTCTGCTTATGGTTATAGCGACAATCAATTACATCTCCTTCATATCGTCGATGCCCATGAGAATGGTTTCACGGGAAAAGGCATGCGTATTGCTGTTTTTGACGCTGGTTTTTATACGCAACATCCCGCATTTAGCCATCTAAACCTTATAAAAACATACGATTTTGTGGATTTAGAAGACGATGTCTATAAAGCGGGCGCTCGTCATGGTACCGCAACACTGAGTCTTTTGGCGGCCTATGATGACAGCCTCTTTATTGGAGCCGCATACGACGCAAGTTTTCTGTTGGCGCGAACGGAAGACATCTATTCTGAATCGCCAGCAGAAGAAGATAATTGGATAGCTGCTTTGGAATGGGCTGATTCTATAGGCGTTGATATTATTTCATCCTCCTTAAATTATTTTGAATTTGATGATGCGAGTCAAAATTACTCCTTAGACGATTTAGACGGCGAAACAGCCGCCATTACACGCGCCACAAACGTCGCGGCAAGTCGCGGAATTCTCGTCGTAAACTCAATGGGAAATGAGGGTACAACGAATTATGAGGCTTCTACTTTATGGTCGCCGGCGGATGGAAAGCATGTCCTCAGCGTCGGTGCAATTGACTTTAACGGCGTAACGCCTAGTTGGTCTAGCCTTGGCCCTAGCGCCGATGGACGTATAAAACCTAATGTCGTTGGGCCAGGCGTTGGCGTTTCAATCGCGAACGAAATAGATGGATATTCTTTAGGAAATGGCACCTCCTACGCGACGCCACTTATCGCTGGCGCAGCGGCACTTGTCTGGGAGGCGAATCGGCAATTAACACCCGACGAACTTATTGTGATGCTTCAAAACGAAAGTAATAACGCCGCGACACCGAACAATTCAGTCGGATGGGGGCTTCCAAATATTGAAAATCTTGTTAATAATCAAGAGACGCGCTTTTTGCTCCGCATATTTCCGAATCCTGCTCATCAATTAAATTTTTCTATTGAACTGCAGCGTCCTTGGGGAAGCGAAGTTCAATCTATTGATGTCTATAATATATTGGGGCAACATGTTGCATCAGAAATGACATTATTAAATTCAAAACAATTTCATATTAAGATTTTAAATGATATAGCAACGGGGATTTATTTTATCCGAGTGGAAACGATCCTTGGTAATGTCTTAGGAAAAATTGTTTATATAAAATAGTGATGTCGTTTATTCAGGCGTTTCAATGTTAGCCGCATTCTTTTTGCTTCTTCGAATCAATTCGGGCCAAAGTTCCATAATATCTTCTTTTGTAATCCATTCGTCCGCATTGCTTATTAGTTGCGCAATGATTTGTGTTTCCCTTAAGGGCGTATCAAGGGCTTCACCTGTCGCTATTTTTTCTTGCCGAACTTGCCAAGATAGACGAACGCGCTTTTTCAATAAGTCCAGTAAGGCCTTATCTATGACATCTATTTCTTTGCGAATTTTAGCGAGAGATAACGACATCTTTAGGCCATTGTTTTTCCAACGGCTTTTGCGACTTGCTCAATCGAAATCATAAGTTTTTTAAAATCTTCTGGGACAAGCTGTTGTGGACCATCACTTTTTGCAATGGCAGGATTTGGGTGTACTTCCACAATAACGCCCTGAGCGCCTGCTGCGATACCGCCAAGGGCTAACGGCGCAACCATGTAACGTTTTCCCGCTGCGTGAGCCGGGTCGACGATAACAGGCAGGTGTGTTAGCCGCTGAAAAGCCGGAATGGCGGAAATGTCTAAGGTATTTCGAGAGTGGTCAACAAATGTCCGAATGCCGCGTTCGCATAGAACGACTTGCTCATTGCCTTCGTTTAAAATGTATTCTGCAGCTAAAAGCGTTTCTTCGACCGTTGATGATTGTCCGCGTTTCAATAGCACGGGCTTTTTAGAGCGACCCGCAGCTTTTAATAATTCGAAATTTTGCATATTACGTGTGCCGATTTGAAGCATATCGCAATAGTTGTCCACGAGGCTAACATTTACATGATCAACAACTTCCGTGACAACAGGTAGCCCGACTTCCTTACCGACACGTTGTAATATTTCGAGCCCTTCCTCACCGAGACCTTGAAAGGAATAGGGTGATGTCCGCGGTTTAAATGCGCCTCCTCTTAAAATATGACCACCCGCTTCTTTAACACCGATAGCCGCAGCAAGTGTTTGCTCATAGGATTCTATCGCGCAAGGACCGCCGATGACCGTCACAAAATTGCCGCCAATGTGGACATTTCCAACCCTTACGATTGTGTCAGAATTTTTCCATTCTCGCGAGACCAATTTGTAAGGAGTGGAAACTAGAAGAACTTTTTCAACACCTTCCAGGGCTTCTAAATGCTGACGGCCACGAAGAGGCTTATTCCCCATAACACCAATAACGACACGGGTTTCACCAGGTGCGGGACGGGGAATATATCCAAGTTTCGTAATCTCGTCTTGGACATTTTGAACGTCAACATCGCTGGCTTTATATTTCATTATGACTATCATGACCCTGTCCTTCTTTCTCTATTTATAAAAAAATCCATTTTAGTTTATGTTAAAATTTTCGACGTTTCGAACAACGACGAGAAATAGTGTTTTGTTATCTTGCAAGTCTTGAACATTTGCTTCCAATATATTCAAATCGTAGAGTTGTGCAGCCCTTGCTGATGCTAAAACTGCAGAATTTTCGGGATATTTTCCTTCAGCTAGATGTCTTGCAGCGGCGGCTGTGTCTTCTACCCCCATTCGGGAAGCTTGGGATACCTTTTTTTGGATGAATCCAGCGCATTGCTTTAATGCCTGGGGATGCGAATAGATTGCTTTAATGTCGCTTATTGTTGTACCGTTTTTAACTAAAAGACATTGATTCACTTGAATATGAAACATTTCCGCAACACGACATTCATTTTCGGCGAGAGAGTGAATGCTCTCAATAACGACACCGCCTCGGGCGTTTTCCATGGCAATAATACCTTGATGGATTTCGTGAGCATTCAGCGCTTCCAATACATTTGCGCTAGATATTAAGGGTATCGTCTCCGCTTTTTCAATCTGCTGTTTCGTGATGTACTTTTGCGCCGCTTCGTCGGAGAAACTTCCGGGAATTCCTTGATAACCAATTTTTATGTGTGCGTCGGTACTGGGTTTAAACATACGTTCCTGCACGCGTTGCGATGACGATTTGAATGCTTTTACCATTTTTCGAGTTTGGGGGTTGTGATATTCCAAATCGCGAAATAATTCTTCGGTGTCTCGACAGGTTTGTTCGACGACATGGTGTATTTGGCGAAATCCAAGGGTGTCCAAAATCGTTTTTTGGATGCCCATATCTTCCATAATTCGCCCGACATAATGAGTAATCCCTTGTGATCGAGCTGCCAGTCTGTCATGCTCTCTCGCCGACATACGAACGACTTCACAGTCCCATTTTTGGAATTGCCGGCTCCAGTAATGATCGAGTTCATCCGAAATACGGGTTGTACAAAAGACCCATTTGGGTTGTTCATCTTTTCCCATGGAATCGGGACCAAACATGGGGTGTGTATTTAAAATTTGAGTGTTTTCGGGTAGGATTTCTTTCATCCATTTTTTAGGCTGGATTTTTACAGATGCCACATCAATGAAAAGTTGGCCTGGTTGGGCGAGAGGTGAAATTGTGTTTAACACAAGAGGGATTGTAGAAATGGGAACAGCGAGAAAAATAGTTTCGGCTTTCATGGTTGTTTCTAAATCTGCCCAGATAGCGCCTTTTGATTGGGCTTCGTAACGTGCATCATAAATATCGTATACAAAAACCGTGTGTCCCGCAGTCGTAAGCATTTTGCAGAGGAGTTTACCAAAGCGTCCAAAACCGATTAATCCGACTGTTTTAGGCATCAATTACATCTTCTCTTTTCGACCCTATAAATAAAAAACCCCCGTTTTAGAACGAGGGTGATAAGCGACTTAGGGTTCATGCTATCGTTCATCACCTTGTTTCATAAAATAAAAATAATTGTCTTTTTGTGGCGTTTTCATTTCGATTTAATATAGAACGACTCTCCACTTAATAAAGTACTTATTTTGAGCTACGACATAAATTATTCGGGATATGTTTTTTCCCGATGAACCAAAAGATTGTTTTGAATTTGTATGTTTTTGCATTATAGAGCGCCTGAAACGAAATAATTGGACAATAGACTATGAAAACGACTCGACCCCTCAAAATTAAAACAGACATTGAAGCCATTAGCATTCTCGATGTTTACCTAAATGGCAAGCGTGATGAAAAGACCGTTTCAACGGAGTATCGTAAATATAAGGGAAAACTTTTTGTGGCGGAAGATTTTGAAGACCAAGTTATTGGTTTTGTTTCTTTATCGCAACCCGTCGCAGAGGATACTTATATAATAGATCATCTTGCTGTATTGAAATCTCATCGTGGTTTAGGAATTGGTAGCGATTTAGTTCGGTTTATTATGGATCAGGCAAAAGGTTTAGGCGGGTGCAAAGTGTACGTATTACTTGCAAGCTGGAACGAAAGTGGTCATACTTTTTACAGAAAACTTGGATTTAAACCCAGCGCTGCTCTTCCTGAATATCAAAATGAAAAAAAGAATATGATTTGGTTTGTATTGGATATCGTGACACAACAATACGAATCCTCATAAAAATAAGACTTACACTATTTCTTAATTAAATATCTTTCGAAAACCCTCAGAAGCGTTGTTTCGCTGATAGGTTTGGAGATAAAATCATTACAACCTGAGGTAAGCGCTCTGTTTTTGTCTGCAATTGTTGTATAGGCAGTTTGTGCAATGATGGGCAGGTTTCTATTAAATGAGCGAATCGTTTCCGTTGCCTCAAAACCGCTCATCTCGGGCATTTTCAGATCCATAAGAACAATATTAATCTCGCTATTTGTTTTGCACAGTCTTATTGCCTCTTTTCCATCATTTGCATGCAGAACGGAGTATTCTGTATCCATTATTTCTTCTATAAGAGCTTCTAGGTAAATAAAATTTACTTCTTCATTTTCGACAATCAAGATGGTATGGAAGGGAGTCATCTCTAGTTCAGGCTCGAGGGATGTTGCATTATAAGGGATTGAAAGCGTAAACGTTGAACCATGATTCCTTTCGGTTTTTACTGTCAAAGAACCACCTATTAGCATTGCATTTTCTTTTGCGATGGCGAGTCCAAGTCCAAGACCACCATAATTAGGCGCAATACTCTTATCTCCTTGGGAAAACCTCTCAAAAATTACTTCTAAGCGATCTCGATTAATACCGAT
>CALBFA010000070.1 GCA_937888365.1 uncultured Fidelibacterota bacterium | reverse complement strand
CTATCACACAACTCATTACGGCCCTTTCAGACCCAGTTATTTTGACACTCCCATAAAGAGCAAATCCCAGAATTAATTGATCCATCATTGCAGCGAATAAATGAGTTGCTTAAAAAAGAATTTATCGGTTTTGGGATTGAACCCATCGAAAAAATTGAAATTGATAAATATTATAAAGAAGATAAATTTATTTGGTCATTATATATGGCGGTGCGAAAGTTAGATCGATTTATTAAAACCAAAATTTTAAGAAAACGCTATGAATTTATTCTTCCTGGCGATATAAAACGTTAAAGTGGGGGATGGGAAAATGGATAAACCAAACGTGTCTTTTACGCAAGAAATCATCGAAAAATTAACATCGCTTCCGCATCGCGGCGCAACGACAAAAAATGAGAAAATCGCAGCTGATTATGTAAAAACTTTTATCCAAAATTTAGGAGCTAAACCCACGGAGCAATCTTTTAAAACCTCAATAACGTACATCTATGAAATTTGGTGGATGCTTGGCATTTTGTTAGTGGGATTAGCATTACTCCCTTATTATACGATTGTTGGTTTCGGGATCGTAACGGGTATCGTGCTAACGCTATTTTTATATTTCGATTGGCGGGGAACCTTCGTGACATCAATGCCACCTCAGAAGGAATCTCAAAATATTATTGGTACAAAAAATGAAAAAGCCGACGCCAAAAATCGATTGGTTTTAATGGCACATTATGATTCTGCACCTGTTTCGCTACTTTATTTACCTTCACAAGTCGCTGGATTTTCCAAATCTTTGAAATTTAATCTCTTCAATATTTTCATAGTCCAAATCATAGCAATACTTTACGTATTGGGAATCCCAAGTTCGTTTGGGATTTGGTTTCGCATTATTTATATGGTTTATTTTGCTGCTCAAACAATTATTACGAGTCTGGATTATTTTCGGTTGGGCTATACAAACGGCGCCGCTGATAATGCGAGTGGCGTTGCGGTAGCACTGAGTACAGCTCAAAAACTATGGCAAAATTATATTCCTGACTGGAATATTGAAGTCGTTATTACGGGAGCCGAAGAAGTTGGGATGCGCGGTGCAAAATATTATTTCAAGACGAATCATCAGAATTGGAATGACGAAAATGTTCATCTCCTGAATTTTGATAATGTGGGTATTGGTGACATTAAAATCATTACAAAGACAGGGAGCCTAACCCAAGATATCTACGATAATGATCTCACGAAGGCTGCTCTTGAAACCGTTCAAACATATGAGAAATATAATGATATTAAAACGGGTGAATGGCATACGGGTGATTTTGACTCCATTTATTTTAAACGCGCTGGTTTGAGTGCTTTGACACTTTCAGCTCAAGATGAAAACGGCTTAATCCCAAATCTGCATCGTCCTTCAGATACAATTGAGAATGTCGATTTTACAATACCTGAACGTGCAAGCGAATTTGCGTTCGACGTGTGTATGCATCTTATTAAAAAAGTTAAAGTTGATTAGCCATTATTTTCGACACGTTCAACTTTATTTAACATTGCGTGGCTCCAATATGCCAATACTTTATTAGCACTGAAATGAACAACTTTAATCATCAAATACTTTATTATTTACGCATAGACTAAAAGGGATATTCATGCTCAACAAAATTATTAAAAATGAACATTTACAGGCATTTGCAATTTTTATTCTCGTTCTCATCGTTGTCTTTTCGGCTGTATTTATTGACGGAAAAGTATTTTCTGGGGGGGACTCGACGGCGTCTAAAGGCATCACAAAAGCATTGACGGAATATCATGACAAAACCGGTGATTATCCGCTTTGGCAACCCTATATATTTTCAGGGATGCCCGCGTTTGAGAGTATTTCTTACACGCGCTATGTGTATTTTCCAGGCTTCATCACTAAAATATTTGGCTTGTTGGGCATGTCAGCATTGGTGGGGATGATACTCCATTATTTACTCGGCGCCATGGGTGCATATTTGTTGCTTCGATTTCTTGGCGGAGGTTTATTTGCCGGTGTATTGTCGGGGCTAACGTTTATGTTAACACCCTTTTATGTCGTTATGATGACAGCTGGCCACGGCTCGCAAATGATGACGGCATCCTATTTACCATGGTTGATTTATGGAACATTGCGCGTCTTTAAAACACCGGATATTGGAAGTTTATTATTGTTGGCGATTGTAGCAGGTTTTCAATTGCAACGCGGGCATGTCCAAGTGGCATATTATGGTTGGATGTCTATGGGACTCTACGTCCTTGTTGATGCAATATACCGAGCAAAAAATAAAGATTGGGAAGGTTATGGAAGAATCATCGCCACATTTTCAGCAGCGTTGATTTTAGGCTTAGGTTTGGCCATGGCGCTATACTGGCCTTCATTGCATTATGCTGATGCCTCTATTCGCGGCGGGAGTGGAGGGGCTGGAGCCGCAACAGGACTCGCCTATGACTACGCGACAAATTGGTCATTCCCTCCGAAAGAATTGATTGCTTTACTCGTACCAGACTGGTTTGGCTTTGGAGGCCAAAATTACTGGGGAACGCGTCCTTTTACCGAACATACAGATTACTTCGGCGTAATTCCGTTTATTCTTGCAATATTCGCGTTTATTTCGACATCAAGGAAACAATTAAAGATATTTTTTGCAGTAGGCATTGGTCTTTCGTTATTAGTTGGGTTTGGTAAATATTTCCCATTTTTCTTTAATCTACTTTTCGATTATTTACCCTATTTCAACAAATTTAGAGTCCCATCGATGATTCTTATTTTGACCGAAGTTTATGTGGCGATTCTTGCAGGTTTGGGTGTCCAGGCATTTTATGAAATTAATCAAGAGACCAAGACAAAAATGCTAGAGAATATCAAGTGGTTTACCATCGGATCTGTCTCCTTATTAATCATTGTAATGATGGCCAAAACATTCATTAGTACCACCTATTTATCAGCGCTTGGGCAATCGCCCAAAGCGCATCCTCGTTTGGCAACAACTCGTTTTGACATGTTTTACTTATCTCTTATTACGAGCATTTCTTTTGCGGCAGTCACATTTGGATTAATTCATTTATGGCTGAAAAAGAACATTACAACGCCTTTGCTTATGAGTGTCCTTATAGTTTTAGCAGCAGCTGATTTGATGCGAATTGACTTTCGATTTACGGATAATGCTATCAATCCGAAACGTGTTAAAGCCATGGAAAATGCATCACCAACCGTTAAATATTTGCAATCCATGACGCAGAAGGAGAGAGGTCGAATCTTTCCAGTGAATGCGTTCTTTGCGTCCAATATTTGGTCACTTTATGGACTTGAAAGTATTGGTGGCTACCATCCAGCAAAGCTTCAAAGCTATCAAAGCTTTTTTGATGAGACACGAATTGATCAGCAATTTATACTGAAGTATTATGACCAAAGTAATGATAAAGTTCGTCTGCGAACGATTGATGAAATTGATCCTGTCATGAGAGCAACGCACTTGAATTGGTTACAACAACTCAATGTAAAAACCATTGTATCGCCTTATCCAATTCCAGAGCCTGAATTTACGCTCATCAATAAATTGACGCATTATCAGCGTGGTCAAAAAATGGATGCCTATATTTACCATTTTGAAAATGCCTATCCTCGCGTGTGGATTGCAGATGAAGTTTCTTTCGTTTCAAAACCTGAATTGACTTCTATTTCAAATAAAAGTTTTAGTTCAGATCATCAAGCATTTGTCGTATCTGAAAACCTCGAAATTGAGGTATCATCTGGAACCATTAGGAATATAGATGTCTCGTTACAAGATTTGAAATTTGATGTTGAAACGGCGTCTGGTGCGTTTGTTGTGTTGAGTGATATATATTACAAAAATGGATGGATCGCTACTTTGGACGATAATCAGGAAATCTCGATCTATCAAACAAATGCCTTACTAAAAGGTGTTTTGGTACCGAAAGGTGAACATCGTGTGTCCCTTACATATATGCCTTCAACAGTAGTTGCAGGATTAAGTATGACATTTATCTCGACACTTATTTTATTGGGATTTGGCGTTTTTCTAATTATTCAAAAAACGAGAAAAAAGGAATAACATCGTATTGAAAACAACGGGGCAACTGTCATCATTTAATATTAAAATTGGGCTGTTTATTTCGGCTGTAGCCATCATTTTTGGTTCGTTGATATATGCGAATCATTTGGTAAATCGACTCAAAGAGGACAATACACGCTTTTTGCATTTAAATTCGCAATTACTTGCAAATGCTTTATCTACTGATGTTCTAGTTGATGAATATTTAGAAGAGCGCCGTCAATTTTTAAGTTATAATGCTCAATTATATGCAAAGGCATTGGCATCTGAAACTGAAAATCTCGATTTTGTATTCACAGAGATTATTCAAAGCGTGAATTTCCCCATAATAATCACCGTATTTGAAAACGACGAATGGGTCTTATATGCGCATAAAAATATTGATATTCCTGATGATTTAGATGGCGAAAATATTACGGATTATTTAATGGAAAAACGACTCGCAATGGATCGTCAAAATGAACCGATTCCTGTCAATGTTTTTGGTAGAAATATTATGGAAATCCATTATGGAAAACTTCGAGTTGATAATTTAAACTATGTTTTTGAAAAAATTATCCAAGCGGTTGATTTCCCTTTATTAATCACAAGAGGCGGACAAAACGAACTGGAAATTGTTCAATACGCTCATCTTCCTATTGATGTAGAGAAGGCAAGTTCACAAGAAATATTCAGTATAACGCGTCAATTATCGACTGACAATCCGCCCATCCCTGTCATCCATGAGGGTCGCGAAATATTTCGTATCCATTTCGGTGATTCTGATGTTATTACGGTTTTAAAATGGTTTCCATATTTCGAATTCTTTGTAATTGGACTATTCATTTTTATAGGATTTATTGCGTATCAATTTATCCAAAGTGCTGAAAAAAGGGGACTATGGGTCGGAATGTCGAAAGAGACAGCACATCAATTGGGGACGCCATTATCCTCATTAATGGGCTGGTTAGAGCTTTTACGAAATCAAGAATTACCTGAGAATAGCGAAAAAATATTAATTGATGCGAGTGAAGATGTAGAGCGTTTGAATCAAGTCGCACATCGATTTTCCAAGATTGGTGCGGATGTTGTTTTACTACCGTTACATGCATCAGAAGTATTGGACAAAGTTGTTTTGTACATGCAGCGCCGTATACCTCAATGGGGTAAAAAAATCAATATTCACGTTGATAATTTGTCGGACCCGCAATTGATGGCCCACTATGAATTACTTTCCTGGGCACTCGAAAATCTGTTGAAAAATGCAGTAGATGCGATTGAAGGTGACGAGGGTCGGATTGACATTGTTGTACGTGAACGAAATCAATGGGTTGTATTTGAAATTAGTGATGATGGAAAAGGGATTTCACCTAAGGACAAGAAAAATATATTTAGGCCTGGTTGGAGTACAAAAAAGAGGGGATGGGGCTTGGGACTCAGTTTGGTTCATAGAATAATTTATGAGTACCATAAAGGGAAAATTATTGTGAATTCCTCGCCAGAGGGTGGCACAGTATTCCAATTGCACTTTAGTGTAACTCCTTGATAATCAGCACATAATAGGAAATTGAAAAAGCAACTCTCTTGTGTACAGGTAGAATTATTAATTAGTTTGACAAGGTATATGCCCCCGATTACCTTACCCCCGCTTTTTTATACAACGAATAAAGTAGCAGAACTTACAGGAGATATTTTACGTTTTGAAAACTTATAACGTCACAGCCAGTGAAATCCAAAAGGATTGGTGGTTAGTTAATGCCGATGGAAAAACATTGGGTCGATTAGCTACCGAAATCGCATCGGTTTTACGCGGTAAACATAAACCAACTTTCACACCCCATTTAGATAATGGTGATTTTATTGTTGTTGTCAACGCTGCAAAAATCAGGGTTACAGGCAATAAAGAAGAAGTTAAAAGGTATTATAGCCATAGTGGTTATCCAGGTGGTTTATCGAGCAAAACATTAAAAAAAGTAAGAGAGACTTTCCCAGAGAGGATTATCACACATGCTGTTAAAGGTATGTTGCCACATAATCGTTTGGGTAGACAGCTTATTAAAAAAATGAAAGTGTATTCTGGTGAGGAACATCCACACGAAGCACAACAACCCAAAGAATTGAAGTTAGGTTAATAAAGTATGAGTAGTAAAACTATTTATTACGCTACTGGAAAGCGAAAAACTGCAATCGCTCGCGTATATGTTCAACCCGGTAAAGGCGAAATTTTGATTAATCGTCGCGATATGGAAACATATTTTGGAAGAAAAAGTCTTGCACAAATTGTACGTCAAGCGTTTGATTTGACAGGTACTTTAGGACAATACGATGTAACAGTTAATGTTCAAGGTGGCGGTTTAGCCGGACAAGCTGAAGCAGTTAGGCATGGAATTTCGAAAGTTTTGGAAGGTGTAAACGAAGAATTTCGTCCAACCTTAAAAAAAGCAGGACTTTTGACACGCGATGCAAGGAAGAAAGAGCGTAAAAAATATGGTTTGGCTGGCGCACGTCGTGCATATCAGTTCTCCAAACGTTAATTGTAGTTGAGGAGTTAATTTTGCCGAATATTTCCATAGAAAATTTATTGTCAGCAGGTGCCCATTTTGGACACATGACAAGCAGTTGGAATCCCAACATGCGGGATTTCATTTTTACTCAAAAAAATGGCGTCCATATTATCGATTTAAATCAAACTTTATCACAATTGAGCAAAGCCATTGAACTTGTTGATCAAGCCGTTAAAAATGGTGGTAGCGTTTTGTTTGTAGGAACTAAAAAAACTGCAAAACAAGTTATTGTCGAAGAAGCAAATCGTTGCAATATGTTTCATGTAACCGAACGTTGGTTAGGTGGGACACTTACAAATTTTATAACGATTAAAAAATCAATTAAGCGTTTGCAACAATTAGAAAAAGAAGGTATTGAAGGACTTAAATTCGCTCTAACAAAAAAAGAAATGTTAATGCGGACGCGGGAGAAAAATCGTCTTGAAGTTCAGCATAGAGGCATTAAAGAAATGCGTCGCTTACCTAATGTAATTGTTGTGGTTGATGCCAAAAAAGAAGCCATCGCAGTTCAAGAAGCTAAACGATTAGAAATACCGGTCATTTGCATGGTGGACACGAATTCAGATCCACGTAATATCGAAATACCTATTCCAGCCAATGATGACTCAATTCAAACAATTCGTTTGATTGTATCAACATTAGCGGATACGATTTTAGAAGCAAAAGGCGTATCAGGTAATAAAGAAGATTAAATTATTTTATATAAGATTGGAGATTAGTTAATATGGCAATCACTGCTGCCGCCGTGAAGGAATTGCGCGAAAAAACAGGCGCTGGAATGATGGATTGTAAGAAAGCCTTAGTTGAGGCTGACGGAAATCTGGATAAAGCCATCGAAGAACTACGAAAAGCTGGATTAGGCAAAGCAGAGAAAAAAGCGAGTAAAGTTGCTTCTGAAGGTCTAATCGGTATGGTGATTAATGATGATTTTACCCGCGCTACACTCGCAGAAGTGAATGCTCAAACTGATTTTGTTGCGAAAACAGATAAATTCATTCAATTGACGCAAGAAATTACAGCGCATATTGATTCCACAAATTCAACCGATACTGCTGAGTTACTCAAAACAAGCATCGGTGGAAATGGCTTTGAATCCTTTCTAAACGAACAAATTGCAACGATTGGCGAAAACATTGTTGCGCGTAGAATGTCAACGATATCGACATCAAATGGCGCCGTAAATGGGTATGTCCATTCTAATGGTCGAGTCGGTGTTATTTTAGCTGCAAGCTGTAAACCTGAAGCAAAAGAAAAAGCGGTCAAACTTCTTAAGAATATTTCGATGCACGCTGCTGCAATGAAACCAACGGTACTTCGATATACAGATTTAGATCAAGATTTTATTAGAACTGAAAACGAAGGTATTCGTGCTGATATTGAAAAACTGAATGAAGAACTTCATCGTCTAAAAAAACCATTGAAAAGAATTCCTGATTATGTTTCGATGCAACAAATCACCGATGAATTAATGGTTAAAGTAGAAGCGAAAATGAAAGAAGACCTTAAAGCTGCGGGAAAACCTGAAAAGATTTGGGATCGTATTATTCCAGGTCAATTAGAACGTTATATTGCCGATAACACGCAACTTGATCAACAATACGCATTATTGAGCCAATTTTATGTTATGGATGACAAAATGACCGTTGAGCAAGCCATTGCCGAGACAGATGAATCCATTGAAATTGTTGAATATATACGATTTGAGCTTGGCGAAGGTATTGAAAAGGTTGAGGAAGATTTTGCTGCAGAAGTAGCAGCCCAAGTCGCTAAGTAATTAAAATATTCCATTTATTAAATGAATTAAAAAACGGCTTTAATAGCCGTTTTTTTTTGGAAATATTTTAAAACTTTAATGTTTAATAATAGCGCGAGCTGTTTAGATTCGACGGCAAAGAAAAGGCTAAAGAATTAAATGAAAAATAAATACAAACGTATTTTACTCAAATTAAGCGGGGAATCCCTTGCAGGTGTTAATAAGACAGGTCTTGACGTTAATGTTGTGAATCGCTTTGCGAAACAAGTGGCAGAAATTACCAATATCGGGGTTCAAGTAGGCATTGTTATCGGCGGAGGTAACATATTCCGAGGCCTTTCTGAAAAAGCAAGTTCCATGGATAGAGTCGCTGCTGATCATATGGGAATGCTCGCAACTGTCATCAATGCGGTTGCTTTTCAAGATGCCTTAGAGGCCCAAGGATTAGAAACACGTGTGATGACGGCTATAAGCATGCCTCAAATCGCTGAACCTTATATCCGGAGAAAAGCCATCAGGCACCTAGATAAAGGTCGTGTTGTTTTATTCGCGGGTGGAACAGGCAATCCTTATTTTACGACAGATACAGCTGCGGCTTTGAGAGCCGTTGAGATAAGCGCTGATGTCCTTTTAAAAGGCACGCGTGTTGATGGCATCTATAGTGCTGATCCTGAAAAAGACGCCAACGCGACTAAAATTGATTATTTAAAATATTCAGATGTCATATCCGAAAATCTACGGGTGATGGATCATACGGCCATTACGCTATGCAAAGAGAATAAATTACCAATTTTCGTATTTAATATTGAGAATGAAGGCAACCTTCTTCGCGCTGTTAATGGTGAAAGTATTGGAACAATCGTAGGGGAATAAATATGCTTATTGAAATTTCAAAAGATGCTACAGACAGAATGTCAAAAACAATTGATCATTTAAAACATGAATTCCAATCGTTACGTACAGGGAGAGCCTCTGTGTCCATGGTAGAGAGCGTTAAAGTTGATTACTATGGTACGATGACACCCCTCAATCAAACAGCGAACATATCGGTTCCTGAAGCCCGCATGATAATGATTCAACCTTGGGACAAGAGTTTATTATCGGCCATCGAGAAAGCGATACTTTCGGCTGATTTAGGATTGAACCCGACAAACGATGGCTCGTTTGTTCGCGTACCGATTCCTACATTGACGGATGAGCGGAGAAAAGACATCATTCGCCATTTGCATAAAATTGCCGAGGAGGGTCGTGTCGGTATCCGTAATGTGAGACGAGACACTAATGATCAAATCAAGAAAAGTGAAAAAGATAATGAATTATCTGAAGACAATAGCAAAAGAGCCCAAGCTAACATTCAAGAAATAACAAACGAATTCATTAAAATGATTGATGAAATGGTTAAAAATAAAGAAATTGATATAAATACAGTATAGACTTGACCAAGGCGGTATAAAAAAATATATTCGCCTCGCTTTTTACACCGCGGGATGGAGCAGTCTGGTAGCTCGTTGGGCTCATAACCCAAAGGTCGTAGGTTCGAATCCCACTCCCGCTACAACCATAAGCCCCTGTAACTCAGGGGCTTTTTGTTAATATGACGACAAATACAACCCACAGTACAATATCCATAAATACATATATAACAATAAGATAGGGAGTATGAATTAAGGTGGTCTTTTCCGTTACGGAAATAGTGCCAAAACTTATACCGTTTTGGGACGGCTTAAATAGTATAAATATCAATATATTAAGTAGTGTAAAACAATGCAGTGTTTTGTAGTCTAATGTAAGGGTGTGATGCAAGCTGTGTCACGTATATGGCACGCTGGAAATGCTCACTTAGGTGCTTTTAAAACCTAGAAGCCAAAGGCGCGGAGTGAATATCAATGATTGATGCGACGTGCAAAAAGAGTCATTATTTGATGAATATTACCGTAATTCTTCTAAGAAATCTTAAATATTTGACACAATAACGAGAAGTTTCGGTTCACGTCAGACACTTCAGTTTTTAATAATAGTTTAACACAACATAATAATACTCATCTTTAAACGCCTGAGCGCTCTGCTTGGGCGTTTTCTATTTAAACACTAAAAACAGAAAAGGAATCCAATATGAATATTGGCTATGCCCGTGTATCCACGACGGACCAAAACGTGGATTTGCAAACAGATGCATTAATTTCAGCTGGTTGCTATAAAATGTACACCGATACCATGAGTGGTGCTAAAGAAGACAGACCCGGACTTGCAGAAATCATGAGTTTCATCCGCAAAGGAGATACACTCGTTGTATGGAGACTGGATAGGCTTGGACGTTCGCTCAAACATCTCATTCAATTAATTAACGAACTGAATGAAAAAGGCGTCTATTTCAAGAGTGTACAAGAGAGTCTTGATACGTCAACGCCTGGTGGTAAACTCATCTTTCATGTCTTTGGTGCATTGGCAGAGTTTGAGCGAGATATCATTCGGGAAAGAACCATGGCGGGTTTGGCATCAGCTCGCGCAAGAGGCCGAAATGGAGGACGACCCAAGAAACTAAGCGCGAAACAAGTTGAAATGGCTAAAAGGCTCATGTGTGACCCAAATATACCTATTGCAGAAGTATGCGAGACCTTAGGAGTATCCAAATCTACACTGTATCGGAGTGTCAGACCATAAACCTTACAGCAATTCCAAAAACTATGTTAGTACCTTGGTAAAAGTCTCACAATGGCTGTGCGTGGTGATTCAATATTGGTTGCTGATGGTCTTTATTATGAGTCAGTAACCACAACCTTAGACAGTGTTTTGATTGGCTCAATGTTCGATATCGATAATGATTCATTGCATATTGAAAATACGATAATTGATGGTAATACCATGTCTCGAGCTTTTAATGTAATGTCTGAAAGTGTTACGATAAGTGGCATTACAATTCAAAATACCTATGCCTCATCAAAAGGTGCTGGTGTTTATTTTGCAGGTGATATTATTTCAATTCAAAATTGTAAGTTTATCAATAATGCAACTACGCTGGGACCGAATAATTATGGAGGTGCTATTTATCTTAACTCGACCTCGAGTGCTGATATACTCAATTGTTATTTTGAGGATAATGAGGCTCGAGAAGGGGGTGCAATTGCATTTGATGGCTCAATAGGAACAGTACGTAATTGCCATTTCTACCTAAATAACTCTTTTTACAGGAATGATGACATTATGTTGATTGATGAAGAAACGGATGTGGTCATTGAAAATTGTCTTTTTGAAGGGAGCCCTAATGGTTCAATTAGAGAACAGTTCGGCTCAGACTTCCAAATTTATAACTCAACATTCATTAACTGTACCGCGGGTATTAGAGCACAGAGTGGTGATATAGTCATAGATAGAACGAGCTTTATTAATTGTGGGACAATCGAAGATAATTACTCCCATGCATTTTATACTGGCCATGGTACGATTCAGGTAAGCAACACAATATTCAAAGACAATCAGGCTGAAAACGGAGCCTGTATTGAAATAGAATCCAGCGCTAAAGTTACCATCGAGCATTGTCAGTTCTTTAACAATTATGCTAGCAATTATGGGGGAGCGATATACGGAGATATTGCAGATACATTAATTATTAATAGTAGCACATTTTGGAATAACACCAATGAATGGGATGCTTATGGTAATGCCCTATCCCTTTCAGGGGGCGTGAAACTTATAAAGAATACAATCATGTTTGACCGCCATGATATGGAATCGACATTTGGATATGAGTTTTATTACAGTCTAAATTTCAATAGTTTTCAAGGGGAAGGATTTAGTGCTGATACGTTATTTGTTGATGCTAATTCTGGAGATTTTAATTTGAGATGGCGAAGCCCTGCAATTGATGCAGGAGACCCTACGTTTGCATTAGATCCAGATGGCACTCGTTCGGATATTGGTGCTCTCTACTTCAATCAGTTGGATACGATTCCACCAATGGTTGAATTGAATTACCCAGAGATTACTCAACCAGTTATGAATGGTGATGTTTTACTCATTTCATGGTCTGCATCGGACAATTTGGAATTGACATGGGCTAAACTGTTCTTCACATCTGATGGAGGAGAATCTTTCATACTAAGCGATAGTGTAGATGCGATTCTTGGCGAAATCGAATGGATTGCTCCCGATGTAGTATCATGGGGTTGTAATTTAGCGATATGGGTCAGCGATTTATCTGGAAACGTATCCACAGACACTTTAGTTGGGTCATTCGCTATCGAGGATGGCACACCACCCATTATTTCCATAATAAATCCATCTCAGGACAGCTCAGTTAGAGAGTATGATTCACTTTTTGTTTCATGGAATGCCTCAGATAATATTGGAATTGAATTGTTTGAGCTTTGGTATTCAAATCGTCCCAGCTCACCCTTTGAGAATCAGGTTGCAATGTCATCCGATGATTCTAATTACAGATTCCAAATAGGTGCTGGAGTTTCCGATAGTGCTAGGATAAAAATAGTAGTGACTGATTTATCTGCAAATACAGCTGAAAGTGTCAGTGATTACTTTTCCATTACTGACAATACAAGTCCGCAAGTTTCGATACTTGAACCATTTGGTCAGGCGCAGCATACAATGGCAAGCAACCTGTTGATTAAAGTCTTTGCTCAAGACAATGTTGGCGTTTCGTCAGTTGATCTCAATTATTCAATTGATGGTGGCGCGATTTGGACATCCATTGCGGAAGGGTTGCTCCCTGAGAGTGACACTTTAGACTTTAATTGGGTGATTCCAAATATTCCTGGTCAGTGTCAGATTCAAGCCGTTGCCCACGACGCTGTTAATCTCACTGCAGATGCCATAAGTCCAACGTTTACTGTTGTTATTGAGTACCCTATAATCGTAAGTGCGACAAATACAAATTGGCCGACAGAAGAAGTCTTTGTCCAATTTAGCCATAGCATGTCAGATGATGCACTCGCAGAGGCTATTCAGATTACAGGTGACGTTCAAGGTAACTATGATATTGACATTCATAACACTGGTGGCCTTCTGTCAATTAAAGCTATAAATGGCTTTCGGTCTCTAGATACTTTACATCTAGTGCTTAATGCCGAAGCGGTAACTAATCTTTATGGCTACGGCCTCGATGGTAATCGAAATGGCACCTTTGAAGGCAGTCCCACTGATGATGTTACTCTGACTTTTTATGTAAATGCCCCTGGTGATTACAATCAAGATGGATTGCTCGATTTTAGTGATTTCAGCGAGTTTGTTTTGGCCTGGCACGCGCATGAATATCGCTATGAACTAGCACCGAACACGTATGAGATTCCGCATATCAGTATCCAACCCGATTCATTGTTCAATATCTTCGATTTGGCAACTTTCGCATCAATGTGGAACTGGAATGCTAGTTTTTCCAATTCAGCTCCCTTAACCACTCAATTCCAATATGCCGAGTTTGTATATGAACAGGTCGGTAATGCTTTGACCGTAGCGCTCCCTATAAACGAATATACGGTCTCTCAAACCATTATTAAGTACGACCCAAATCTAGTATCCATATCCCTGGCTAATCAAAGTCTTGCCAAAGTCTCATCAAACGGTTTATCTCTAGTCGATACGAGTCCTGACAGTGGGTTCATACTGATTACCAGTAGCCTGATGAGCGAATCAAGTTTCAGTCCTCTTCAACTAAACTTGGAACCAATCTCAAGGCAAAGGTATTCCATTGAAGTTGCATTCCAGGGGTCTGATGGCCTCACTGAGGTCGTTCAGAAGCGCAGTCTGATAGAGCTCCTACCTATCCCTACAAACTTCAGCTTATCCCAGAATTATCCAAATCCATTTAATGCTAGCACAACCATCGAGTATGGACTCCCGAAAGATAGTGATTTGTCTATTTCTATCTATGATATTCGTGGTCGCTTTGTGAGAGACGTCTATTCGGGAGATAAACGCGCGGGCTATCATACTGCCCATTGGAATGGTTCAAGTGATGATGGGCAAAACGTTGCGTCGGGGCTGTACTTTATCGTTTTACACACACCCGATGTCAGGATGGTTCGAAAAGCTTTAATTATGAAGTAGTATTTTACCCTTTGCCATATATTCAATAAATATTGGCTCATTTTAGCTTTTTAATGAAATCTTATATGTGAATATCTAAATCTACACTATACAGGTGTGTAAAACCATAAAACCACCAGCAATCTCAAAATGCTCGTTAATACCTTGGGACTAGGTATAGAATAATACAATTGTTTTGGACGTTTCGAGCCCCCACCCCAATAATAGAAGCGCTATTAACGTGCGGATTACACCTTGGAAGCAATGACTCTGCTACTAAATTCAAGGCACTACCAATGTGGTATAGATTTGACATAAACATTAGCACTAAAGCGAGTCGAATACATGGCTATTAAGAAATCAGAACTCTACAGTTCCCTTTGGCAATCCTGCGATGAACTTCGTGGTGGAATGGATGCCAGCCAGTACAAAGACTATGTTCTAGTACTACTCTTCATCAAATACATCAGTGACAAATACTCAGGATCTCCATTCTCCCCAATAACAATCCCAGCAGGTTCCAGCTTCAAGGACATGGTCGCCCTCAAAGGGAGTCCCGATATTGGGGATCAAATCAACAAGAAGATCATCGCACCTCTAAAAGAAGCTAACAAACTCTCCGATCTACCTGATTTCAATGATGCCACCAAGCTGGGTTCTGGAAAAGAGATGGTGGAACGCCTCAGCAACCTCATTGGGATCTTCGAGAACAAGGCACTGGACTTCTCCAAGAACAGAGCCGATGGTGATGATATCCTGGGCGATGCATACGAATACCTCATGCGCCACTTTGCAACCGAAAGCGGCAAGAGCAAGGGACAATTCTATACTCCGGCTGAGGTAAGTCGTATTATGGCTCAGATCATTGGGATCAATATTGCCGATACGAGTGCATCAACCACAGTGTATGATCCCACTTGTGGATCCGGATCTCTGTTGCTAAAGGTTGGCGACGAAGTCGGAACTGCAGTTACGCTCTATGGCCAGGAGAAAGATGCCGCCACCAGTGGTCTAGCCCGCATGAATATGATCCTGCATAACAATCCAACGGCACTGATCCGACAGGGTAATACTATCACTGATCCAAAGAGTCATGACGGAGATTCACTCAAGACCTTCGACTTTGTCGTGGCTAATCCGCCTTTCTCTGACAAGCGCTGGAGTACAGGATTGGATCCCCTCAATGATAGGTACGAACGATTTGCAAACTTCGGAGTCCCACCAGGTAAGCAGGGTGACTATGCCTATCTACTGCATATCGTAAGATCGTTGAAAAGCAAGGGCAAGGGAGCTTGCATTCTACCGCATGGTGTCCTTTTTCGAGGAAATGCCGAAGCGGAGATCCGGCGCAACCTGATCCGCCGTGGATATATCAAGGGTATCATTGGTTTACCTGCCAACCTGTTCTATGGGACCGGTATTCCTGCCTGTATCGTGGTCGTCGACAAGGAAGACGCCCATGCCCGCAAAGGAATCTTCATGGTAGATGCCAGCAAGGGTTTCATGAAGGATGGTCCCAAGAACCGTCTGCGTGCCCAGGATATCCATAAGATCGTTGATGTCTTCAACCGTCAGGAGGAAGATCCCAAATATGCCCGCATGGTGAGTGCTGAGGAAATCGAGAAGAATGAGTTCAATCTGAACCTGCCCCGCAATATCGACAATCAGACTCCTGAGGATATTCAGGATATTGGTGGACATTTGCAGGGTGGGATTCCAATCTCGGATATTGATTCTTTATCACAGTATTGGGAGCTTTGCCCCAACCTGAAATCTGATTTGTTCAAAGATAACCGACCTGGATATCTGGATCTGAAGGTGGACAAGCTGGAGCTCAGGAATAGCATTTATGATCATCCCGAGTATAGCAGCTTCATTGAGGGCATGAATAGTCATTTTGGCAAGTGGAGACAGAAACATTTAGCAGTACTCAAGTCTCATGATCAGGGATGTTTCCCCAAAGAGATCATCAAAGTCCTGGCCGAGGATCTCCTTACTCACTATCAGGGGATTGCCCTGGTGGATGCCTATGGCATTTACCAACACCTCATGGACTACTGGGCTGAGACCATGCAGGACGATTTCTATATCATTGCCCTGGATGGATGGAAGGCTGAGACCTCACGGGTCATCGATGTTGACAAAAAGGGCAAGGAAAAGGATAAAGGCTGGACCTGTGATCTGATCCCCAAAGCCTTTATCGTTGCCCGTTACTTTGCTGATGAACTAGCAGCCCTTGAGGATCTGGCAAACCGCATAGAGGCTCTATCGGCTGAACTGACGGAAATGGAAGAAGAACAGGGTGGAGATGAAGGCATCTTCGCTGAGTTTGACAAAGTGAACAAGGCCGCGGTAACGTCTCGCTTGAAGGAGATCAGGAGAGACGAGGATTCGGCGGAAGAGTCGGGGATTCTGCGACAATGGTTGAATCTTTCAACTGAAATAGCCGATTTGAGGAAGCAGCTCAAATTGGCTGAAGCAGCATTGGACCTGAATGCATATAATAAGTATCCTGAACTCACTGTATCTGAAATCAAGACCTTGGTGGTTGAGGACAAGTGGCTGACAACGCTTGAAACAGCCATTCATGGAGAGACGGATAGAATTAGTCAGGGATTGACCCAAAGAGTGAAGGAATTGGCCGAGCGTTATGAATCAACCATGCCAAAGTTGACTGAAGAGGTTGCTGATCTGGAAGCCAAAGTGAGCGAGCATCTAGAGAAGATGGGGTTTACATGGAAGTGAGACAGGGCTATAAGCTAACAGATGCAGGAGTAATACCTCTTGATTGGAGTCCATTGAGGTTAGGTACTTACGTTAACATCAAAAGTGGCGAAAGTCCCTCTCTATTTGAGTTCCTTGATTTTGGTCTACCATATTTTAAGGTCGAGCAGTTGAACAATGACAATAAGTATCTTCAGACGACACAATACAAGATACGACCTGATCATAGGCGTGTGCCAAAGGGAAGCTTAATATTTCCTAAAAGGGGAGCTTCTATATTGCTAAATAAGGTTCGGATCTTGCAAGAGGACTCCTTTATGGATACGAACCTGATGACCCTTACACCAGTAGATTCTATCTGCAATGAATTCCTTTATTACGCACTGACTCATATTGAGCTTTGGAGAATAGCCGACACAACATCCATCCCCCAGATTAACAACAAGCATATCCAACCACTTCAACTCCCATTTCCCCCAACAAAAGCCGAGCAGGAAGCCATCGCTGAGGCATTGCGGGATGCCGATGCCTATATCGAATCCCTGGAAAGGCTTATCGCCAAGAAACGCCTCATCAAACAGGGCGCCATGCAGGAATTGCTCACAGGCAAAAAACGCTTGCCGGGGTTTAGTGGCGAGTGGAAGGAAAATCAACTCGGAATGTCAGCAACCCTGAAAGCTAGGATTGGTTGGCAAGGATTAACCACGAGTGAGTATAGGTCCATCGGTGATTACTACTTGGTGACAGGAACAGAATTCCAGGCTGGTTATATAATGTGGGATCAATGTCATCATGTTGATAAACTCAGATATGATCAGGATAAAAATATACAGGTACGTGTTCACGATGTACTTGTCACAAAAGATGGAACGATTGGTAAGGTAGCTATTGTTGATAAACTTCCAAAGCCTGCTACTCTTAATAGTGGTGTGTTCGTAATTCGGCCAATCAATGATACCTTCCATCCCGAGTTCTTCTATTATCTACTCTCTTCCAGTGTATTTACGAGTTTCCTCAACCAACTAAGTGCTGGCTCAACAATCAACCACCTGTATCAAAAGGATTTTGTCAAATTTAGATATAAGGTACCTGTGCAAATTGAAGAGCAGGTCCAGATCGCGGATGTTTTAGCAGGTATGGATGGAGAAATTCACTCGTTGGCTGTAAAGCTTTTTAAAGCTCGCGAGATCAAACAGGGCATGATGCAGGAACTCCTTACTGGGAAGATTCGGCTGGTATGAGGACTTATACCAAGTTATACATACTTATACGGTGTTGGGTGTATAAGTATGTATAAATGATCGAATGAAGCTAAGAACCGATAATGGATCAATACAAATGTGGAATGCAATAAATGGCTGAACACCAGAACATGGAATGGAAAGAATCCTGGCGGGATGAATATCTCAAATGGATCTGTGGATTCGCAAACGCCGATGGTGGGATCCTGGAGATCGGCAGGAATGACGCTGGTGATCCAGTTGTTTTATCAGACGCAAAGAAATTGCTGGAGGATCTGCCAAACAAGATCCGTGATATCCTCGGTATTGTTCCCGATGTGCATTTGATCCCGGAAGATGGCAAAGACCTGATCCGAATCCGGGTAGAACCCCAGCTTCACCCTGTCAGCTATAAAGGCCAATATCATTATCGAACAGGCAGTACGAAACAGGAACTCAAAGGCGCTGCCCTGGATAGCTTTCTATTACAGAAAATAGGGAAGCACTGGGATGGGGTTCCCATTCCCCATGTTGGCATCTCGGATCTTTCATCACAAACCCTGGAAACTTTCCGCCAGATTGGTCACCGGAGCCGACGTCTTCCTGAGGCAATCCTCGAAGAAAGTGATGAGAGCCTCATTGCCAAACTTCATCTGATGGATGGGGATTATCTAAAGCGTGCCGCGCTACTGCTTTTCCATCCAGATCCTGAACGATTTGTTACCGGTGCCTTCATCAAGATGGGGTATTTTGAAGCCAAAGCTGATTTGCGCTATCAGGATGAAGTACATGGTGCATTGCTTAATCAGGTAAACCAGACCCTCGACATCCTGAAAGCCAAATACCTGAAAGCGATGATTTCATACGAGGGTATACAGCGGGTTGAAACCTTTCCTGTACCGGAAGAAGCATTGCGGGAAGTCATTCTGAATGCCGTTGCCCATAAGGATTACAGCAGTGGTGCCCCCATTCAGATCAGCGTTTATACGGACCAGATCATGATCTGGAATTCTGGGCAGCTACCCCAGGGCTGGACAGTTGACACCATGAAGGGAA
This sequence comes from uncultured Fidelibacterota bacterium, assembly GCA_937888365.1. GTDB lineage: Bacteria > Fidelibacterota > UBA8477 > UBA8477 > JABMPR01 > CALBFA01. The sequence goes on along the minus strand of CALBFA010000070.1, from coordinate 5,570 downwards.
AGCATCAATCCCTGCCATTTAATCCGGATATTGCCAAAGTGTTCTCACTGGCTGGGATGATTGAAGCCTGGGGACGGGGTATTGAGCGGATCTTTGCTGCCTGCAATGCTGCCAATGTTCCAGATCCTGAATTCAAATATGAATCCACTGGCCTCTGGGTGACATTCCCGTATTCATTAGACTATCTCGAAGCAAATCAGAAGTCTTCTACCCAAGATACTTCCCAAGCAGGGTTGGGTAAAAAGTTGGGTAAAAAGTTGGGCGCAAACCGCCAGGCGATTGTTGATGCTATCCGAAACGATCATGAGGTAACGCTGGCTGAGCTGGCCACGATCTTGGGGATAAGTCAGACTGCAGTGGAAAACAATATCAAATGGCTGAAAGAAAATGGTCACATTGACCGTGTTGGTCCGACAAAGGGTGGGCATTGGGTCATTCTCGGCGAATGATTCGGACTGCAGAATAAAAGTGCATCGGTGCAGAATAAATGCAGAATAAAACCGGGGATTCCAGATGGTAGATGAGATCGGCAAACCTGAACGTAAGACCCAGAATAGAGTGATTGCACTCTTTCAGGAAGACCTTAAATATGATTATCTGGGAGACTGGTCAGACCGGTCTTACAACAGTAACATTGAAGAATCCTATCTCGCCGACTATCTAAGATCCCGGGGATACACCAAAGCTCTGATAAATGCGGTCCACTACAGGCTACGAACCGAAGCAGATAATGCCAATCGAGGTCTGTACTCGAATAACGAGGCAGTGTATAGCTTATTACGCTATGGTGTTCAAGTACGACCTGATGTGAGTAAGCCCACTGAGAGTATTCAACTTATAAATTGGGTTGAACCTGAGAAGAATCACTTCGCCATTGCTGAAGAAGTCACACTCAAGGGTAATCATGAACGCCGCCCTGATCTCATACTCTATGTGAACGGAATTGCCATTGGCTTGATCGAACTAAAGAACAGTCGTGTTAGCATCGGTGATGGAATTCGTCAAAGCCTGTCCAACCAGAAACCTGAGTTCAATGAATGGTTCTTTTCTACAATCCAGTTCATCTTTGCAGGGAATGATACTGAGGGCCTGAGGTATGGCACCATTGGTACCCCTGAGAAATACTTCCTGTCCTGGAAAGAGGATGAGAATATCGATGAAGGATACAAGCTAGATAAGTACCTGAAACGACTGTGCAACAAGCATCGTCTCATCGAACTAATGTATGATTTTATACTCTTTGATGGTGGTATCAAGAAACTACCCCGTGCCCACCAGTACTTTGGAGTGAAAGCTGCTCAGGAACATGTGAAGCAGCGCAAGGGCGGGATCATCTGGCATACCCAGGGCAGTGGCAAGAGCATTGTCATGGTAATGTTGGCCAAATGGATACTGGAGAATAACCCGCAAGCCCGAGTCGTCATTATCACAGATCGGGACGAGCTTGACAAACAGATCGAGCGAGTATTCAACGATGCCGGTGAGAAGATCAAACGATCCAGTAGTGGTCGGGATCTGCTAACGCAATTAGGGGAAGCGACACCGCGTCTACTCTGTTCGCTCATCCACAAGTTTGGTCGCCAGGATGTAGATAACTTTACAGCTTTCATCAAGGATTTGGAGGCACAGCCTAGCCAGACGGTCGGTGAGATCTTCGTCTTCGTAGATGAGTGTCATCGTACCCAAAGCGGTCGTCTTCATCGTGTAATGAAAGCTATCATGCCTAATGCGGTATTCATGGGATTCACTGGTACGCCACTTCTTAAGAAAGACAAAGCAACCAGTCTGGAAGTCTTCGGTGGGTATATCCACACCTACAAGTTCAGTGAAGGTGTCGAAGATGGAGTGATTCTGGATTTGGTATATGAAGCCCGGGACATCGATCAGCACTTAGGATCGGAGGACCAGGTGGATGCTTGGTTCGATGCAAAGACAAAAGGACTCAATGATTGGCAAAAGGAAGAGCTGAAGAACCACTGGGGAACCATGCAAAAGGTCCTCAGCTCCAAATCCAGAATGGAACGCATTGTTAATGATCTGGTTATGGATTTCAGCGTGAAACCCAGACTGTCAGGTGAACGAGGGAATGCTTTGCTCGTTGCTTCGAGTATTTATGAGGCGACGAAGTATTACGCTCTCTTCCAGCATACACCTTTCAAGAATCGGTGCGCGGTGGTCACTTCCTATAATCCCTATGCCGGAGATGTTTCCTTAGAGGAGACGGGGGCTAATACAGAGTCAGACAAACAATTCATCTACAATACTTACGAAGAACTCCTGAAAGATATTGTTCCCAATCCGGGAAAGAGCAAAACAGAGACATATGAGGATAGGGCGAAAGCGTTATTCACTAAGGAACCGGTGAATATGAAGCTCCTCGTTGTGGTGGACAAGCTGCTCACAGGTTTTGATGCGCCACCCTGTACATATCTCTATATTGATAAGTCTATGCAGGATCATGGTCTATTCCAGGCCATCTGTCGCGTGAATCGCTTGGATGGTGATGACAAGGAATTTGGCTATATCGTAGATTATAAGGATCTCTTCAGCAAGGTTGAGAATGCAATTGCCGTTTACGCCTCAGAATTGGACACCACCGCTGATGGTGGGGATCCTCAGATTCTACTAAAGGATCGACTGGAGCTGGGCAAAGAGCGTCTGGACAACGCCCTTGAGACCTTGGCCATGCTCTGTGAACCTGTTGAACCCCCGAAAGGTGAGTTGCAATACATCCAGTACTTCTGTGGTAACACTGAGGTCGCCAGCGATTTGGAGGAAAAAGAGCCCCAACGGACTGCACTTTACTTAGGGACGGTAAATTTGGTCAGGTCCTTCGCAAATATTGCTGATGAACTCGACACGGCGGGATACTCTTCTGCCGAGATCGAGATCATGAAGAAGCAGATCGACTGGTATCTCAAACTGCGGGACACGATTCGCAAGGCAAGTGGGGAGACCCTGGATCTCAAATCTTATGAAGCCGACATGCGTATGCTCATCGATATGTTTATTGAGGCGGATCGACCCAGGACTATCTCACCGTTTGGCGATCTTAGTCTGCTGGAGCTTATCGTTAAAACGGGGATCGCTGATGCCATCAATAAGCAGTTGGGAGGACTTCGTGGAAACAAGGAAGCTATTGCCGAAACCATTGAGAACAACGTCCGCCGCAAGATAATCAAAGAGCATCTGAACGATCCTGCATACTACGAAAAGATGTCCAAGCTCCTTGATGAATTGATTGCAGCGCGACGTGCTAAAGCACTGGATTATGAAGAGTACCTGAAGAGGATCGCTGAGTTGGCCAAAAAGGTTGAGGTAGGGATCGAAGATAATACACCTGAAGAGCTTGATACTCCGGCAAAACGAGCATTGTACAATAACCTGGTGAAAACCCGAACACCCGAAAATGAGCTATCAGAAGGTGGTGCGCAGGATGTTGTAACTGATCTAGCACTGAGGATTGATAAGGTCATTCGCGAAGTTCGTCCTGATGGCTGGCGTGGAATACGTCCGCGTGAGAATGTGATCAAGGATGCACTCTATTCTATTCTTGGAGATGTTGATGAGGTCGAGAAACTCTTTCTGATCATTAAAGAGCAAAACGAGTACTGCTGACAAGGCATCCATTGATCTGCCATTTCAACGTGCTGCAGCCATCGACTTAGCTGGACGAGACGTTCTTGATGCCGTGAAAATGTCGGTTATTCCTCGCGTCATTGAAACGCCAAGAGTATCCGCCGTGGCAAAAGACGGTATTCAGCTTTTTTGCGTTGCCCGTGTAACGGTTAGAGCCAATATCGATCGACTTGTTGGGGGTGCTGGAGAAGAAACCATTATTGCTCGCGTTGGCGAAGGTATTGTGAGTAGTATCGGTTCTGCAATTTCGCATAAAGCCGTTTTGGAAAATCCCGATATTATCTCGAAAAATGTATTGGGAAAAGGTCTAGATTCAGGTACAGCATTTGAAATTCTATCCATTGATGTTGCGGACGTAGATGTCGGCAAAAATATTGGCGCAACATTGCAAATTGACCAAGCTGATGCTGATAAAAATATTGCGCAAGCCCAAGCAGAGAAACGTCGGGCGATGGCTGTAGCCAACGAGCAAGAAATGAAAGCAAGAGTCGTCGAAATGAAGGCTAAAGTTGTAGAGGCTGAAGCCGAAATTCCAAAGTCAATTGCTGAAGCTTTTCGTCAAGGACATTTGGGTATTATGGATTATTATAGAATGCAAAATATTCAAGCCGATACGTCTATGAGAGATACTCTCGCAAGCAGTAGCGAACCCGATGTCTCAAAATAAAATTGCGCTTTAAATTTTAATATGATGAAGAAAGGAGGATAAAATGGACGATTATAAACCGCTATTATTTATCCTCATCTATTTAGTGATGGCTTTTTTGAAGAAAAATAAGAAAAAGGCTGATCAACGCACTCGGGAACAGGACGTGGCTCCTCCTCAAGAAAAGAAAAAACAATCTATGTTTGATTTTCAAAATATGATTGAAAATCTTAAAGAGGAAGTTCAAAAAGAGGTCAGGGATAGCATTAGAGAGGTTCCTTATATGAAGGAACCTGTCGTTGAAGCCGTGCTACCAAAACCGATTATTGAGAAAAAGGTGGAAGCCTTTTCTGAAGGAAGCACGCCTCGTCCTACTGAAACGAGTGGGCTCAAGAAAGAGACGAATCAAGTTCGAAAACCAAGCGAGATAAAATCTGTTTTGGATCGACTGGGTCGCCATTCGCCTTTGGCACAAGGCATTATTATGTCTGAAATTCTAGGCAAGCCCGTTTCTCTACGAGAATAGACGAAAACGAGAATCAATAAAAAAGACCCTCCATTTACGAGGGTCTTTTTTTTATGCAAAATTCATCACAACGAAACCAGAAATAAAAAGCCTCACACGGAGGCACGAAGCCACAAAGAAAACCCTGTCTCTCTGAGCAACGAAGTGGAGTCTCCGTCGAAGAGTGTTCTCAAGTCAGATAAAAAAGTAACGTAAGCATCTTGCTTGCGGACAAAAGATTTCTCGCAAAGCCCCCAAGTCGCAAAGCAAATTTGTTATACTGAGTAATCCCGACTTTTTTGTCGGGCTAACCGTCGAAGCATGTTCATTGTCCGGAATTATTTTACAACTTGAATAGAAAACAATGTCCATCGAGTGTCCCGCCGCAGGGGAACACGTCGCAGACCCCGCCAACGGGTAACGCGAAGCGTCGGGGGAGTGTCGGGATGTACCGAGATGAACCAAACTATAACTATGATATTTCATAGTATTATTAACAATTCTGAATTCAAGTTGTTAGTGCAATCTCTTGTTTCCCAAAGATAGCATCATTAGGAGTTCTAAATCCAAGACGTTTTCTTTGCTTATTGTAGTTCCTCTTAAGATTAATAGACAATGCAAAAAAATCATATATATTAAAAAATAGAGATAGAGTACGAATATAAACTTGTATATAGAAAGTATAATTATAGATTAACCGCGATATAGATATTACAAAGATAGGAGTTGGAGTTGCAACAATAAAATGGACATAGCGAGAAGTTAGGCTGCATCATTTTT
>CALBFA010000069.1 GCA_937888365.1 uncultured Fidelibacterota bacterium | reverse complement strand
TAAACGATGGTAAGAAAATGCTCACCCTATTAAAAGGGATTGACTGGAACGGTTTCGTGATGGACAAGCAGAGTATGTACGATGTAGTTTCATCGTATTTAGACCAAAACGTACTAGAGCAATTATTCGCGATTATCTTGAAAGGTGAAATGCCTGATGGAGAAATAGGCGATTGGATGACTGCCAATTTAGCTGGTGAGGTGGTGGCTGATTTTTTGGAATTAAACGACACTTTGACGAAGAGGCTATTGACCTTTCTCATAAGCTCAAAGCAGTCGGAAAGCCAAGTGCCGAACAGCGAACAATAATAGGGTTAGACCTTTATGAAAAAGGTTTAATCGGGTTTTACGACCAACTCATTTTTATATTGTCCGAGGGGAAAGCGTATCACATTGACAAGGTCAGCAAACTAACACCAACGGAGGCTTTACTATGGCTAATCAAGATGACCTTATCCTCGTAATATCTGCGAAGCTAGATAAGCTTATTCAGGACACGGCTGAATCGACTGCAAAGGTTGATAAGCTCAAAAAAGGTTTTAGTTCTGCAGATGCCAAAGTAAAGAAAGCAGTAACTGGTTGGTCTGCAGAAATGGCGAAGTTTGGACTTGCTATTAATGGAGTCCAACAGGCCTATGCTGTATTAGATAGGACAGTAGGCGCTTCCATAAGGACAGTAAGTAGTTTCGAGTCAAAGATGGCTCAAGTGAATACTTTAGTCACTATTACTCAAGATAACTTTCGGAAAATGACGGCTGGTGTCGTGGAGATGTCGAAAGAAATACCACAATCGGCTGACTTGTTAGCAGAGGGTTTATACCAAGTCGTTTCGGCTGGTGTAGAAGCTGGAAAAGCTCTTGACTTTTTGCGCGTTGCTGCCAAGGGCGCGGTTGCTGGTAATACGACAACTGAAATTTCAGTAGATGCCTTGACAACTGTTATTAACGCCTATGGACTAGAAGTCGAAAAGGCTACGGAAGTTTCTGATATATTTTTCCAAATCATTGCACTTGGTAAAACTACCCTTGGGCAATTATCTCCCGTATTAGGACAGGTAATTCCAAACGCTGTGAATGCTGGTATCTCTTTTGAAGAGGTCGGAGCTTCTCTTGCATTCCTGACCAAAACAGGTTTACAAACGGCACGAGCTGCAACTTCGGTTGGTAGAGCAATAACTGAGATGACTAACCCAACGTCTAAGGCGAGCAAAGCCATTGAGGAGCTACTGGGCACAACTGGTAAAGCGTCACTTGCTAACATTGGCTTTCAGGAAACAGTATTTGCCCTGGCTGATGCTGGAGCAGACTTGTCTGTCATTTTTGGTGATGAGTCGGCACGTGCTGTATTATTATTATCAAACAACATGGATATGGCACGAGATAACCTTGCTCAAATGGCTGGCTATGCTGGTAAAACCGAGATGGCATTTGCAAAAATGATGGACACGTTTGATGCTAATGCAGAAATCCTGAAAAATACTCTTAATGCTAAGATGTTGGAATTAGGCGTTGAGATACTACCAATACTTACTGATGGCATAAAAGGATTAAATAGAGCGGTTGGTAATATAGATGGTAAGTTTGTTATTATCAACGCTACCCTTATTGGTTTAGTCATGACATGGAGAGCTTTTAATGTCCAACTCGCGCTATCTAGTTCAGGAATATCGACACTCCCTCGCTTAATGGTATTGGTAAGGACTGGTATTAGAGGATTGAGCGCAAGTTTCAAATCATTATACGCTTCTATGGGACCCGTTGGGATTGCATTAACTGCTCTGGCGTTAGCCTATGATATTTACGTATTGTCTTCTAATGATGCAATAGAGGCGACCGATGCAATGACGGACGCTGAACTTAGACAGGAGCGCGGAAGCAGCGCACGGCATAAGGCTAACCTCGCAAGATTAGAAGAAATCAGGGCAAAGCGAAGAGATTTGATGAACATGAGCGAGGCTGAGGTTGAAGCGGCTGTGAATAAATACAGAGAAGATGAAGAATGGTTATCTGTATTGGTGGACTCGGTAAATATGCTTGCAGATGCAGAGGCAAAAGCGCACGAAAAAAGAACGGCTGCCGCTCAAAAGGATATTGCCGACCAGGTGGCACTTGAAGCAGCGTATCAATCGAGAACAGATAATTATATTATGAACTCCATCCGAGAAATCGAAGATGCTGAACGCTATACTGACCAACGCTACCAATTAGGCGAAATCACGACTCGGGATTACATCAAACAATTACAAATCAGGCGTGATTTTGAGGAAGAAGGTTCAAACGCCAAGATTGGACTAGATAACAAAATAGAGCAATTAGGGGTTGACCGTTTCGCACGACTCCAACAAGGTTGGAAAGCATTCCTCAAAGGAGAGATAACCGATTATATTGCTGCCCAACAAATAAAAATGTTGGCTACGCTTGGCGAAATATGGGCAACTGGTGGAGCAACTGGTGGGATGTCATTGGCGGTTGGACTTCCTCTATACGGGACAGGGATCGCAATATTAGAGGGCGCAAAACAAGCCATTAACGCCTTTGCTGATGGTGGCCGAGTAGATTCACCCACCCTTGCCCTTATTGGTGAGGCTGGTGCTGAATTTGTGGCTCCTGAAAAGGATTTTGAGCAATATTCTCGTGATGTCTTGACGCCAATGATTAGAGCACAAGTCGAGAATAACTTAAATAATAATAACAATGGACAAATGATAGGTGGCATATCTGAGGTGAAAGAAGCGATTGAGCAACTGACGGCAATAGCAAGTTCTCCAATGACTGTGCTTACAGGAACTCAACTACAAATTATGAATGCACGCCTGAATAGAGGCTCTCTTGCACGTTAGTTTTTATCACACGGCTGGTGGTATCACAAGAAATATTACTGGGCTTATAGACCTACCCTCGTTTCCTGATTATTTTGATGAGTCAATGAAAGGGAGTGGGTATTTTGAGTATGAGGTTAAGCCGATAACATTCAAGGTCAATGTTTATGGCAGCGAGAACGTGTTCGCCCTTAATGATACGATTAAGATAATTAATGACTTAACAGGTGAGCCTTTGTTGGTTGGTAAAATTGACGAGATAATGAACGGTTCAACATTCCAGCCTGAGCTTACTGTATTCCCACAAGCTATTTATTTCAAAGATACGGTAATTGGCGATGACCTAGAGCTATCAACGGGAGAGACCGTCAAAGACTACCCTTTTAACAGCCGCCATATCCGAGACACGGTAAACGATATTATAACTCGTATAAATACAGAACACGGGACTAATCTCTATTGTGATGACACGAGTATTCCTGATGCTCCAAACGAGGGGACTATGTTCGCCACTACACTAAAAAAAGTTGGTGGATTCTCTTTCACTCAAATGATTCTTAGCTCGTTGGGGTTAAGTGACAGGTTATACACTCGGATAAATGCTGGAGGCCAGTTTTTCCTTATTCATCAAGACGGGCGTGTCTATCAAAAACGGATTCTCCGCAAAGGTCAGTGGGGTGATTTTTCTTGGGGATTTACTTTGTTTGGGACAGAATATGGCTTTGATTGGGGTTCAATACCCTCGTCCGATGTTTCAATCCCTTGGATTGGTTCAACTCATCACGTATGGAGCATGATTAACGGGTCGCTTGAATATATTGGTGACTTTGACGACGATAATCAATTTGGCGATGTGTATAGTGGTATAGAGTTTCCTACAATGGACGAAAGCAAATATGGCTCTTATGGTGCTGAAGAAGGTATGACGAACGTCTCTTTATTGAGTGGGTTTGAATATAACGAGAGAAGTAATTACGGTATAATCAGAGGCAATTATAAAAATGATTTTCTTGGCCATGACGTAGCTGTCAGTTTTGATTTGGCTTTTGACGACAATTACGGCGGGCATTATAGAAACGCCACAGCAATGGACATTATTAGGGATATAGCTGTTGTTGCTAATCGATGGTTTTATGTTGACCGAGAGGGGAAAGTTTATCTTTTACCACGTAGTCAATCAAGAGGCTCGGTAACGTATGCCATTGAGAACACCCTTAGCGAAACCAAAAAGGTAAAGAAAGAGGGAGCTTCTGAAATAACTTTAGTGGGTTACGAGGAAACAGATGACGGCAAAGTAAGGACTTACGGTTTAAAATTACGAAAGACTGAAATTGAAGTTATATTAAATCGGTATAAAGAAATGTTCTCAAACGATATTACGACCCGTGAAATTGAGCTGTACAAAGTAGATGCAGATGATATTCTAAAGACGGTTCACTTTGATTACGTTGGCGAAGATATTGGGACTGTGATTGCGATTAGTCACTCATTCCTTAAACCATTAACGAAAGTAACGGTGGAAAATGTATAGAGGAACAGGAGTCCCCCAATTTGGGTTCTCACGAGTATCTTATGATATGCCTATTCCTGACAAGGGCTCCAGGAGTGAGAAGTTTGAGCCTATTCAGGAAATCTATGAGAACATAAGAAATGAATTAATTGTAGGTGACAGGAAGTTTAGGTTTGTTGGTGAATATGAATTTTCAAGCGTTCCAAGCGCAACGGTTGAAACGCTCCTGAACATATACAATACAAAAAGTCACATGAAATGGGCGCCGCATAAGGACTTGAATAAAATAAACTATAATGTATTAATCGAGGAATTAGACGTGTTTCCCGTGAATGGGTTAATTGATATTGATGGTGTAAAGATTAAAGTCAAATCATTATTCCCAATCTCAAACGTACCGAGTATAAATACGCTCTATGCTTTGACGAATTATCCAAGGATGGTATCATATAAATTAGTCCAAGCTGCCGATATTGTAGTAGGTGTCGAGTATGCGATTGAGAAGTATGATACGGCTGATTTCACAGCGGTAGGGGCGGCAAACAATTTGGAGGGCACAATATTCACAGCAACGGGAGTCCCGACTGGTGATGGACTTTTAATAGTAACAGAATAAGGAATTATAAAAATGGCTAGATTTTCATTTGCACTATACGACCAATCAACAGACACGCTGCTTGCTGGCGAAACAGTATTAATCAAATCGGTTGGTGGAACAGCTTTAGCGAGTACCTCAGGAACTCCGATACTAATTACAGATAACGGTGATGGAACTTATTATGTCGATGATATGCCAGTCAACCAAATTACTGTTTATGTCGGTACGGCTCAGGTAGCACAACCTGAACTCACGAATATCCCTTGGGACAATGGAGCTTCGGTTACTCATCCAGTTTTAACAGCTGCTCACGGTTCAACTGGGGCGGTTATTGGTCAAGGGAATGTTGATGGCTCAACTATTGAATACTCTAGTGGGCTACGAGTTAAAGATGCTGGTATTGTTGCTGCTAAAATAGGCACAGGAGCTGTTATCGAAGCAAAGGTAGGCTCAGGTGCGGTTACTGCCTCAAAAATAGGTACAGGGGCTGTTACGGCAGATAAAATAGGTACTGATGCAGTAACAGGGATAAAAATTAACGCTGGTGCTTTAGGTGGTGGACTAGAGAAGTCCGACCCTAACACGGTTAGCATCAATTTAGATGCAAACGACATGGAGTTTAACGGCTCAAACGAATTGGCTTTAATCAAATCATTATCGAGCCAGGTTTATATTACTGAGGGAATGACATTAATGCAGATGTTGTCTGTACTAGATAACCGTATGAGACAAAACTCAGAGCTTGTGTCGAGTGGTGGCAATGGTGGTTATTATCAAATCCTTTATACCCTCTACAACGAGGATTTATCGCCAAACACTTCAATGACTTCACCTAGTTTTGTTTGTACTTCGACTGTATATGCTGACGGCTTAGTTATGCCATTGATGAAAACCCCTGAGATGCGCCAACTCGTGTTTTATTATAAGGCTTCGGTCAGCAATGTTTTAGGTGACGGCTACGTCACATTGAAAGCTGGCGGCCTATCTTCTGAATCGGCTGTCATCGATAATACAACGCCTCAAAACTTAGCTCTGTACCTCGATATAACTTCTCTTTCAAATTTTGACTCAATTGAGATACAGATTGAGTTCAAATGTTCAGGCGGTTACACATTAACGGCAACCCAAGCGATGGTCGTTGCAAGAAGCGAAATCACGGCTGTAGCTGGTGAAACCTCTTACGAGCAACCAAATCCAGTAGTCTAAACCTAGCGTCCTTACCCGCCAGGTTAGAGCCTCTATCGTTATGGTAGGGGCTTTTTTATTTAATTTATTTTAATTTATATAATAAAAGTATTAGCTTTCTATGATATTTGTATTATATTAACTATGAAATGAGAGAGCAAACAAACATAACGACAAAGGGAAACGAAATGAAAAAATTCACAGCAGGTCAAAAACTTTCAAGCCGTTCAATCTGTGACCATAATTGCATATTTGAGGGTGAAGTAATTAATAGAACCACCAAAACGGTTACAATAAACACTAGAATGTATGGCGTTAATCGTGTAAAAATTCACATTGATATTAATGGAAACGAAATGATTTTCCCTTTTGGCAAATCATCAATGGCAACTATTTTCAGAGCTTAAA
>CALBFA010000068.1 GCA_937888365.1 uncultured Fidelibacterota bacterium | reverse complement strand
CAGACGATGTACGAAAATGAAAATTCTTCAAGAGTAAATGAAGAAACAACACTAACAAATGGCGCAAGCCAGGAAGGAGTCCACATGGATTCAGCTACGAAAACTCGTAAGCCTTACGATGGTAGTAAAGCTCACGGTGTAACCCCCAAAAATATTGTAACTATTCTTGAGTATGATAACTCATTAGAGCGTTTCAAGATGCGTTATGAGTATTTAGTAAAAGAGTACAAAACAATTCAAGTTGAATTTGAGGCAACTCAGGACATTAGTGAGCGAGCTACGCTTCTAAAGAAGAAGTCTTCAAAGGAGTCTCAAATGATGGCGGTTGTAAAAGTCAAGAATGAGCTTGTAGGTATGAGAGCTGTGATTGAGCAGAAAGAGATTGTGAGTCAAAAAGGTGCAGACTTTACGATACTAGAGTTTTAGGGCATAACTATCAAGGGGCATCTCATAGGAGGTGCCCCATAACTTAAAGTTTATTTTAGAAGGAAATCCAAATGAGTAATGAATTTTTAAAGAGTATTAATGATAATCAAACTGCTCAACTGTTAAATGAGCTGAGGTTTCAACTAAACAAGTCTGGTTTCTCAGAAGCATTGCTATACGCCTCATATAAAAAGGAAATAGTATTTCTCGTTTTCCCAATTGTTGAAAAAGCAATGATATTTCGTGTATTAGGTGAGCTACCCAATAGGCCAATTTCGGAACCAATCGCTTTAAGAATGTGTCTGAGAGCAAACTTAAACCCTTGGCAAATAGTCGAAGTGAGACATGATGAAATCCCAAACTTGTGTTCCAATTTAGACATGTTTGTATTTACCCAAACTATTATCAGCGAGGCGTGAAAAGGCGGGGCATCTCACATCGAGGTGCCCCATTTTTATGGAATAAGAATACTAATGATGACATCAACTAACAACAAATAGAAAGGAGTCGGGCGATGGAACAGATGTATAGCTTAAAATCAGTAGCAAAATTATTAGACGTATCAGTTAGAACTGTACGTCGATTAATTCATCGTAATAATATTATTACATACACAGTAAGCTCAAGGATGCGTATTAAAGAGAGCGACCTAAAAACACTGTCAGTAAAGAATATTAAAGTTTCCGATATACATTTAGTAATTTAATGGAGGGGTTATGGCCAAAATAACACGAATCAAATCAGTAAAAGGAAATGGATTTAGAATTGATTACTATGATACTAATGGTGAAAGACATCGGGTGCGAGTCTATACTGATCGTAAAAATGCCGAACGTCTTGCAGCTGAAATTGAGTATAAAAAGACTAGAGTTTATAGTGGATTAGAACGGGAAGAAAAGAAAAACCTTACAATTAGTGAGGCCGTAGAATACACTATTGAAAGATCCCATAAAAAAGAAAACACAATCAGGAGAGAACAATTAGTTTTTAATTCACTCATAAACTTCTTAGAAAATGTACCTATTAGAGGCATCACAATACGTGATATGTCTAGATATTTCAAAAATAGAATTGAATATGGAAATGTCAGTACAGAAACCGTAGGCCTAGAGTTTAGGACCCTTCGAGCATTCTTCAACATATTAGTAAGTCATGAGTTCGTAGAGAAGAATCCAATGAAAGGATTGATACCTCCACCAAAAAAAGAAATCAAAATTCGATTCTTGACAACAGTGGAAATCAAAAAGCTTCTTCATGAAATATATTTAGACAATAATCAAGATTATCATGATTTAGTACAAGTATATTTGCACACGGGAGCGCGACGCGAGGAGTTACTAAAAGATCGACTAATATGGGATAACGTTGACTTTGCTTCAAAGAGAATCAAGATTATAGGTAAAAGAGATAAAGTAAGATATGTCCCAATGGATCAAACTGTTTTTGAAATCCTTTATCGAAGGAAATATGAGCATAAGCTAGACTTTCCATTTTCAATGACGTATTCGTATACACTAAAGAGAATCAAAAAATATTATGATTCTGCAGGAATTCAAAATGCAAACATTCATACTTTAAGAAGAACGTTCGGGTCCTTACTCGTACAACAGGGTGTAAGTATATTTACCGTATCCAAGCTTCTTGGTCACAGTTCGGTAACTATTACGGAGAAACACTATGCGGATTTAGTTGATGAAAATCTACGCGATGGAATTAACGTCCTTGAAGCAATTCTAATCTAATGTTAGAGAATAAGTTTAAATAAGCGTCTGTTTTATTACAGGCGCTTTTTTTTTATCATTTTTTTTGTATGTATCCGTGACCTGCTTGGCAATAAACGTTGAAATATATCCACTTTGGAGAGAAAACTATCCAAAAAGTGTGCCCATTTTGTGCCCAAAGTGTGTCCAAAAGTGTCCAAAATTGCCGAAACTGGATAGATAACTCAAAACACATAGAAACAAAAAATCCCTTATAACTCACTGAGCTATAAGGGATTACGGTGTGGGCCCACAGGGATTTGAACCCCGAACCTGCGGATTATGAGTCCGTCGCTCTAACCGTTGAGCTATGGGCCCGTTCTAAAAAAAGCGGGCTAAGATAAAAATAGCTCTAGTGGTTCCAATGCAAAAATGAGAGTAAGATTAAAAAAACAAACGTTTCAATTGTAAAGTTTTGATTTAAATAGACCCAGCGAATTTATTAATCAAAATAATGTATAAAGGAAAAACATGGCAAGAATTACGAAAATTAAAGTTAGAGTCTATCACCTGGATTTATATGGTCATGTTAATCACGCTCGTTATCTCGAAATGATGGAAGATGCACGTTGGCAATTTGTCGAAGATATGATGAAGTTAGAGCAATGGGAAACCTTGAAAATCGACTTTGTTGTGGTCAATATTAACCTTGATTTTAAACACCCAGCTCTTTTACATGATGTTCTTAGTATCGAATCAAAAATAGAATCTATCGGAAATAAATCCATGATTGTAAACCAAGTTTTCACGAATAAAATAACGGGCAAAACGATTGCAAATGGCAACGTTACGCTTGTTCTATGGGATAAAGAGAGTCAGAGAGCTCGCTTAATTACGGATGACATTCGCAAATTTTTTACGGCCATTTCATAAAGTATTGACTCCATGAAAACTTCGCCTAATTCTTTCCAATTTTTACCAACGTCGCATCTCGAAATGAAAGCTCGCGGTTGGAACGAAGTCGATGTTATTTTTGTAACCGGTGATGCTTATATCGATCATCCTAGTTTTGCCATGGCGATTTTGGGTCGAATGCTTGATCAAGCAGGATATCGCGTCGCAATATTGTCGCAACCCAATTGGAAATCAGTTGAAGATTTTAAACAATTCGGAGCGCCGCGTCTTTTTTGGGCTATCAGCGCTGGCAATATGGATTCCATGATTAATCATTACACCGCCAATCGCAAACCTCGCAGCAAAGATGCATATTCTGAAGGTGGGGAGAAGGGGAAACGTCCTGATCGAGCCACTCTCGTCTATGCACAACGTGCGAGAGAAGCCTTTAAAGCGCCCGTCATTTTGGGTGGCGTGGAAGCATCATTGCGTCGTCTCGCACATTATGATTATTGGAGCGACACTGTTAAAAAATCGATTCTCCTCGACGCCAAAGCAGATTTGCTCGCCTTTGGAATGGGGGAAGAAATTCTGTTAACATTAGCGCGGCATTTTGCTTCAGGCAAAACTGTAAAAGAGGCGCGACATTATCGTGGTATTAGCTATGTATTAGGCGCAAAAGAAGAGTTTGATGCATCTGACTGCGAAATTCTACCTTCCTACGAAGAGGTCGTGAAAGATAAATGGCAATTTGCCGAAGCAACGCGTCTGATTTATAAGCATTCTAATCCGTTAAATGGCAAGACCTTGGTTCAAGTTCATGGTGATCGTAAAGTCATTCAAAATCCTGGTGGATTACCCATCACAACCGAATTGATGGATCATATTTATGACTTGCCATATACGCGTTTACCACATCCAAGATACCTGCAGCCCATCCCTGCGTTTGAGATGATTAAAGACTCTATCACAATGATGCGAGGGTGTTTTGGAGGTTGTACATTTTGCTCCATCACAGCGCATCAGGGACGCATTATTCAATGGCGCTCCAAAGATTCAATTATAAACGAAGTAAAAACCATTTCGAAACAGGAGCACTTTAAAGGTAACATTAGCGACCTCGGTGGACCGACGGCAAATATGTACCATATGCGTTGCGAATCATCGGAAATTGAATCAAAATGTCGCAAACTCTCTTGCGTGCACCCAACAATTTGCAAGCATTTAGTGACGAATCATGACGCCCTAATCGATATCATGCAAACAGCACGAAACGTTGATGGCATTAAAAATATTCATGTAAATAGTGGTGTTCGTATGGATTTAGCGAATCGCTCCCCGGAATATATCAAAGAACTCGCTGCACACCATGTGTCGGGGCAATTGAGTGTTGCACCAGAGCATGCCAATGCAAAGACATTGATGCTCATGAAAAAACCACCCATCGATGGGTTTGTTGAATTTGGCAAAACATTTAAAAAAGAAAGTCAAAAAGCGAATAAAGAGCAGTATTTAATCCCATATTTTATAGGAAGTCATCCCGGTTCAGATTTGGATGCAATGATTGAACTTGCTCTGTTTTTAAAAGAAAATGGCTATCGGCCTCGTCAAGTTCAGGACTTTATTCCAGCTCCAATGGACATTGCCGCAACAATGTATTATACTGAAATGGATCCTTTTACAAAGAAACCTGTTTTTGTGGCGAAGCGGGCAAAAGAGCGGAAATATCAGAAACTTCTCATGCAATATTTTAAGCCTGAAAATTATAATGAACTTAAAAGTTTATTGATTCAAATGGGACGTAATGATTTAATTGGTGACCATAAGGGAGCGCTTATTTCTTCTCACGCACCGCGATTTGCAAAGTCAAAATCCACACTAACGGCATCTAATCCAAAAAGTTACCGTCATAAAAAGCAGGACAGAAAATAACCCACTCGTCAAATATATTTGCGAGTGCTTTTTTCTTTTAATACCCCAAACTCAGTAAGTTTAACTCTTCAATTTTAGTAATCGGATTTCTTTTAGTAATAGAAAGGACCAGTGATTAAACTGGCCCTTTCGAGGAGAGAAAAAGTAGAGTTTTATTAGAACGGCAGATTTGCCAGGATATTTTGAGTTATTATTTTATTTTCATTTTTCATTGCCCGTTTACAATGCCTTGTTTTTGAAATTGTTTCCAACTTTTTTATTTAATTTTCAGATACGATAATTTTGCGCCTGAGAAACGCATTTTAATTGAAATTATCGTTTTATGATGGCATTCCATTCGCTCTCAAGAGGAATAAAATATGGTCCAATCGAGTTTCGCAATTATTAGCTTGGTGAAGTGAAAGCCTGAATTTATACTAAAGCATGAAAAATAAACTCCCGCCTCCACGTCAAAAAACGGTTCCCCTTATCGGTCGATATATTATTCTTTATGTCGTCATCATTGTCATCATCAGCACAATAGCTTTTTTAGAATATCGGGATCGGACAAAAGAATCGTTAAACTTATTGCAACAGCAAGCCGATATTACGGCCAATCTTATAGGGTTTGCGGGAATTCAGCAAATTGAACATTCATCGTCTTTGGAAGAAAATTTAGTCAATAGAGCGATTGATGTCTTATCCACCGTTGGAGAACTCAATTCTCAAAGTCAACTTAGCGAAACGGACTTGTCCGCTTTTATCAAAAAAAGTTTCATCCATTCACTCTTTATATATGATTCACTCGGACAAATATTGGCAAAAACAGAAGCAGCCCCCAATGAAAATCAAGGTCGATTTCGCGGTATGGGAGGCGGCGGGTTCGGTCGTGGGATGGGAGGCGGTGGATTTCGGAATCATGATTTCGCACCTCCATGGGTTCTTGATTTTATCGACAGCCCTGGTGACACCTTAATTTTAGGTTTGCCAGGAACGCCATTTCGTAATCAAAATGCCATCTCAGAACAACGCTTTGCAGTCGGCTTAAAAATGGCCAATAAAATCATCGTAATATGCCAATTAACAACCGAAGCCGAGAAGAGTTTGGATGCATCCGGAAGCTTGAAATTACTACTTGACGAAATGGTACATATTCAAGGAATCGCTTATATTAAAATTATTGATTCAAATAAAGAATCTATTTCGGCTCGGAATGAAAATGTTCGGACGGATGATTTTTCGGATGACCAACTCGAAGCGATGCCACATGATATTTTATGGCGAAAGACAGCCACTGAAAAATTTATAGAGATTCACAAAATACTAAACTCAAAAGGACAGGATTATGCCTTAGTTATAGGATTTCAAACCCATCAGCTTGACGAAACTCAAAGGTCGATTTTATCGCAATTGATAATGCGAACGATTGTCGCCACTATTATCATAATTCTTATTCTGAGCATGTCGGTTTCAAAACGAGACAAAACACTTCTCGAGAGAGAAAAAAAGCGTATCGAAGGGGACGTTCGTCGATTGGAGAATTTGCATCGGGTTCAGGAAAAACAAGCCGCGCTTGGCGAATTGGCAGCGGGAGTCGCCCATGAAATACGGAATCCACTCAATGCCATTTCAATACTTGCTCAACGTTTAAAGAAAGAATTTAAGCCAGATCAAAATCATGAATTATTTGAAACCGCTACGCAAACCATGATTTCTGAGATTAAAAGAATTGATCAGATTTTGCGAAATTTTCTCGATTATGCACGACCCACGCCTATAAAGCCATCCGTGTTTGATTTACGCGACCTCTTTGCCGAAATTAAAGCGCTTTTTTTTGAGCAATCAAAACAGAAAAATATTGAATTCATCGTCAAGTCGGAATCCATATCGATTGGTGCTGACCGCAATTATTTACAACAGGCGTTGATAAATCTCATTAAAAATGCTATGGAAGCCTGCACGGCTGATGATAGCATTGAGCTTTCTGCGACATTAAAGCGGACACATGTAAATATTGTAGTGAGTGATTCTGGCAAAGGCATCCCTAAAGAAGTTCAAAACAGAATATTTGATCTCTTCTACACAACCAAAGAAGAAGGGACGGGTGTTGGATTAGCCATTACACATAAAATCATTACGGACCATCAAGGCACGATCGAACTCGATAGTTCGCCTGAAATGGGCACGAAATTTATACTTACTCTACCGGAGAAATTGACGTGAAAATTTCCATATTAGTTGTCGATGACGAAAAAAATCAACGTGAATCCCTCGCGGGTTATTTACGCAATCTAAATTACGATGTATCGACTGAAAATTCGGCCCAAACGGCGCTGGCTTATTTGTATAAGCATCCAACCAATATTGTTTTAACTGACTTTAAGATGCCTTATATGTCAGGCGCTGATCTTTTAGCAGAGATTCAATCACGACACCCCAAAACCGTCGTTGTCATCATGACAGCCTATGGAACAATCGATATAGCCGTCGATGCCATGAAAAATGGAGCGTACGATTTTTTATCAAAACCTGTCGATTTGGATGCCTTGGAACATATGCTTAAAGACATCACACTGTTTTTGAAAAAAGACACTGCAAAATTAAAATCATCTTCCTTGGATGATGAAGTCATTTCTCGTGATGAAAAAATGGCGAAACTGTTTCAACAAGCATTGAAAATTGCATCAACGCAAGCTTCCGTACTTATCAGCGGTGAAACGGGAACGGGGAAAGAAGTCCTGGCTGAATACGTCCATCGACATTCGAAGCGATCCGACAAAAAAATGATAACAGTGAATTGCGCTGCATTGCCTCCAAATTTGATTGAAAGCGAGCTTTTTGGTCACGCCAAAGGTTCATTCACTGGCGCAACAGAAGATCGCAAAGGGCGATTCGAAGACGCCCACGAGGGGACACTCTTTCTGGATGAAATAGGCGATTTGCCCCTCGATATTCAAGTAAAGTTATTGCGGTTTTTGCAAAGTGGCGAGTTCCAAAAAGTGGGCAGCAATACAGCCCTCAAGTCTAACGTTCGAGTGATTGCCGCAACTAATGTTGATTTGCAAAACGCAGTTGCCATGGGGAACTTCCGACAGGATTTATTTTATAGGCTCAATGTGATTCAACTTGAGATTCCAGCACTCCGAGTCCGAAAAGACGATATTTTACCTCTCACCGAATATTTTATTCGCAAAATCGCTTTAAGGGAATCATTACCCCTCGCTGTTTTAGATGCATCGGCGAAGGAAGCTTTATTAAGCTACGGGTTTCCTGGAAATGTTCGAGAATTGGGCAATGTCATTGAAAGAGCGACTCTATTATGCTCGGCATCAACTATCGAAAAAGGTGATCTTTATTTTCAGCAAGAAATGTCCGTTAGCACCGATCCAACTGATTTAAAAGGAAATGTCCGCCAATTAGAACGAGATCTTATTATTACGACACTTGCGGATTCAAATGGGAATCAGAGTGAATGTGCCCGTCGTCTTGGAGTGAGCGAGCGAGTATTGCGGTATAAGCTTCAAAAGTTCGGATTAAAATAAATACGTCGTCACCGTTCATTACCTTAATTTTAATTCAATTACATCCCCATACGATTTTTATCATTTAACACAATTCTTCCGTTAGACATTCGGATGTCATAAAATACTGAATGACGTGTGGTTTAAAGATTAACGTCCTTATAGAGCCATCATATTTTATTTATAAAATGGGTTGACGCTATCAAAGATGTCGATAAAACTCGACAAAAGTGTCGATAAATTCAAGAACAATTCTACCTTAAAAATGATGTAAGTATAGCATAATTAAAGGATAACAACGTTTTGACACTCTTTGGAATTTCGTGGCATACGCATTGAACTTATGAACTCCGACAGAAGACAAACAACCTTAAAAGGAGTCAAACATGAAAAACAGCAAACTTACAACAACCTTACTCGCCTTCGCATTCTTTGCTTTGATTATAGGCGGAACCTCAGTTTATGCACAAGGTGGTTTCGGTGGATACGGACCCGGTGCTGGCGGTGTCTTTATTGATGAAGACGGAGACGGTTTTAATGACCTAGCACCCGATGATGATGGCGACGGCATTCCAAACGGCATGGATGATGACTACGTAGCTCCAGCTGACGGTGGTGGATATGGACCTGGCAATGGCGAAGGTACCGGAGAAGGTAGTGGCCCAGGAAACGGAAATGGCGGTAACGGTGGTAACGGTGGTAACGGCGGAATATGCCCTATCGACGGTGATGTTTCAGTTCCAATGCAGTCAAAATTAAGAGTAAATTAATTCTCATTGACTTTGAAAGGGAGCTCTTGGAGCTCCCTTTTTTTTGGAGAAAAATGATATGAAACCAATTTCAATCTTATTAAATCTCACATTATTTCCTTTCTTTCTGTTTGGTTTTTCTGGTATCGAATTCGATATGGATTCGAATATTGAAATTAATAGCCATCCATTTGCTATTAATTCTGTTCCATCAGATATGATATCAACTTGGAATATTGCAGTGAGGCAACCCATTAATGAATATTCTCGATGGGTCGTGCAAGCCAATACATATCAATTTCTAAATCAAGATGTGTATGATAATGGTAGTTTATCGCTTTTGGTTCAGTTTAAAGGCAAAAATGAAATAGGTTTAAAAACGTATAGTGGTCTTCAATATCAAACCGTATTTTTATCAGATTCACTCAAAAATAATGAAGTCTCAAATTTTTTGGGTTATATGAATTTGCGAAAAGATATCAATCTAAGTTCCTTTGTAAAATCAGGAGTTGATGGAAAATTTAGCATCTATTCAGAAATTCCTGAGTTTACGAATACAAGCATTGATTATTGGATTGGCTATCATAAGAGCTTCCAAACAAAGACTTCATTACAAACGTATTTGAATTTGGGATATCAGAATTTCTCACAAATTATTGAGGGGACGAGTGGTTCAAGGCAATATTCTAGCAATGATGTTTCTGATATTCCATCTCGTCAGATTGCGAATATTTCAGCTCAAGTGAGTCAAAACTTAGGTACATACGTTGGTGGTATAGTAAGAATTGAAAAACAATTTAGATGGACATCTTTGGATGATACATACGGAACTATTTTAGTGGGAGATAATCCCTTTTTGGATAATTATGAGTGGGAAGGTGAATCCTATTCTTTAAAATTTAATATCCGATTACCGGGCGCATTTCGTCTCACACCGTGGATGAGTTATCAAACACTCGATTTTCCTGACCGGAAAATTTATCAATATGATTTCGAATTAGACGAATATACAATTGTTGATTATGCGCCTGTTCTATTGGGTGTTGGTCGCGAAAACGCAGCTAAAAATATTGGATTTAAGCTATCGAAAAGTATGAACTATTCGATAGAAAATATAGATGTGTCCATAAGGATGTTTACGAGCATGAGTTATACGAGCCAAGAATCGAACGATTTGTTATATGATTATGAAGGTCGAAAAGTTGAATTTGGGATTTCAGTCAATCCTTAATTAAACGCTTGGAAATGTTATAGAACAAATACTGGGTTATAAATAAAATATTTGGCAAAAAAAAAGCTCCGAAAAAATCGGAGCTTTTTTATAAAAGGAATTAAATTTAGATTAGAATCTAATTTTGATTCCTGTATTAAAGAATCTTTCAGTACCTAAAAAGACTTCAGCGTTATCAGCATCATGTGATGTTCCGCCATAGCCATTATAAGGACTGTTATCAAGTGCGTCTTGTACATAAGTTGCGTCAAGAGCATTGAAAACATGGACAAAGAAATTGAGGTCTAAACCAGCAATTTTTGGCAAGTTATAAGAGGCATGAATATCCATTTTATTATATGATGGTGCTTCCCATACTTGTTCTCTATCAATATCTGCTTCAGCAGTACCGGTATCATAACTACGACTTGTAGGACTCCAGTTTGCATAATTTTTAGTATAATAACTGTCAATAACTTGCAATCTAAGACCTTTCATAGGTGTAACGGTAGCGCCAAAAACGAAAGATGTTTGTGGCATGTCACCAACGAATAATTCTTTTAGAGCATAATTATAAGTGCCTAAAAGGTCGCCAGCTTCATTTTTATATTCACCAACTGCATCTTCATCAAATTTCCAGTTACCTAGACTTACGGCTGCGTCTATGCGTAACATATCCATTAATTGAGCAGAAGCTTCAATTTCAAGACCTTGATGAGTTTGGTTAACACCTGTTAAGTAGATAATATCAGTATCGCCACTGTCGCCAGCGCCTGTAACAACTGATCTTGTGAGGTTTCTATCTTTCCAATTCGTATTGTAAACATTTGCAGTAACTGCAAACATTCCCGCATTGAAATTTAAACCCATCTCAGCACTAACGAATTTTTCGTTAATAGGATCAGAGGATACGGCACCATCAGAATCAATAACATTGTCAAGGATGGGTGGTTTGCCAACAATACCAAAGTTACCAAAAACGCTAAAGTTATCTTGAAGATTAAACATAGCACCACCTTTAAACTGTGTGGCTGAAATGGCGGGTGCAATAACTTTTTCATTAGCTACTGTAAAGTGGTTTTGATTGGAATAAACGATAGAAGAAACGCCGCCCATACCATAAACTGAAAGAGATCCGGCTGTATAATCACCTTGCAAAAATGTACCAATCCAATCAACTGTTGTTGTATTGTGGTATGCAATGATATCACCAAGACCAACTTCATGTCCACTTGCAAAGTTTGCATCAGCATAATCAACATAATGGCTACCACCAAGCAGGTCACGAACTTCGCGTGCGTGCTCAATCTCAGCCGTACGCCAGTCAATGCCAGCTTGTAGTTTTAAAGCATCACTTACATCGAAGTTTAATTTAGAAATTGCGCCATATGTATTTTGACGATTGACACTATTTCTTAAAATTGCATTCGAAACGCCTAAAGTTTTAGCTTTACTTTTTCGATCAAGGGAGTCAAGGTTAACGGCAATAGTTTTATTATAATCTACAACTCGAGTTGGTCCAGATTAATCGCTGTTCATCCTGCTATGGACTCTGGTTTGATGATTTTGAGCTGAATGACCTGAAAAAGCTGGCTGGATCTGAGGTTGTGGATATTGGTGACGTTGAAATTGGCGCAGAAAATAATAAAAATATACGACCGAAGTGCCCGAAGTGCCAGAAAATGATGATGCCAGAGATCGGGGGAGGACGCAGTCCCATCCAGTTCGAGCGCTGCCAGCAATGCAACGGGGTCTATCTGGACGCCGGAGAGTTTCGGGGATTTAAGAAACTTACGCTGGGTGAGTATATTAAATCCTTCTTCAATCAGGATTAAGCTCAGCTCAAACTCTACAATTCTTAATCATTCGTTATAAAAAAAAGTCCCGGGCACTGCCCGGGACTTTTTTAATTGAACAGAGTTTAGCGCTTAGAAACGTAGCCTCAACCCAAAGTTCATAAAACGAGGTGTTCCAAGGAACACTTCAGCTCTTTCAGCGGAATGGCTGTTGGAACCATTTGACCAACCATTGTATTGGCTATTATCAACTGCATCTTGAACGTAGGTAGCATCAAGTGCATTGAAAACGTGAGTGAATAGCTGAGCATTGATCCCTGCAATCTTTGGCAGATCGTAGGTTACATGCAGATCCATTTTGGAATAGCTTGGCGCTGCCCATACTTGATCGCGATCTGCAGTGGCTAATTCAGCCTCACTAAGCACGCCATCATCATCAGCATCGTCGATTTGACGACTATCAGGGCTCCAGTCTGAATAGTTATTATCATAAATACTATACAGAGCTTGGACTCTTAATCCCTTGATAGGCATAAGTGTGGCACCTAAGACATAAGCTGTCTGAGGCATGTCACCAACCTTAAGGTCTTTCAGAGCATATCTGTACTCACCAAGAGTTTCGCCGGCTTCGTTCTGGTAATTTCCATCGGCATCGCCAGTAAACTGCCAGCTACCGAAACTCAAGGCTGCATCCAACCGGAGCATTTGCATAGGTTGTACCGAAGCCTCAACTTCAATACCCTTATGGTTCTGGTTGACACCTGTCAGGAAGATAACATCTGTATCACCACTGGAACCCTGTCCACTGGTAACTGCTTTGGTCAAGTTGCGATCTTTCCAATCAGTGTTGTAAGCATTGGCTGTAACTGCAAACATTTTTGCCTTGTAGTTAACACCTAATTCCGTGCTAGTGAATTTCTCATTAGCGGGATCTGCCGCGACACTACCATCAAAATAGATGACATTGTCCATGATTGGTGGTTTTTCAACATAACCAAAATTTCCAAATATGTTGAAATTATCCGCTAGGTGAAACATACCGCCACCCTTGACCTGAATGGCACCGATAGCGTCAGATTTAACGACTTCTTGTTCGGTAGTAAACAGATCCTGGTATGAGTATTTGATGGATGAGAAACCAGCCATACCATAGGCATTAATAGCACCTGCGCTATAACTAGCCTGGGCAAATCCACCAATCCAGTCAACAGTAGTTTCACTGTGATAATCAATATTATCTCCGAGTACCACCTTATAAGCTTCACCATTGTTTACATTTGGATCTGAGTCATCCAGGTAATAGTCGCCACCCATAAGGTCGCGTACTTCACGTGTGTGCTCTATTCCAGCTGTACGCCAGTCGATACCAACCTGAAGTTTGAGCAGATCACTCATGTCAAAGTTCAACTTGGAAATCAATCCAATCGTGTTCTGACGGTTGATACTGTTACGCAGGATACCTACGGACTGATTGTTTCCGGCACCATGTGTGCGGTAGATTTTGGTTTTGTCAACATAAACAGAATCTGCGCTACCGGAGTTATAGGCAACCAGGGTATTCCAATCCCTCGTCCAGGGACCGTCACCATAATAGTATTTGTAGTCGTCATCACCCAGATTTCCATCGGCATCCAAGGTTGGAATTTTACCATAGGTGCCAGTACCACCACCAGAACCACCTGACCAATACAGAACCGATGAGAGCCTCATCTTCTCTGTGAGGTTGAGGTAGTGGTTCAAATTTACCAGTGGTTTATGGAAGTAGTTTTCCCGTTCGTTCAAGAAATTGGGATCATATCTATCCATGGTTTTGTCACCATACATGTACCAATATTGCTGACCTTTATAGTCAGAGCTAATGTCAGCTACATTCTGGTTAAATAAATGGCCAACTTCTCCAAACTTACCTTCATATTCGTCCCAGTCACTGGTGCCATCATTATCAGAATCGAGAGCTTCCAGAGCAGCTTTATCAGCTACTTCAGCAGCAAATTCTTTATCATAAGCCATGAGGTTCTGTTTGTAGAGGTTCTGACCATGACGCTGTGGAGCTCCAAGGGCATATAACTCAAAACGGTTGTCAGAGCTAATTGCATAGGCAGCACCAAAATAGTAAGCCCAGGCATCAGTCCAGTTGCCATCAACAACACCTTCGCCAGTTTTGCGAACAACGGTACCGCTTAAGGCAATTTTGTCGGCGATGAGACCGGTGTTATAGTTAACCGTGGTTTTCAGGAAGGAACCAGAACCAGCTTCCTGCTTGACACTACCACCTGCATTAAGAGCAGTAGGGTCTGTGATGATATTCATGGATCCACCAATTGAAGGTGTTGCCAGATTAACAGCACTAAGTCCACGTTGCATCTGGATAGAAGATGTGGCATCACCAACACCATCCCAGTTTGACCAGTAAACCCAACCATTTTCCATATCATTCTGAGGAACACCATTAATCATAACGGCGACATTGTTTTGATTAAATCCACGGACATTAATACGAGCATCACCTGCACCACCACCCTGATTGGTAGCATATACTGATGGAGTTGT
This sequence comes from uncultured Fidelibacterota bacterium, assembly GCA_937888365.1. Classification (GTDB taxonomy): domain Bacteria; phylum Fidelibacterota; class UBA8477; order UBA8477; family JABMPR01; genus CALBFA01. The sequence continues at coordinate 59,648 of CALBFA010000068.1, read as the reverse complement.
GTTAAGAACCATTGGAATATCTTGTGAACCCAAACGGATTTCCATCTCTTCTTTGGAAACATTTGAATACGCTACAGGAGTATTTTTACCTGCGCGAGAAGCTAAAACTTCTAAGGCACTCATTTCTAAGTTTTGTCCACTTAAACTAAAATTACTTGTGGTTACAATACCAGCAGCAATTTGGACATCATTGCTTGTACTAACATATCCGATTACAGTAGATGTAACTTGATATGTTCCTACAGGAACATTTCCAATCGTATATGCGCCAGATAAATCTGTTGCACTACCGAAAGATGTACCTTCTAGGTAAACATTTGCGCCTACAAGTGGTTCGCCACTTTCAGCGTCCGTTACTGTCCCTGTTAGTGTTCCCTGTGCTAAAACTAGTGCAGGGAGAAGAACAGCTGCAGTTATCATGAGTAACAATTTACGACTCATATTAACTTTCCTCCTCATTTTGGGTTATGGTTATTTCTTTACGATTAAAGATACGATTATTTTTAATCGTAAATCTTTTATTCAGCTCGAAGCCAAAAGAGAATAAAAAAAACTCCAAGGGGAGTTCTAATAATAGTCCAGAATCTGCTAGATTATTGATTTGGAGTGTATTTGAACAATAAAAATTATTGTTCAAGTTGAGGTTGATCTCTTTCATCATCTTGGGCAACAAAGTATGTTGATTGTGATATGTGTCAATAAGAGAATCGTAAATAATTTGTTAGAATTTGATGAGGAAAAGTTTTCTCTATTCACAATTAAAAAATCACATGCATTGCAATTCCAGGAACAAACGTCATTCGCTCTTTTGGTGAGGAACTTTCCGTAAAAACCGTAGGTGTCATATTGAATTTTAATGATTGACTATTTTCAGAAATCAATGCGCCATCTTTATAGACATCAATGATAGAATGCGTATAATAAGCCCCCAGAACGCTTCCTGCCGTCACAAATATTTGAGACAATTCCGTGGATTCAGGCATTAGAATGGCAGTAATGCCGGCTCCTGTCGCCATACCTGCAATCGTGCCCAATGCCATAAGAGAAGACTGACCCAATGAATAATCTTCGTTATCCAGGTAGCTATCATAATACTTGGCAAAGCCAATCCCGCCAGCTGAGGCCAACACTAAAAGTGTTTCCTCACTGATATTGTCACCTAAAAAAGCATTTAGAATATTACCGGTATTTTTAAATCCAAAACCATAGCCTTGGTAAAGCATAAAGGCATCACCGAATGTATAATTTTTATTTTGATTGAATTTTAATCCAAGATAATAACCCGCGGGATAAGCAGCCAATTCGACAACGGTTTTTATATTTCTCCATCGGATGTATTCATCAGTTTCGCTCGTTCTTACATCATAATAATCGCCATAACCGCTATATTCGCGTGTGGTATTGTACTGTTCGGGTTCTTTAAATACCAAATTGTAGAGGCTTCGGGTTGTTAGGGCGGAAACTGACATCCCTAAGGTCAAGGTCCATGCATCACCATTGCTGGGTTTATCCTTTTTATACATATAATCCCCTAAAATCATTCCAACCGGGATAGCCGTCATGAGAACCACGGCTCTTCGTTTTTCATTTCTAATTCGATCCAAATCTTGTTCAGGATTGTTGTAATACCAATCTGAATCATAGGGTTCATTAAAATTCAAGAGTTGATTCACTGCAAAGCCAAATCGTAATCCAAACAGCGTGCCTGTACGCATCATTTGAGCTCGAGCGTGGTTAATTTCCATAGTCTCAGTGTATTTATGCGTCGCAATAAAAGAACCACCAAGTGACAGCATAGTACAACCAATATACCATTTGAAATCTTCAGCACCTAAGGCAGTTGGAATGGCCCAACCATATATACTCGCACCTAAAATCATATTTTGACCCACAAGAGGCCAACGTCCTGATTGATCTAATTCATCGGGATGCAATGACTTTAAGTAGGTTTCCATTGCATTGATGCCAAGACTATCAAGCCCCCTAGACTGCCCAACCATATCTAAAAAACGCCGCTCCTGCGAATCAATATGTTGGTCTTTCATCGCTACATTCCAAGCATCTAAATACATGCTATCAACAGAAACTATTTCTTGTGCAGTTAAATCAATCGAGAACATTAATAGTGTTAAAATAACGAAAAATGAATATTTCATCTTGAACTCCTTAGAAACGCAATGAAGCCGACAAACCAGGAATGAGTCGTGGCTTGCCATTATCAGATGTTGATTCTGTTAAAAAAGTAGGATTGAGATTGAATTTAATATCAGATGCATTTTCACTCATCAGTGAACCATTGGGTGCGACATCTAGGATTGAGTACGTAAGGGCGGCTCCACCCACTTCGCCTAAAAGTGCGAGCATTGAAAAACCACTAGCATTATCAACTTCACCGATTACGCCTAAACCCGCTCCAAAAGCCATCCCAGCTAAACTTCCTAAATTCATAAGGATAGATTGTCCAAAGGTGAAATCATTTTTTGAGATAAGTCGGTCGACGTAATATGTTTGCGCTGCGGCGCCAGCAGAGAACATCACCATTAATGTTTCAAACTCTATGTCTGAGTTTTCTAAAAAGATATTGTATAAGTAAAGTGAGTTTAATAGGCCATACGCATAGGCCTCGTAAAGCATTAATGCATCACCAAATGTGTACATTTTATTCTGATTAAATTTTGTTCCGAGGTAATAACTACATGGATAACTCGCCAGGCCAGCGATAATTCTTCTGTTTTTCCATTTAGTATATTCTGGGGATATACCAGTCTTCACTTTATAAGTCCCCCAATCATTCGTCTCATTACGGTACAAATATTCTTCTGGTTCGCTAAACAACCTGTTGTAGAGCGTAAATACGGTAAAATCCATTGCGGCTGACGTTAGCCCTAAAGTCCACGCATCTCCGTTGGAAGGTTTATCTTTTTGATACAATTTATCACCTAGGTAAATTCCTGCAGGCACCGCCGCCATTAGCATCAAGGCACGAATTTTTTCGTTTTTGGTGTCTCTAATTTGAGCATCCTCAATATTAGTACCTTCAAAATAATATGTTTCATGAAGATTAAATAGAGTGTTAAGAGCAAAACCAAATCGCAAGCCCACAAGGGCACCGTTTCGCATCATTTGCGACCGAGCGTGGTCAATTTCCATATTTTGTGTGTATTGATGCGTATAGTAAAAGGCTCCTCCAACGGAGAGCATGGTAGATCCGATATACCATTGTCCATCTACATCGCCAAAGACAGTTGGTACGCCCCAGCCGTAAAGGCTCGCCCCTAAAACCATGTTTTGAGCCACTAAAGGCCAACGCCCTGATTGATCTAATTTATCAGGTTGAGTAATCTTTAACTCTATTTCCATTGCCTGGATGTCTGCTTGATTTAATCCACGTGATTTTGCTAAAATATCGAGGAAGCTACGTTCATTGCTATCAATTTTATCATCAGAATTCGCCAATTTCCAGGCGTTCACATAGACAGAGTCGGTTTCGGCAAGCTCTTGCGCAAAGGATATGGAAAACATGAGGCACACAAGAGTAATATAGTAATAAGTCATCTTCATTATAGTTCTCCTAAAGTCGAGTTGAATTGGAAGAATGTATATTGATTAGGTCAAAAAACAACGCTAATTAATTGTGGGGAATATCCGAATATTTAGAGGAAAATGTCTCTAATAATTATAGAAAATGTTAGGAACACATTGGAATTATTTTTAACCTGACGGACTTTATGAGACTAGAAAAGGATATAGCTACAGTGGAAAAAAGGATTGAGATACGGGACATAGATACGATTGATTTGCTTGGGGCGAATGATACGAATCTCCAATTATTGAAAGAGAAATGCTCCCTCGATATTAAAGTGCGTGGGAATGAAATCTGCCTCGTGGGTGAACAAGCAGAAATTGATTTTACGGAAAAAATTATGGGTGAAATGATTTCTATTGTTCTGCGAAAAGGCTTTGTTGACAAGAATGACATTATGACAATGATCAATCTAAGGCGTGTAACCGAACCAGCTGTAATCGGCGAAATTGAGCTTGGATCGACGATTCTTTTTACGCGGACACAAGTCATCAAACCGAGAACATCTGGCCAAGAAGAATATTTCAAAAACGTAATGGAACATGATATGACATTCGCCATTGGTCCAGCAGGTACCGGTAAAACCTATCTTGCCGTTGCCTTCGCTGTTTCGGCGCTTAAAAATCGTGAAGTCAATAAAATTGTCCTTACGCGACCCGCCGTCGAAGCAGGCGAGAATTTGGGTTTCCTTCCGGGCGATTTGAAAGAGAAGGTGGACCCCTATTTAGCGCCGCTTTATGATGCACTCAAAATTATGATGTCACATGATAAAGTGAAACTCTACCTCGAGCAAAAAACTATTGAAATAGTACCGCTTGCATTTATGCGAGGCCGAACTCTCGAAAATGCATTTATCATTTTAGACGAAGCGCAAAACACGACATCGGTTCAAATGCAAATGTTTTTGACGCGAATGGGCGTCAACTCAAAGGTTATTATCACGGGCGATGTCACACAAATCGACTTGCCAAAACATGAGAAATCAGGACTTATTGAAGCATCTCGCATCCTCAAAGATGTCGATGGCATAGGGACGGTTCTTTTAAAAGAAACAGACGTGTTGAGGCATCGACTCGTCAAAGATATTATTATGGCTTATAACGGAGAAAATGGCAAATAAAGCCAATATCAAATCTGTTTATTGGCTTGAAAACGCAACTCAGGCTTACGCCAATTTAGAAAAAAATATTACGGCAGATGTCATTATCGTAGGTGGTGGTATGACAGGACTCGCGGCTGCGTGCCAAATGAAGTCTCTGGGAGCAACAGTCGTTGTCTTAGAAGAAGATATTTTGGCCAGCGGTGCCACGGGTCGCAATGCTGGATTCTTACTTTCGGGAACGGTGGAGCATTATTCGAGAGCTGTTGCCATTATCGGGCGCGAAAAAGCGAAACGATTATGGGCATTTTCTCGCAATACGGTTGCAGAAATTGCATCAATAAGTCGCGAATTTGATATCACCTGTGACCTTGACATAAATGGCTCTCTCCATGCCGCAATGGATGCACAGGAAGATGCCGAAATCAAAGAGGATATTCGTCTCATGCAGGAAGATGGTTTTAGGACAGAATATGTAAACTCGAGTGATATTAATAAACGCATTCATGGACAAAATTTCGTGTCAGGGCAAATTACCGACAGTGATGGCGGATTCCATCCACGAGAATTTATTGCAGGTTTGGCTGAAAGAGTGCACGAAAAAGGTCAGCTTGATATTTTTGAGAAAACCCGGGTTTTGGATATTGAATCGACAAGTTTTGATAGTATTTCGGTAAAAACGGAAAAAGGCACGGTTTCGGGACATTTAGTGTTATTAGCGCTGAATGCATACTCCCAACAATTGGCACCCTTTCTTCAAGACAAAATTTTACCAGTCCGTGGCCATGTTATTGTAACAAGCCCTATCAAACGCACATTATGGAACGAAACTATTTACGCCAATTTCGGTTACGAATATTTTCGCCAACTTCAAAATGGTCGCATTATTATGGGGGGAATGCGTGAAACAGTCCCTGGCGGTGACGGTTTACATTTTGACGAAAGCGCCTTACCAAAGGTCGTTACACAGTTGGAACAGTTTTTGTCCAAGCATTTCCTTGGTGATGAAAAATTTCAAATTGAATATAGTTGGGGCGGAATGATGGGATTCTCTCGCGATGGTCTCCCTATCATTGGTGCATTGCCATCCATGAAAAATGCATTTGTGGCTGGCGGTTATACGGGTCACGGAATGGGTTTTGCGTGGTCCATTGGTAAATTAGCGGCCGATGTCATGCTCGAAGGATCGCAGGAAAATATGGATATGTTCTCCATGCATCGATTGGTAAAATAGAAAATTAATCAAATAGACTAAAGGAATATACCTATGAATAAAGAAATTAAAGATGTCGTAATAGTCAGTGCAAAACGTACCGCTATTGGTGCTTTTAACGGAAGTTTAGCGTCTGTAAAAGCAACAGAATTAGGGAGCATCGCTATTAAATCAGCTGTCGCTGAAGCAAAGCTTTCGAACAACGATATCGATGAAGTCATCATGGGAAATGTTTTAACAGCCGGAGAAGGTCAAGCACCAGCACGCCAGGCTGCTTTGGGTGCTGGTTTATCCCTCGGGACAGAATGTCTGACCATCAATAAAGTATGTGGCTCAGGTTTAAAGGCTGTCATGTTAGCAACTCAGTCCATACAAGTAGGTGACGCAAATATCGTAGTTGCTGGTGGCATGGAAAGTATGAGCAACGTTCCCTATTATCTTCCTGGAGGTCGCAACGGACATCGACTTGGGCATGGCGTTGTAGAGGATGGAATTCTTCGTGATGGACTACTTAATGCTTATGATGGTATTCACATGGGCGTTAGCGGCGAATTATGCGCAACAGAGAAAAATTATAGTCGCGAAGCTCAAGATGCTTTTGCAAAAACGAGCTACGAACGTGCTTTAGATGCCCAGAAGAATGGTGTATTTGATAACGAAATCGTCGATGTCGAAGTGCCTCAACGCGGCAAAGATCCGATTATTGTCAATATTGATGATGAACCGGGTCGCGGCAATTTTGACAAAATGCTCAAACTTCCCTCAGCTTTTAAAAAAGACGGCACCATTACTGCAGCGAATGCATCTAAAATTAATGACGGTGCCTCAGCTCTTGTGTTGATGTCAGCTGACGAAGCAAAAAAACGTGACATCCCAGTTTTAGTAAAAATCGTAGCCCAAGCCTCTGCTGCCCAAGCGCCAGAATGGTTTACAACGGCTCCCGTTAAGGCAATCGCCAAGGTATTAAAAAAAGCAAATCTTAGTATTGATGACATTGATTTATTTGAAATCAATGAAGCCTTTTCCGTTGTAGCGATGGCAGCTATGGACGCATTAAATATTCCCCACGAAAAAGTAAATATCAATGGTGGCGCTGTTTCTTTGGGGCATCCGATTGGTGCATCAGGCGCGCGAATATTGACAACACTCATTCATGCTATGGAAGCAAAAGAAGCAAAATATGGTCTTGCAACTTTATGTATTGGTGGTGGCGAAGCGGCTGCGTTGATTGTAGAGCGCGCTTAATTAATGTGTACAATCTCTGTGAACTCCGTGGTAAAAGAAAGAATAACCACAGAGAGCTCAAAGCGCACAAAGGGTTAAAAAGTTTAAATGATATGATAAAAAATAAAGAAAAACTACCTAGATACGGCATAAGTATTCACAATAAAGTACAGAAGAAGATTATATTTTTCTCCGTGTCCTTTGTGAACTCCGTGGTAAAAGAAAAAGGGAAAATGAATGATTATTAAAAACGTGGGTGTTATTGGCGCTGGAACAATGGGAAACGGAATTGCCCATGTTTTTGCACAATTTGGATATAATGTTCTCCTTGTTGACATCAAAGACGAATTTCTCCAGCGAGGACTCAATACCATTAAAAAAAATCTGGGACGTCAAGTGAACAAAGGAAACTTGTCACAAGAAGAAGAGATAGCGACCCTAGAACGAATCGCAACGAGCACAGAGATTGCCTCTTTAAAAACAGTAGATTTTGTTGTTGAAGCCGCAACCGAAAACCCAGCAATCAAGTTCCAACTTTTCAAAGATTTAGATGCGCTTTTACGCGCTCATGTCATCCTCGCTACGAATACTTCCTCTATTTCCATCACTGAAATTGCAGGAAAAACGACGCGACCTGGAAAAGTCATTGGGATGCATTTTATGAATCCTGTCCCTGTAATGAAACTTATTGAAATTATTAAAGGCCATGATACGAGTGACGAAACACTCGAAACAACAATGAATCTTGCTACGTCGCTTAAGAAAATTCCTGTAGATGCCAATGATTATCCGGGTTTTGTCGCAAATAGAATTCTAATGCCCATGATTAATGAAGCCATATTTGCGTTGATGGAAGGTGTCGCAACGAAGGAAGCTATCGACGACATTATGAAACTTGGAATGGCACATCCAATGGGCCCGTTGACACTCGCCGATTTTATTGGACTTGATGTTTGCTTATCGATTATGAATGTTCTATATAGCGGCATTGGCGATCCAAAATATCGCGCCTGCCCATTGCTTAAAAAAATGGTCGCTGCAGGGCATTTGGGTCGCAAAACAGGTAGAGGATTCTATGATTATTCGAAAAAAATTAAAACATAATCGGAGAGCATGAATGAATTTTCAATTAACTGAAGAACAAATAATGGTGCGCGATACAATACGCGATTTTGCACGAACGGAAATTAAGCCAGGTGTCATTGAGCGGGATGAAAAAGCAGAATTTCCTAAAGAAGTCATTAAAAAATTAGGTGAACTTGGCTTCATGGGGATGCAGACACCGGAGCAATATGGTGGAAGCGGACTTGATACGGTTTCGTATACTATAGCATTGGAAGAAATTGCACGAGTTGATGCATCGACAGCAGTCATTTTATCTGTCAATAACTCTCTTTTCCCCAATGCAATTTTGAAATTCGGAACAGAATACCTTAAAGAAAAATATTTACCACAAGTAGGCGGACTTGGGAAATTAGGCGCATATAGTTTGAGTGAACCTCAGTCAGGTTCCGATGCGAAGGCGATGTTGACGACGGCGACGAAGGATGGTGATTCCTACATCCTCAATGGCACGAAAAATTGGGTGACAAACGGCATTAGCTCTGATTATGTTGTAGTTTTTGCCAAAACAGATAAAAATGCAGGTCATCGTGGCATTTCGGCATTTGTTGTAGAAAAAGGTTGGGCTGGATTTTCCACCGGCAAAAAAGAAGATAAATTGGGTATTCGTGGATCGGATACATCAGAGCTCATCTTTGAAAACTGTCGAGTCCCTGCTGAAAACCTCATTGGTGAAGAAGGTCAAGGATTTAAAATTGCGCTTGCAACGTTGGATGCAGGACGCATTGGCATAGCCGCTCAAGCACTTGGAATTGCTCAGGGAGCACTTGAAAAAGCCATCCAATACGCAAATGAAAGAGAACAATTCAATAAAAAAATTGGTGAATTTCAGGGTGTGAGTTTCAAACTCGCTGATATGGCAACGCGAGTGGATGCGGCTCGTTTGTTGGTTTATCGGGCAGCTTGGATGAAAGACGCTGGAATGAATCTTGGGGAAAAGGCATCTATGGCCAAAATGTTTGCGTCTGATACAGCAATGTATGTGACAACAGAGGCGGTACAAATACATGGCGGTTACGGATACATAAGAGAGTTTGAGGTCGAACGCATGATGAGAGATGCAAAGATTACTCAAATTTACGAGGGTACAAACGAAATTCAACGTCTAGTTATATCTAGACATTTGTTAAGTAATTGATAACGGAGGTATTAAATGGGATATTTTTCAAGCCCTGATTTACACAATCATGAACAAGTTGTTTTTGCGAGTGACAGTGAAACTGGACTCAAAGCTATTATTGCAATTCATAACACCAGTTTAGGGCCTGCCTTAGGTGGATGTCGTGTTTGGAACTATAAAGATGGCGATCAGGCATTACGTGATGTTTTGCGTTTATCAGAGGGGATGACGTATAAATCAGCACTAGCAGGATTGAATCTTGGTGGTGGAAAGTCTGTCATTATTGGCGACCCTAAAGTTGTCAGTACCGAAAGAATGTTTCGGGCATTTGGTCGTCTCGTTGATAGCCTTGGGGGGCGTTATATCGCCGCCGAAGATGTTAATACAACACCAAGAATGATGGAATGGGTTCGAGACGAAACACAATATGTAGCAGGTCTTGCAAAAGAATTGGGCGGTAGTGGCGACCCTTCGCCTTTTACGGCATACGGCACATTTGTTGGGATGAAATCCGCATTAAAGAAAAAGTTTGGTTCCGAAAGTTTTGAAGGCCGTAAAGTTGCGTTACAAGGTTTAGGTCATGTCGGTATGTATTTATTAGACCATTTGATTGATGCAGGCGCAAAAGTTGTCGTAACAGACATCAACAAAATGAAATTAGCAGAAGCCGTTGCCAAAAAAGGTGTGACAGCGTGTGGCTTGGAAGAAATTTATTCTCAAGATGTTGATGTCTTTGCACCCTGTGCCTTGGGTGCCATCATCAACGACACAACGATTGAAGAATTAAAAGCACCCATTATTGCAGGAGCCGCGAATAACGTTCTTGATAACTATGAAAAACATGGTCGAATGCTTGTAGATAAAGGCATCCTCTATGCTCCAGACTATGCAATTAATGCTGGAGGCGTCATAAATGTTTATGGAGAATTTGAAACATATAGCGAAAAAAGGTCTTTCCAACGTTGCGATCATATTTATGATGTACTGATGGAAATTTATAACCGATCTGAAGCTGAAAATATTCCTACTATGGAAGCCGCAGATAAAGTAGCCGAAGACAGAATTCGTGATATTGGTCGATTAAAACAGATGCACCGTTCGGGTTCTCGTATATTCAATAGATAAGGAATTATGCAAGAAAGAAGAAAAGCACGAGAATTTGTAGTTCAAGTTTCTTATGCACATGAGTTACTGGATGAAAATCTCGATACGACGTTTGAGAGATTGGCCGTTAATAGCAATCTTTCTAAGCCGTTGTTGGAATTGGCGGATGCCATTGTACAACAATCCGTAGCACATCGAAAAGAATTTGATGAGATCATCCGTGATAAATCAAAAAATTGGGATTTAGACAGAATTGCTATTATTGATAGATTGATATTACGAATGGCACTTGCTGAATTCTTTTATTTTGAAGATATTCCACCCAAAGTCTCGATTTCTGAAGCCATTGAAATTGCTAAAATCTACAGCACGACGGAGAGTAGTAGTTTTATTAACGGTATTCTTGATGCTGTTCTCAATTCAGGTTTGGAAGGAGAAAAATTCAAACTTTTCTAACTCAATTATCACTTACGATTTGAGAAAAAACTATTATAATCGCGGGGTGGTATTTAGATATCACCCCGTTTTTTTATAGTTCAAACACAAACGAAAATATATAGAGATGATGTTTAAAAAAATTATTACCAAAATTATAGGCGGCACAAAGTCAGAACGTGAAATGAAAGCGTTAGCGCCACTCTTAGAATCAATTCACGCCAGTTACGATTCTTTTTCAAATTTTACGCAAAGTGATATTATTGACAAAACTGCATATTGGAAGAAGGAACTATCGGACGTACGAGAAGCGTTTCTAGAATCCAATATAGAGGATGAAATATCCGCTAAAGAATTAAAAAAATTAGTTTTTGAGAGTGAACAGAAATATTTGAATCAAATTTTGCCTGAAGCTTTTGCGCTTCTTAAACATGGTACAACCTTATTAAGTGGCACGACCATCAATGTTGTCAGTCAAGAAATGGTTTGGGAAATGATTCCTTATGATGTCCAGCTTCTTGGTGGAAAAGTACTTCACGATGGCAAAATTGCCGAGATGAAAACAGGCGAGGGCAAAACCTTAGTGGCGACATTGCCGATATATCTAAATGCATTGGCGTCTAGAGGCGTCCATGTTGTAACGGTGAATGATTATCTCGCCGAACGTGATTCTCAATGGATGGGATCTATTTTAGAATTTATGGGCTTAGAAGTGGGTGTCATTCTGAATCAAATGACGCCTGATAAGCGCCGTGACATGTATGCTTGCGATGTTACCTATGGTACCAATTCGGAATTTGGCTTTGATTATTTGCGTGACAATATGGCATCAACATTAGAAGATAAAGTTCAACGCGATCATTATTATGCTATCGTTGATGAAGTTGACTCCATTTTAATTGATGAGGCACGAACACCGCTCATCATATCTGGAGTTGTCGAATCGGAAGTGCAAAAGAGATATTTGGATTTACGACCCACCGTTGATTTTCTCGTAAAAAAACAAATGCAACTTGTCAATTCGATACTTGCCGAAGCAGAAGTTGCTTTGGAAGATCCAGAACGTCAATATGAAGCAGGCGAATTAATTTTAAAAGCTCGCAAAGGCGCTCCAAAGAACAAAAAATTATTAAAACTCTATCAAGAAACAGGTCTAAAAAAACTGGAGCAACAAGTTGAAAATGACTATATGCGAGATAAAAATACGCATATTCTTGATGAGCAACTCTATTACACCATAGACGAACGTCAAAATATTGTTGACCTGACGGATATGGGGCGCGAGGCTTTATCTCCTAATAATCCTGATATGTTTATTATCCCCGATTTAGGTACAGAATTAGATACGATAGATCAAAATGACGATTTAGATACGGTTGAAAAGAATAAAGCTAAAGAAAAATTACATGAGCTTCATGGGCAAAGAAGCGAGACAATTCATAATATGTCTCAACTTCTCAAAGCTTACTCCTTATTTGAAAAAGATATTGATTATGTTGTGCAAAATGGGAAAGTCTTTATTGTCGATGAATTTACCGGTCGAATTTTAGCAGGGCGTCGATACAGTGATGGTCTCCATCAAGCATTGGAAGCCAAGGAAAATGTTAAAATTGAAAAGGAATCCCAGACTTTAGCGACCATTACGCTACAAAATTATTTTCGGATGTACCAAAAATTAGCCGGGATGACAGGTACAGCCCTCACGGAAGCAGAAGAATTTTATTCGATTTATAAATTAGATGTGGTGGAAGTACCGACAAATAGACCTATTGTACGACAAGATTTAGAAGACCAACTCTACAAAACGCGTCGTGAAAAATATAATGCAGTCATTCAAGAGGTGATTCATTCGTATCAAAAAGGTCAGCCTGTTTTGGTGGGAACCATTACGGTTGATGTCTCTGAAACCTTGTCGAGAATGTTAAAAAGGGCGAAAGTCCCTCACAATGTATTAAATGCTAAACAACATGGCAAAGAAGCTGAAATTGTTGCACGTGCGGGTCACAAATTTTCCATTACAATTGCGACGAATATGGCTGGTCGCGGTACGGATATTAAACTAGGAGAAGGCGTTAAAGAACTTGGTGGTCTGCGTATTATCGGAACGGAACGTCATGAAAGTCGTCGGATTGACTTGCAGCTTAGAGGTCGTGCGGGTCGTCAGGGGGATCCAGGTGATTCCGTATTTTTTCTATCCTTAGAAGATGACTTGATGCGCTTATTCGCACCTGAACGTCTTGCGGGGATTATGGACAAATTAGGTCTGCCCGAAGGGGAAGTCATCACCGCAGGCATGGTAACAAAAGCTGTGGAACGCGCTCAGAAAAAAGTCGAAGCACGCAACTTTGGAATACGTAAACACCTTTTGGAATATGATGATGTGATGAATCAACAGCGGGAAATCGTCTATGATCGTCGATCCATTATTTTGGACGGCGAGAATATTGAAGATGAATATTCGGAAATGCTCCAAAATTTTGTAGATGCTGCAGTTGACAACTATACCCATGGTGAAAACAATCACGAATTATGGGATTGGGACGGCTTAAAACTTGAACTGGCTTCCGTCACCCTAACTCAATATGACAAAGATCCAGAAGGCATTCTAAAAGAATCTTTGAGTGACGATGTTTTGAACGCGGTCTTGAAATCCTATGAAATGAAAAAACAAATTAGTGGAGACGCGCAACAAGTAAATCGCTTACAACAATTCGTTGCCTTAAGAGTGACGGACGAAAAATGGCGTGAGCATTTATACGAAATGGATCAACTACGCGAAGGGATTAATCTCAGAGCCGTAGGACAAAAAGATCCATTGATAGAATATAAAAGAGAAGGTTTTGGGATTTTCTCTAAACTTCTTGACTTAATTGACAGGGAAGTATTAAAGCTCTTCTTCCATGCTAGAATTGTTGAACAAAACCGTCCCATGTTTAGACAAGGAACAACACCTCGTAATATTTCGGTTCAACATGCTAGCGCTGACGGTATGGCATTTAGCCAAGCCCAACGTTCAGGTCTTTCGCAAGAACAAAGCGGAATACCTCAACGCGTTGCGCCTAATACTGAAAAACTAGCACCTGTGAGAATAGAGCAAAAAATTGGGAGGAACGACCCATGCCCTTGTGGTAGCGGGAAGAAGTATAAAAAATGTCATGGAAAAACGGCTGAATAATGCAATGTGATATAAGCCTTAACAATTCAATCACAGGATATTCATTGGTAAAAAAGAATTGTTTCGATAAACGCGAACGTTATTTTAAGCCACATTCGGAGCAATGAGAACGATGATACTTGGACCCGCCCGAATTGAATTTGAAATAATATTATTGGCGCTTTTAAGCGTGGAGGAATTATGCACAAGAGTTTTGTAGTTTTACTTGGAACACTTTTAATCTCGGCTATTAGTTTTGCTCAGAACAATATTTCTGTCATTAATACATCTGTTCCAAATGGTACAGCTTATTTGAGTGTCCCTATCAACTTAGAAAATGCAAACGAAGTAGGTGCAATTCAATTTAGTTTAAAAGACATGCCCAATCGTTTATCTGTTTTGGGCGTAAGCGCATTTGGTAGAACTGCTGCTGAAGCTTTTGAAGACATTGGAAACGGTGTCCCTGGCTCAGCCGGTAATGGTCAGTATGATGCTGGTGAACCATGGACAGATGCCAATAATAATGGCGTATGGGATTCTGCTTTTTCAGTAGATTTCAATGATCGCGATACGACGGTGAGTGTTTTAGTCTATCATTCTGGCGGTCGTGTCATTCCTGCTGGGAATGAGCCTATTTTATACATTACTTTTACGGTGCCTAGCAACTTAGTTGATGATGTCATCGGTTTACAATTTCATGAACTCTTAAATGCTGAACCACAATTCTTACTCGTTGTTTCAGATCCTGATGGAAATGCTGTCCCAACAAACTGGTTTGGCGGTCAAGCAACGGTTGGCGGAATTTTAGTAACTATGGAAGAAGGAAGTGGTGGTTCTCCAGGCTATTCAGCTGAACTTAATATCTCCATGGAAAATGGATTACCCGTCAAAGGTTTTCAATTCAATTTAGTTGATGCACCAAATTTCTTAACGCTTGCCAGTGTTGAAGCATTCGGTAGAGCCAGTAACTTTAGCATTCAAGCGAATGAAGTTAATGGACAAATAATGGTATTGGGTGTTGAAATGAGCGGTGGACTTATTCCCTCAGGCTCGGGTGTAATTGCGAAAGTTGTTGTTAACATTAGCGCAAGTGCTCCTATTAATCAACCTATTAACGTAGATGTAACGAACTTAATTGTTGCTGCACAAGGTGGCGTTCCATTACCTTCTTATTCTGAAGGTTCGTATGTAAACGTTATTGTTGATGTTGATGACAATCTTGAATTGCCAACAGAGTTTGCCCTAAGTCAAAATTATCCAAACCCATTCAACCCAACAACTCAAATCAGTTATGATGTTGCAAGCAATGGACTTATTCAACTAAGTATTTATAATGTCCTTGGTCAAGAAATTCGTACCCTTGTGAACGATGTTCAACAACAAGGACGTTATACAGTTCTTTGGAATGCAAGAGACAACAACGGCGCTAAAATCGGTTCAGGTGTTTACCTCTATAGACTTGTTTCCGAAAACGGTTTTGTGGACAATAAAAAGATGGTAATCCTTAAATAATATTACCTTTAGTTAATATTAAAAAGCCTCTTTTTAGAGGCTTTTTTTATTGATTTCATTTTCGTGAAATCTATATTCTCCCGCTTTTAGAAATGCCGTGGTGGCGGAACTGGTAGACGCGTTGGATTTAGGATCCAATGTCCTTCGGATGTGCAGGTTCGACTCCTGTCCGCGGTACGTTAAAAAAAATAGCTCAGAAATGAGCTATTTTTATTTTACGACCTGTCGCATCGTTCCCGACTCTAAAAGAAGTTCGCCTGAAATTTTATGTCGTATCATTGCTGCACCATTATTATTAACACCCATGAAAAGTCCACAAACATTCTCATCTTCATTTATGATAACAGATTCATTGATCCACAAAGCAACTTTTTTCCACTTTGTCTGAAATTGAGCCTCGACTATTGGCTTCGTTAAAAATTGATAAATATTCGCTAATAACAGATTCATTATTTCAAAAGGATAAACCGTTTTGTTGTTCTCAATCAATATTGACGTCGCTGAATCACGCAATTCTTCTGGGAAATCATCTCGTTCATGCATGATATTTAAACCAATTCCAAATACAACCCCCGATAAAACATTCCCTTGCCAACGTGTTTCCACTAGAATACCACCCAATTTTTTACCATTTAAATATATATCATTGGGCCATTTTAATTTAATATCACCTTGAATAAGTTCAGCAAGACTTTCAAGAATCGCCAGTCCACAATCCAAAGTTATACGTGTAGAAAAATGATCTAAAAGTTTTTTATCTGTCACGAGCAAAGACATCCATAGACCTTTGGGCAAAGAGTGCCATTTGCGTCCTCGCTGGCCTTTACCTGCCATCTGTTCTCTTGCAATAATTAGGTGATTGCCTGTAAAATTCGTTTTAAATGAACGCCATGCTTCTATATTTGTACTGTCAATTGTAGAAAAATATTGAGAGGAAGAAATCCAAGATGGTAGGATTCCCGGAATATAAAGAGACGGATTATCCTTTATATTCGCCAAAAACGTCTCGTAAAGTATCTGATATTTCACCTATCGTCGCACCACTCCGAACGGCTTCGATAATGGCAGGCATCAAATTCTCGCTTGAACTTGCCACATGTTTTATTTGAGCGAGTTTCTGATCTAAATTCTGACTATCTCGATTGATTTTAAAATCTTTTAGTCGATGTATTTGCCGCTCTGTGGCGTGCAAGTCGAGCTTAAGCAATTGTGGGTCGGTTTCTTCTTTGACTTGAAATTTATTCATCCCCACAATAATTGATTCACCGCTCTCAATCGCTTTTTGGTCACTATACGAACTGGACGAAATTTCATGATGAAAAAATCCTGATTCAATAGCCGAGACGGCACCGCCCAATTCATCAATTTGTTTCAAATAATCCCAAACTTGGGTCTCTAGTTTTGTGCATAGGTTTTCAATGACTTCAGAGCCAGCCAGGGGATCGACATACTGGGTGACGCCACTTTCGTGAGCTATTATTTGTTGCGTTCGTAACGCCAGACGAACGGAGTCCTCTGAAGGTAGTGCAAGGGCCTCATCGCGTGAATTCGTATGTAGAGACTGCGTACCGCCCAAAACAGCCGCCATCGCCTGCAAGGCAACACGGACGGTATTATTTTCGATTTGTTGAGCGGTGAGTGTTGAACCGCCTGTTTGAGTATGAAATCGACACATCATCGCTTTCGGATCCGTCGCGCCGAATCGCTCTTTCATGATTTTAGCCCAAATCGTACGTGACGTTCTGAACTTTGCAATTTCCTCTAAAAAATCGTTATGGGCATTCCAAAAAAATGATAAGCGCTTGCCGAAAGTGTTGACGTCTAATCCTGCTTTAATGGCGCTTTCGACATAGGCGATACCATTAGCAAATGTAAACGCTAATTCTTGGGCGGCAGTCGATCCAGCCTCTCGGATATGGTAGCCGGAGATACTAATAGTATTAAATTTAGGTAAATATTTCGAGCAATATTCAATAATATCCGTCACGATGCGAAGTGATGGCTCAGGCGGAAATATATAGGTTCCTCGCGCGATATATTCTTTAAGAATATCATTTTGAATCGTTCCCGTCAGCTTTTCTTTAGGGACGCCTTGCTTTTCCGCAACAACAATATAAAAAGCCAATAAAATGCTCGCCGTTGAATTAATCGTCATCGATGTAGAAACTTTATCAAGAGGAATATCCTTGAATAATATCTCCATGTCAGCGATAGATGAAATCGGCACGCCAACTTTGCCAACTTCGCCCTCGGCAAATTCATGATCGGAGTCATAGCCTATTTGAGTCGGCAAATCGAAGGCGACAGACAGTCCTGTTGTGCCACTTTCCAGTAAATATTGATAGCGTTTATTCGAGTCTTCAGCTGTAGAGAAACCTGCGTACTGACGCATCGTCCAAAGTCGAGATTTATACATTTCTCCATAAATTCCCCGTGTAAATGGGTATTTCCCCGCGCCGCTATTTGGTGTCATTAAAAACCTCTTTCAACTCGAATCTCTTGATAGGCCTGAGAAATAAGCTTAAATTTTTCTTCCGCCAATTTGCGAATATCCTCACCTAAATGCTGTACTTTATCCGGATGAAATTTAAGCGCTAAATCTTTATATGCTTTTTTGATGGCTTCATTACTGGCATTTTCATCAACTTCAAGGATTTTGTAAGAGGACGAAACAGACTTAATAAACATCGCTTTGATGGATTCGAAATCTCGCTTTGAAATATGCAAATAGTTCGAAATTTCCGTAATAACACGTACTTCTTTAGGATGAATATCGCCGTCAGCCTGACTTACACCAAATAAAACATGAATGAGTTGAAGCTTTTCAGCTTGGTTCATATTCTCATTAATTTGTTGCGCGACATCCTTGATTAGATAGTCTTGTTCCAGTAAATTCTTCAGAAGAAGCATCATTTCTCGGGCTTGAACTTGACCGAAACTCCTTAACAGAAATGTTTTAACGTATTCCAATTCTGATTTTAAAACGCGATTATCTGCTTTTAAAACTTTCGCGAGAAGTACAAGAATAGCAACTGAAAAGTCACCAGACTGGGTTGGTCCAGACGCATAAGGATGCCCTGTACTTTTCTTATAATTTTCTAAATCGCCTTGATCAACTTGTGAACCAATCCAATAGCCAATTAATCCTCCGATTGGTCCTAAAAATGCCCAACCTAATCCTGCTCCAATTATTTTTCCCATCGAACCCATTTAAAAAATCTCCTTATACAATTTCCATTATCAGAGCGCCTTTTTCAACACCCGATCCAATTTCAATATTTATTTTTTTGATAACTCCAGAAATTGGAGCTTTAATTTCATTTTCCATTTTCATAGCTTCCATTAAAAATAATGCATCATTTTGCTTTACTTCATCACCGACCTGATGAAAAAAATGCGTTATTAAACCAGGAATCTGTGCTTTTATTTCACCTGCATTCTTTTGTACCGATTCTTCCCATCCCATTTCCTTGAGACGAATTTGTATCTCGTCTTGGATCTCCAATAAAATATTTTTCCCATTTATATGGATTTCTTCTCCCGCCAATTTTGGGATGGCGATTACGAAAGAACGACCCTCAACAATGACGCTATATAGATTGGGTTGAATCAGCGAAATGTCAAACGGGATATCATGGTCCTTCATCGAAATCGAAAAGTCACCATTTTGGGAATGGCTCTGTAAATCCGCCTTCATATCGTTTGATTGAATTATGTATCTCATCTGTCGAGTCCTTTCCGATTTGCCATCACCCAATTTGAGGGACGTTCAGAGGCTGTAGAATAAGCTGATTGCTCCGAACTATGTATCTTCGTCTCGGAAAATATGTGCGTTCCCGCTGCTGCGATGAATGTCTCTTCGTCATGAGCCATCATACTTTCGACTAAGTCATCACAAAAATGTTTATAAAAATGAGTGTCGTATGTCCCTGATTGAAAGCGCGGATGATTGATGACAGCTCGGCAAAAAGAAATGCTGGTCTCAATGCCTGAAATGAAAAATTCGGACAATGCTCTATCCATGCGACGCAATGCGTCTTCGCGATTTCTCCCCCACGTAATGAGTTTTCCCAACATCGGATCATAGTATGGCGTCACCTGTTGGCCTGCGTAAAGAGCGCTATCAAGACGTGTCCCAGGGCCGTCAGGCGTAAAGAGGTGATGAATCGTACCAATGGAAGGTGCGAAATTATTTTTCGCATCTTCCGCATAGATGCGACATTCGATTGCGTGTCCGTTGTGTCGAATATCTTCCTGCTTAAATGAAATTGGGTGACCTTCGGCGATGCGGATTTGCTCCGCCACGAGATCGATGCCCGTTACCATCTCTGTGACAGGATGCTCCACTTGTAGCCGCGTATTCATCTCTAAAAAATAAAATTGCCGATGTTTATCAACGAGGAATTCTACAGTCCCAGCCCCGAGATATTGACACGATTTTGCCACGCTAATAGCGACTTTCCCCATTGCCTCGCGGATTTTATCATCAATAAATACAGAAGGGGATTCTTCAACAACTTTTTGGTAGCGTCGTTGAATGGAACATTCGCGCTCACCTAAATGCACAATATTGCCATGAGCGTCGGCCAAAATTTGAAATTCGATATGATGCGGTTCTTCGAGATATTTTTCGATATAAACACGTGAATCGCTAAAAGCGCTTTTTGCTTCGCCTTGAGCGCGGCTTACGGCTTCCATAAATTCTTCTTTTTTCTCGACGATTCGCATGCCTTTCCCGCCACCGCCACCAGCTGCTTTGATCAGAACAGGAAATCCGATATTTTCCGCAACGCGTAACGCATCACCCGTATTGTCGATCGGTTTTTCGGTGCCAGGTACGACGGGAATATTGGCCTTAATCATGGCTTGGCGCGCCATCGTTTTATCCCCCATCAATCGTATCGCTTCAGAAGGAGGCCCAATGAATGTGATGCCAGATGCCGTCACTTTTGCCGCAAAATCAGTATTCTCCGACAAAAATCCATATCCAGGATGTATCGCTGAAACGCTTGCTTTTAAGGCGACCTCGAGAATCGTTTCATATTTTAAATAGCTTTCGTTGGAGGGAGAAGGTCCAATATAATAGGCTTCGTCAGCAAAAAGAACATGGCCAGCCCTTCGATCCGCTTCTGAAAATACTGCGACTGTTTTAATACCCATTTCGCGGCATGTTCGCATAACACGGAGCGCAATTTCACCCCGATTAGCGATTAGAATTTTTGTAAATCGTTTCGTCATTTCGTTTTCCTATTCATTAATGGACTTCATCATTTTAATAAATTCTTCTTCAGTAAGGACATTGACACCAAGTTTTATTGCCTTCTCTGCTTTACTTCCTGCACCAGGTCCCGCCACTAAATAAGTCGTATTTTTACTTACACTTCCTGCGGCTTTTCCGCCTAACTTTTCGACCATTTCCTTAGCCTCATCACGATTAAACGACTCTAGTTTCCCTGTAAAAACAAATGTTTTGCCATGAAAAATCAAATCTTCCGTCGCTTCGCCGATTTGACTCGCCATTGTTAAACCTAAGGAATCAAACGTTTTTATAAGCTCTATATTTTGCGGATTGGCGAAAAAAGTTTTAAGATCTGACGCGACGATAGGGCCAATTTCATTGAGCTCGATAAGTTCTTCTTCCGATGCGAGAATCAGCTTTGAAAATGAGCCATATTCCTTCATAAGTAGTTTTGACAGATGCTCGCCGACATTGGAAATCCCAAGGCCGTGAAGCAAGCGCCACGGCTCTTGTTGTTTGGATGCCTCAAGACTCGCTTTTAGTTTTTGGGCGGATTTTTCACCCATGCCTTCAATGTCTGGAATGGCGTCAAAATTTATGGTGTAAAGGTCGGCAATTGTATGAATTAATTGTTTGTAGAGGAAAGATTGAATACTTCGTGGCCCTAAGCCGTCAATATCCATGGCGCGTTTAGAGACAAAGTGTTCAATGCGTCCGGCTATTTGCGCTGGGCAGGAGATGTTTCGACAATAATGCTTCGCCTCGTCATCGCTGCGATTAATGGGACCTGCGCAGCTGGGACAAATTGTCGGAATTTGATAAGGAATCGTGTTAGGAAGACGGCGCTCTGGAATAACTTTTACAACTTCAGGAATAACATCGCCAGCTCGCTGGACAAGGACGACATCGCCAACGCGAATATCTTTCCGGTCAATCTCATCTTGATTATGTAGGGTCGCGCGCGCTACCATGACGCCTCCTAAGGCAACTGGTGTTAAATTGGCGACGGGTGTAATAGCGCCGGTCCGTCCAATGCTCGCTTCGATAGACTCAATTGTCGTCGTCTCTTGCCGCGCCTTGAATTTCCCAGCAATCGCCCATCGCGGCGAACGACTTCGATAGCCTAAGGCATCTTGCAATGCCAAATCATTAATTTTTAAAACGATGCCATCAATATCGTAGGCTAAATCTTCCCGCGCGATTTCGAATTTTTCGTAATAGAGAATTGCTTCATGGATGTCGGCGATGCGCTTTACGTGCTCATTGACGATGAAGCCCCATTTCCGTAAGGCATCAAGAAAATCCCAATGGGTTTTAAATTGAATTCCGTCGATTTTACCGGGTGCGTAAATATGCATAATTAAGGGACGTTTTGCCGTGATGCGAGAGTCTAATTGCCGCAAACTCCCTGCGGAAGCATTTCGTGGATTTGCAAAAAGTGCTTCATTATTTTTAAGACGATTTTCGTTCAATTGCTCAAAGTCTCGATGCTTCATAAAAACTTCGCCGCGTACTTCCAATAATTTTGGAATTGCGATGTCGTCACCTCTTAATCTCAACGGGATACTTGGAAGCGTTTTCAGATTTTCGGTAATATTCTCACCTGTGATGCCATCACCGCGTGTCGAACCTGAAACGAAATAGCCGTCTTCATAAACAAGCTCTACGCCTAAGCCATCTAACTTGGGCTCAATAACATAGTTGAAATTTTCATCAGGAATATCTTTGCGAATTCGCTTGTCAAAATCGCGTAATTCTTGGGTATTCATGGCGTTAGCGAGTGACAACATGGGTGTCGAATGTGTAATGGATTCAAACTCGGACAAGGGTCGAGAACCAACGCGTTGTGTAGGGGAATCAGACTGTTTGAGATGCGGATTCTCTGTTTCTAATTGCTGTAATTCTCGTAAAAGTTCGTCATATTTTCCATCAGACATCACTGGATTATCTAAAATGTAATAACGATGGTTGTGCTCATTTATTTCTTGAATGAGGTGTGTAATTCGGTTCAAAATAGAGGATTCCATGAGCGACGAACTTAATGAAAAATTGATAAAAAAAAACGCTCCTCTTTGGGAGCGTTTTTTAAAATTCGTTGAGGGTGTACGCGATTATTTTAAGAGTTCTGCCATTTGTGTATTCATAAATGCGCCATGCTCTTGATCATCTGGTACGATTATCATACCTTCTTTAAAGCGAACTTTTGATCTACCTTCACCTTTTGCAGGTAGAATATATTTAACCATTCTTTTATTGGTTCGAATCTTACCGTGTACTTTGTCCCCGAATGCTTGTGCTTTTGCCATGTTCTTTTCCTTCCAGTGCTTTTGCGACGGCTATAATAGCAGAAAGTGCTATTGATGCAAATAAAAAATCAACAAGAAATAAAGTTCTAAATTGAACCTTTCTTGCTTTTTACTTTAATGCTTTGATGTCCGCGATAAATTTTGACTGCTGTGTGTACCCGACATATTTGCGTTGAATATGAAAATCTTTATCAATTACAAATGTTGTAGGGATGCTTTGAACGCCACCGTAGGCTTTTACAACGGCTCCGTCAGCATAGACAACAGAATAATTGAGACCGTTCTCTTTGTAAAAGGGTACGACGGCTTTGGGACCGTCACGGTCTAAAGAAACACCGATGACAATTAGGTCATCTTTATATCTTTCTTGCAGTTCTATAAACTCAGGAATCTCTTGACGACAAGGTGGACACCAAGTAGCCCAAAAATCCAAAATAATAACCTTCCCTTTATAATCAGAAAGCGTGAGTGTTTTCCCATTGATATCTTGCAATGAAAAATCGGGTGCTATATTTGAACTTGAATCTTTGCTGCTTGTACCAAAAAGATAAGCTCCAAATGTGACTAATAGACCAATAACGGCTATATAAACTGTTTTATTACGTTTCATGTTTTCCTCCATAGGTGGTTTTAGAAGCGGAGAATACCAAAGCGTTACAAAACATATTTATAAGAATCAAAAAATAATCTTGTTTTAGATATGAGTTCAACGATGTTGTCGCAAAAGAAGAGAGACAGGTTTTTAGCAAATTGAAAATAAATAGTCAGATTAAGTAGCATCCTTGTATAAATCATTACAAGCAGGTCGGGCAATTGCGGCCATATTGGTTGTGCTCTATCATTTGGGACGCGTCATTGCCGCGGAGAAATATTTTGGAATCCCTTCATTAGCATTTCCATTTTCGTTTGGAACGTCTGGAGTCGAATTCTTTTTCGTTTTGAGTGGATTTATTATTCTGACGGCGCATCGCAAAGATATTTCAAAACCGTTGCACCTAAAAAAATATCTTCTTAAGCGATTGATTCGTATTTATCCGACCTATATCATTATTTTTCTTGGTGTCTATTTACTAACTCAATTGACACCGAGTTTACAACACATCCTTCATATCGACGGAATATTGTTTTTGAAGTCTCTATTGCTATTCCCGCAGCTAGAAAGCCTCGTTAGCGGCCTCGGCGCTCCTATACTTATTGTGGCGTGGACGCTTCAATATGAGGTGTTATTTTATGCCTATTTTTCATTCTTAATCATCCACAAAAAGCTATCCATTCTTGTTGGGATGGCTCTTTTCGTCGGTGTAGGCTTCTTTTCCTATGATCTTAATTTAACGACGTCCGTTCCCTTTTTATATCAGCAATATATACTCCTTTTTATCGTGGGAATGGCCGTATCTAGAGTTGCATTTTCAATGAAACAAAAGATGATACGCCCACAATTACCTCTCATTATTGGACTCATGTTGTTCGCACTTGTAGCCATTGATACCTTATTTAATCATGAATCCCTTAAAAATATTGAAATTATCCTCTACGGAATTGCCAGTGCTTTAATCATTTTTGGGCTTGTTAAATTAGAAGAAAACGGAAGAATATTTGGTGGTTCCAATTTGTTGCAGCAAGTTGGTAATGCCTCATACGCTCTTTATCTTATTCATGTACCACTTATCAGTGTTTTAGCGAAAGTTGCTATCAAAATACATCTAAACCAATTCGGCATTATAGGAGCATTGACGACTTATTTTATCATTCTATTTTTGTGTTTAACATGCTCTGTACTTTTTCACCGACATATTGAAAAACCAATTATCAACTATCTTCATTTAAAATTCATAACTTCGAAAAATAGAGTAGCGTAAGCATCTTGCTTGCGGAAAAAATCTAACACCAAGCTCCACAAAGAAGCACTAAGTTTCACGAAGAAAAAGAATTTAATAAAAGTAAAGAACAACACAAAAACCACGAAAAATAATCTTTCCCGCAGATTGGGCAGATCCTGATGCATATCCCGTATCCAATTTTATATCCAAGTTTGTGGCAAAAAAAAACGTCAGTAGGATGCTTACCTTACTTTGTACTTCAGGAGCTTTTTGGGGACATGAGACAAAAGGTTTTCAATTCACGTCTATCTTATTTCAAGCTATTTCTTTTGTTTGGCAACATATTTGCCTTTTAGCTTTTACGATTATGATAATACACGATTTAGATAAACGAAAACCAGCAAATTTTGAAATGAAAATGCTGGGCTACTTATTCGTTATTATTGGTATCGTTTCGCTTTCCCACTCATGGATGAACATTGTTGTGGGTACAGCAGGTATTAAAGAGATCATCTATCTCGCTTTAGGTTTATTGTTAAATTTATGGGGGATTGGCATTATTTTAAAAAATCAAAAGCATAAAAACAGTTAATGAAATAAATAGAAAATGAATTGCCGAAAACTATTATAGGACTAGTTTGCTCACCTATGTTTATCGTTAATAATTGTCCCAAATCAACCGTTGAGGGATTGGAAAAACTAAGGGGAGGCCACCAATGATACAACTTACAAAATCAGGCGAATATGGGATGAGAGCTATTTCATTTTTAGTGGCTCATGGCTACGGTAATATGGCTAGAATAGGCCAAATATCGAAAGCTAAAGGAATACCAGAGCCATTTTTAAGAAAACTTTTCAAACCATTAGTCGCTGCTAATATTATAGAAACGACTCGCGGTGTAGCAGGTGGTGTTCGTCTAAAACGGGAACCAAGCGAGATTACAATCCTTGAAGTTGTTGAAGCCCTTGAAGGCCCCATTTCGTTAAATGAATGCCTTATAAACTCGGGTTCTTGTGCCTATAAATTAGATTGTGGAATGCATGATGTTTGGAGACTAGCGCAAGATGCTATCGATCAAGTTTTAACACAACATGACATCACGCATCTGTTAAAATCCCATTAAAGAAAGTGAATATTTGAATGAATATGAGTAAACGAAATGAAGATAATTATGCCGAACTAGAACAGCATTTTGATAAGTGGGAAATGCTAAAAGATATGACAGATCAAGGCATTGATATTATGCTTAATCTGCGCCAAAGTGGACATCCAGGTGGCTCGCGATCTAAAGTTCATGCATTATTAGCGATGATGCTCTCCGGTGTGATGCGTTGGGACATACGTAATCCCGAGCGACGATTTGCCGATAAATTTATTCTCGTTGCGGGACATACGGTCCCCGTTGTGTATTCGCTTTTAGCGACACTTAATGAGGCGATGCGTCGTAAATACCAAAAGACTGGCGATAAAAAATATCTCATTTCAGGTGGCGATGAAAAAACCGTTTATTGGCAAGATTTATTGACATTGCGTCATAATGATGGATTGCCTGGGCACGCTGAAATGACAGGAAAAACCAACTTCTTCAAAGCGAATACAGGACCTTCAGGTCATGGAACGCCAGTCGCAGCTGGTGAAGCAATGGCATTGAAATATGCTGACGCCAAAAATGTCCGTGTCTTTGCCATCGAAGGTGAAGGTGGTTTAACGGCAGGTGTAACGCATGAAACTTTGAACAGCGCTTATGGACTCGGTCTAGATAATCTTTACTATCTCGTTGATTGGAATGATTATGGCATCGACGATAGACCTTTCTCATCAGTTATTTATGGGACACCGCAGGATTGGTTCGGGTCTCACGGATGGCGTGTTTACGGTACGGAAAAAGGTATGGAATGGCAAACCGTCACGGAAACATTGTTGAATATGGGAAATGGGCAAGATGACTCACAGCGTCCGGTTATGGGGTGGTTCAAAACCAGCAAAGGTCGTGGTTATGGCGTTTTCGATAATAAATCTCATGGTGCAGCCCATAAATTTAACAGCCCAATTTTTTGGGAAACCAAAAAATATTTTAGCGAGACTTATGGAATTGAATTTGATGGCTTTGGTCAGCAAGGTCCTGTTACAACCGATGCGAAATTAGCTCAAGCGACGGTTAATATGGAAAAAGTATTTACCATCTATGACCAACATCCTGAACTCGTTGACTATGTCGCCGATCGACTCATTGAACTGGCAAAGAGAGTCCCGGACGAGATTCAGTCCGTTTCATTCGATTTGTCGAAAAATCCAACGCTGGATCCAGTGCTCACGGATTACGAAAATTATCCTAAAGAATTATTTGCAGAACCTGGCTCAACCCAACCCAACCGTGGTGCACTTTCAAAATGGGGCGCATGGGTCAATGCCTATTGCGTCAAAAATTATGGACGCCCACTCTTTTTAGCAACGTCAGCGGACTTAGCTGATTCCACCAATATTTCGGGTTTTGGAAAATCTTGGGATGGCTTTGCAGGACTCGGTTTCTACAATAGAGACACGAATCCCTCCGGCTGTATGTTGCCACAAGGCATCACAGAATTTGCGAATGCATCTATTACGACAGGTATTGCAGGTGTCAATTTCTCTGATAAACCATTTGACGAATTTAATGGCTTTTATGCTGCAAGTTCCACTTATGGATCATTCTCCTATCTTAAATACGGAGCCATGCGCTTATTTTCACAATTGTGCCAAGATACGGATATTCAGGTGGGGAAAGTCATCTGGGTCGTTGGTCATTCGGGTCCTGAAACGGCCGAAGATTCGCGAACACATTTCGGCATTTATTCGCCTTCGGTCACGCAACTTTTTCCAGAGGGTCATGTTATAAATTTATACCCATGGGAACATAATGAAGTCGCCCCAATGATTGCGGCAGCAATGAAAACAGGCAAACACATCATCGCGCTTCATCTCACGCGTCCTGGCATTACAGTACCCGATCGTAAAGCTTTAGGAATGGCATCTCATCTTGATGCGGCAAAAGGTGCTTACATTTTACGTGATTACAATCCAAGGCAGAAAAAAATGGGACTTGTATTTATTCAAGGCACCAGCACGACGGCTAATTTTGTAGAAATACTACCGAAACTCGATGCGCTTGAGCTGAATATTAAAGTCATCGCTGCGGTT
This sequence comes from uncultured Fidelibacterota bacterium, assembly GCA_937888365.1. Classification (GTDB taxonomy): domain Bacteria; phylum Fidelibacterota; class UBA8477; order UBA8477; family JABMPR01; genus CALBFA01. The sequence goes on along the minus strand of CALBFA010000068.1, from coordinate 31,539 downwards.
AGTCCGCAACTTTTTGCATTGCAATCGGATGCCTATAAATCGAGCCTCTATTCTGAAAAAGAATGGATGGATTCAACATTTATTACAAACGCAGCGAAAACAAGTATGGCACATTGGACAGCAAACCATATCTCAAGTGAATATGCCATATCAGCTGATTTTGATAATAACTGGCGCGGTGGCGGATCTCTTGAAGAAGTTTGCGAAGATGCGCATATTTCGTCGGGGTGGTTGCTGAAAGGCGTCACGAAATTTGTAAATGATCGCGAATTGCGATTAAGCCGATTAAGAACGTCACTAGAAGATTAATGTACAGAAATTCTCACAAATTTTATTTTGAGGATTCTCAATATTATACCGTATTGTTGAACATAGGATTAGACCATTATACATATCCTATGAATATTATTTTCACTGAATACGGCAAATAAGGAATTCAAAAATGCGCCCTCTCTCGAAGAAATTGACGCGACTCGGCACGGAAACCGCTTTTCAAGTTGGTGCTGATGCAGCCGCATGGCAAAACAAAGGACATAAAGTTTATCCTTTTCATCTAGGGGACATGAATATTCCATCTCCGGGTCATATCGTTGAAGCCATGAATAAAGCCATTCGTGATGGCTATACGGGCTACGCTCCTGGAGCAGGTATTTCACCTCTACGTGAAGCGATGGCCGAAAATGTTGGCAAGGATAGAGGATTGGAATACGGACCTGAAAATGTGTCGATTCAACCAGGCGGAAAACCTGTCATTGGTAAGTTTTTAAGCACGGTTATGAACGAAGGCGACGAAGTTCTTTATCCGAATCCTGGTTATCCGATTTACGAATCTCAGATTGAGTATCAAGGCGGTAAAGCGCTACCGTATGGGTATATTGCGACAGATTCAGGTTTTGAAATTAATCGCGACGAGATAGAAAGCCAAATAACGCCAAAGACATCCATTCTGATTTATAATAATTTTCAAAACCCTATTGGCGCAGAGTCGTCGACTGAAGAAATGCAATGGCTGGCGGATTTGGCATTAAAGCATGATTTATGGGTTTTGTCCGATGAAGCCTATTTCGAAATTCGCTATGCAGGTAAAAGTACGAGTATTGCCTCTTTGCCAGGCATGAAAGAGCGAACCGTCATTTTATATACATTTTCCAAAAAATTTGCGATGACAGGTTGGCGTTTAGGTGCTGCCATCGGTCCGGAAAACGTCATTTCATCCATTTCAAAATTTAATACGAATCATGAATCGTGTTCGAACCATTTTGTTCAATACGCTGGTGTAGCGGCTGTATCAGGACCTCAAGAACAGCAAAAAGTCATCCTCAATCAATTAAAAGAAAGACGCGATGCCCTTATGACATCACTTCTTGCGATTGATGGCGTAAAAGTCAGTAAGCCCGAAACCACCTTCTATCTATTCCCTGATGTTACAGAAATTTACAATCGTAAAGACTATAAAAGTTCGGCTGATTTCCGGTTGGATGCATTGCACGAAACAGGTGTTTCATTTTGTAGCCGTGAGCATTTTGGACGTCGTTTGTCCCATGAAAAAGATGTATTTATTAGATTTGCCTATTCAGGTATAAATATTGACCTCATACAAGAAGGTCTTGAAAGACTCAAACACTTTTGGGAGTAAAGTCCCGAGGAGTATGTAATGATTACAAAACAAGATGCCCTAGACTATCATAGTAATGGGCCTAGAAAAGGAAAAATTGAGGTAATTGCCTCAAAACCTTGTAACACGCAACGCGATTTAGGGTTGGCTTATTCGCCCGGTGTTGCGTATCCATGCCTTGAGATTGAGAAAAATCCAGAGCTGGCGAATGAATACACGAGTCGCGGAAACTTAGTGGCTGTTATTTCTAATGGAACCGCCGTTTTAGGCTTGGGAAACATCGGTGCCCTCGCTGGGAAACCCGTTATGGAAGGGAAAGGCGTTTTATTTAAAAGATTCGCCGATATTGATGTTTTTGATATCGAACTGGCAACAGAAGATCCTGACAAATTTTGTGAGGCCGTGAAGTTGATGGAACCAACGTTTGGAGGCATCAACCTAGAAGATATAAAAGCCCCTGAATGTTTCTATATTGAGAAACGTCTCAAGGAAGAAATGAATATTCCTGTTTTTCATGATGATCAACACGGAACGGCTATTATTTCTGGCGCAGCGTTGCTAAATGCATGCGAACTCGTTGGCAAAAATTTATCGGACATTAAAATTGTTGTTTCAGGAGCTGGAGCGTCTGCTATTGCATGTTCGGAGCACTACATTAATCTTGGTGCGAAACGCGAAAATATCACAATGTGCGACTCGACGGGTGTTATTCATAATGGCCGTACGGATTTAAATGAATATAAAAAACGTTTCGCAAAAGAAACCGATGCCCGTACTGTGCATGATGCAATGGTTGGAGCCGACGCTTTTCTTGGGCTGTCGAAAAAAGGCGTCATCAGTGGTGAAGACGTAAAAAATATGGCCAAAGATCCAATCGTTTTTGCCATGGCAAATCCGGATCCAGAGATAACGTATCCCGAAGCAAAAGCGGCACGTGATGATGTTATTATGGGTACGGGACGAAGTGATTACCCGAATCAAGTTAATAATGTATTGGGTTTCCCTTTTATTTTTAGAGGCGCTTTAGATGTGATGGCTTCTGAAATAAATGACGACATGAAAGTCGCCGCTTCCATGGCATTATCACAATTAGCCAAAGAAGATGTGCCAGACGAAGTTGCAAAAGCTTATGGCGTTGATTCCTTAGAATATGGCCGCGAATATTTGATTCCTAAGCCATTTGACCCACGTGTTTTATTATGGGAATCAATCGCTGTTGCGGAGTCAGCCATGAAAACAGGCGTCGCTCGGAAACATATCGACTTAGAAAAATATCGTGAAGAACTCGAAGCACGTTTAAGTCCAAGTCGTGAATTTATGCGACTTTTATTCAACAGAGCGAAAGCGAATCCAAAACGCGTTGTTTATCCCGAAGGCGATAATCCACGCATCATTCGCGCAAGCCATCAAATCGTAATGGAAGGTATTGCAAAGCCAATTTTATTGGGTGATGAAACCCGTATCCGACGTCATGCTGATGAACTGGGTGTTGATTTAGAAGGCGTCGAAATTGTCAATCCTCTCGATGGATTAGCCATTAAAAAATATTCGAAGCAACTCTATGAAAAACGGCAACGTAAAGGTGTCACCATTGATCGCGCCAGACGCTTGATGCGTCGTGCGAATTATTTTGGCGCTATGATGGTGGAAATGGGAGATGCTGATGCAATGGTATCTGGAATCTCAACACAATATGCTGATACCTTACGACCTGCCTTGGAAGTAATTGGAACAAAGCCTGGCGTAAAACACGTGGCGGGTATGTTTTTACTTATATTTAAGAATGATGTCAAAATCTTTGCCGATGTAACAGTCAATATTGAAACAACAGCAGAAATGCTGGCGGAAATTGCCATCATGGTTTCTGAGGAGGCCAAACGGTTTAAAATTAAACCTAGAGTGGCCATGTTATCTTACTCTAACTTTGGTTCAGTTAAAAATGATCAAACAAAGAAAATTAGTGATGCAGTAAAGATATTGCATCAAAAAGTGCCAGATATGATTGTTGATGGCGAGATGAATGCGGATGTTGCAGTTAGTCCTGAATTGCTGAATGAGCATTATCCTTTTAGCACGCTTAAAGAAGCGGCCAATGTGTTAATATTCCCAGATTTGCAATCAGGCAATATTGCGTACAAACTTGTTGAAAGACTGGGTGGTGCTGAAGCTATAGGTCCCATCCTTGTGGGTATGAATAAACCGATTCATAGTTTACAAATTGGTTCATCAGAGGTAAAAGATGTTGCCAACATGACAGCGATAGCTGTAGTGGATGCACAAGCAAAATAGTTTTTAATACGAATTAAATATGGAAAGAGCTTCATCGTTTGAGGCTCTTTTTTTTTCTTGCGAAAAATAATCTCACACGGAGCCGCAAAGCCACAAAGAAAAGATGCTGCAATTCCCCTCTAGGGAGGGGCAAGGGGTGGGTTTCTTCTAATCCTAAAACGTAAATAAAAAATAACCACCAAGGGCACCAAGTATCACGAAGAAAAACAAAAGAAAACGTCGTAGACGTTGTTATCTTTGTAATAATGGCGCACGACGAAACGAATTCCCATCCTGTTGCAAATCCCGACCAAGGTGTCGGGAAACGGCAGTAAAGAGTCTATTTCGTCGAAAAACAGAACCTCACACAAAGCCGCAAAGCCACAAAGAAAAGATGCTGCAATTCCCCTCCTGTTGAAAACCGCGTATCCAATTCCCCTTTCGGAAGGGGCTAGGGGTAGGTTTGGCTTAGAATTACAAATTATTAATTAAAAATGATTTCAACAGGCGTATTTTTCTGAAATCCACACTCTATTATGTATATTCTTAAATCCATTTTAATCTTCTCCGTGCCCTCTGCGTCATCCTCTGCTCCCTCTGTGGCAAAACTTAAAAAACCGTAAACAGGATGCTTACGCTACTCTGAATTCCCTCAACACTATGTCATCGAGTATTTTTGTGCCTCGATACGTCCCGGCGGGATACTCGGCAACCTTTATGCGGCCATCGAGTGTCCCGCCGCAGGGAAACACAGAGTGTCGGGATGTATCGAGATGAAAACCACCACATAAAAAACCTCCCTCTTTCCACCCCTCAATTCTTTGTCATTTCCGTTGATTTTCCTATCGCTTTGTCTATTATGACCCGATGATTCAGCGCAATATTAACTCCGTAAGTTTCAAAACACTTGGCTGCAAACTCAATCAATCCGAAACGGATGCCATCTCTGCAAAATTTAAAGAAAAAGGTTTCGAAATTCGTCCATTTGGTGAAGAATCAGACCTGACGATTCTTAATACCTGTACCGTAACGAATGATGCCGACAGCAAGAGCCGATCCACCATTCGCAAAGCCATCAAGACATCCCCAAAGGGCAGGATTGTTGTGACAGGATGCTATGCTCAGGTTAATCCCGAAGAAATCGAAAAAATTAGTGGCGTGGACCTCATTTTAGGCAGCGATGAAAAGTATCATATTTTTGATTATTTAGACCGATTGAATCAAGGCAAAAATGAAGAACCCCTGACCTTTGTAAATGAGCAAGGCGACTTTGATTCGGTGTCAGCAGATGGTTTTGTCTCCGCAACATCTCGAACGCGCGCATTTTTAAAAATTCAAGAGGGATGTGACTATTATTGCAGTTATTGTATTATTCCCTTTGCTCGCGGTAAAGCGCGAAGTCGCAATTTTAACGAAACCCTTGACGAATGCAAAAAGCTCGCGTCCCAAGGTTATCATGAATTGGTTTTAACAGGAATCAATATTGGAACCTATGAAGACGAGGAGCATTCCTTTGTGGAATTGCTCCAATCCATGGAGAAGATTGATGGCCTCAAACGTATCCGCATTAGTTCGATTGAGCCGAATACGGTGAGTGATGAATTGATGCAACTCGTCGCCGATTCGGATGTTCTTTGTCCGCATTTCCACATTCCGCTTCAAGCGGGTCATAATGACATTCTAAAAGCCATGAATCGTAAATACATTTTAGATGACTATTCTCAATTGATGGCTCGTTTCAAGCGAATTTTACCTCATGCCGCACTGGGGACAGATATCATTGTTGGGTTCCCCGGTGAGACCGATGAACATTTTCAATCGACCCTCAATTTTGTTGAAAATAATCCATTTAGCTATCTACATATTTTTAGATACAGCGCTCGGACTGGAACCGTTGCGTCGAAATTGGTCAATCCCGTTGATTTCCATATTGCTAAGAAACGCTCGTCGATTTTGCATGAATTAGCGAAAAAAAAGAAACATGAATTCGCTGAAAAATTTATTGGCACCCGCGAGCCTGTGCTGTTTGACCAATGGAAAGATAATGTTTTGTCGGGCTATACGAATCACTATATCCGCGTCGATGTCCAAGGCCATCAAAATCAACTTAACACCATTGAAAACGTCAAATTAACGAGCTATTCAAAAGGACAATTTAAAGGAAATATCGTAACATGATTTTACGTTCGTTTAACGGCAAAACGCCCCAAATTCATCCCGATGCCTGGATTGCAGAAAATGCGGTACTTATTGGTGATGTGGAAATCAAAGCATTTGCCAATATTTGGTATAATGTGGTGATTCGCGGCGATTTAAATTCAATCGTGATTGGCGAGAATACGAATATTCAAGACGGATCCATTATTCATGTAGAATCAGACGACGGTCCCTGTATAATCGGCGATAATGTCACCGTTGGACACAATGCAATTGTGCATGGCTGTGTCGTGGGAAATCGATCCTTAATCGGAATGGGAGCAACGGTGCTAAGTTGGGCCAATATTGGCGACGATTCGATTGTTGGAGCCGGAGCATTAGTGAAAGAACATGATATCATTGGAGACCGAAAAATGGCCGTTGGCGTCCCTGCAAAAGTTCGCGCTGATGTCTCTGACGACATGATAGAACGGATGAAAGACGGCGTCGATCATTATCTAGATTTAGCCGCTTCCTATAAAAAAGAAGAATTGAAATAATATGTGCAAAATTAACAAAAAATTATATATCAAATTCCCCTCCTTTTTTAAAGATGCGTGTCCCGACGCTATGGATCGGGATGGGGTGGTTTGACAGGCAATGGATTCTATTCAAAGCCAAACGTGTATTACAATCGAAGGGATGTATCTTTGAGACAAATGAATTATTTTGATACACCCAGAAGGAGTTTATAAAATGAATTATCCGAAATATTTTGACAGCATTGAAACGATAAAGCTTCACGACAAATTGTCTAAATTCCTCGGCGCGACAGAAGATGGAATCGTCGAGTTTTCATATTTTGACAGTGTAAAATCTGCTGGACATAGTTGCCCAACTGTCGCCGGAGCTTACTTGACGACCCTTAAAGGATTGAAAGCTTTATACGGGGAGGAAATGCCCCAACGTGGCGAAATTGAAGTTTCGTTTAAAGATGATTCGAAAGACGGCGTCGTCGGCGTCATTTCAATGGTCATCACACACATAACAGGCGCTACAGAAACAATGGGTTTCAAAGGTATCGCAGGAAAATTCGCACGCAACGGACTCATGAGTTTTAATAATGATATTCCTTCGACTATTATGTTTCAACGACTCGACACGCAAAAATCTGTTTACGTTCGATATGACCCATCAATGATTCCTGTTGACCCGATGCAAACAATGCTTATGAAAAAATGTATTTCGGGTAGTGCAACATCAGAAGAAGAAACCACATTTGGCAAACTTTGGCAGAAACGAGTCGAAAATATTTTTGCACATGCAGAAGATGTGATTAGCATTCAATCGTAAAAAAAATGACCCATAAATAGAAAGAAATTATGTTACCGTATCAAATCATTGAAAAAAAATCAAAGGGAAAAGAGCTCTCAAACGAAGAGATTATCTTTTTCATTGACTGTTTTACAAATGGCAGTATTCCGGACTACCAAATGTCAGCGTTGCTCATGGCGATGTTTATTAAAGGAATGACGACGGAAGAAACCCTCGCATTAACCAAAACGATGTTGGAATCAGGCGAGCGAATGGACTTTTCGCATCTCGACGGTTTTGTCGCGGACAAACATTCGACAGGTGGTGTTGGAGACAAAGTTTCACTCATTTTAGCACCGATTCTTGGCGCATTAGGCGTCCATATTCCTATGATTTCGGGTCGGGGATTGGGACACACTGGCGGCACATTAGACAAGCTCGAGTCGATTCCCGGCTTCAACGTAAATCTTAGCAACGAACAATTTAAGTCCATGGTAGAAAACGACTTCGTTTCACTAATTGGGCAAACGGGGAATATTTGTCCTGCCGATAAAAAACTATACGCCCTTCGTGACGTAACGGCGACGGTGCGTTCGATTCCCCTAATTACTGCCAGTATTATGAGTAAAAAAATCGCCGAAGGCATCAATGGCTTAGTTTTAGACGTTAAAGTGGGTAATGGCGCGTTTATGACGGCTTATAAGGACGCTCAGAAATTAGCCGAAAGTCTCGTGAGTGTTGGGAAACAATATGGCATCAAAACGGTGGCTTTGCTAACAGACATGAACCAGCCTCTTGGCAATGCGATTGGAAATTGGCTGGAAGTTGAAGAATGTATCGAATGTTTGAAAGGCAAGGGCCCGGAAGATTTGATGGATGTAACGCTGGCTTTAGGTGCAGAAATTTTGAAAATGCGCGATCCAAAATTATTGATGGAAGACGCCATTAAAATGCAAATGGACGTTCTTGAATCTGGCACCGCGATGGATTTATTCGTGAAAATCACGAAAATTCAAGGCGGCGATGTTAGTGTCCTTTTAGATCCAAAAACCCGAGGTGAATCACCCGCTAAAATGGATGTTATCGCGAATCAAGATGGTTATTTCGAAAGTGTACGAACCATGGATTTAGGATTCGCCGCTATCGAGTTAGGTGCAGGACGCAAAACCATGACAGATGAAATTGATCCGCTTTCTGGATTTATTATTCACAAGAAACTAGGCGATAAAATAGCGAGAGGCGACGTCATGATGACGATTTATGCCAAAGACGAAAAACTGGCTCAAGCAGTGCATGAGAAAGTCAAAGATTATTTCTATTTTACGGATAAAGCTATTGACGAAACGTATCCGCATATATATGAGATTATCAATTAAAAGTATTATTACCTATGATGCACAGCCATCCACGTTATATTTTCCACTCATTTAAAGGAGGGTCATTCAATGGCTAAAAAAATAAATATTAACAACCAAGAAATCGAGATTCCTCAGCTGAATTTTAAGGCAATGTTGATTCCTGTTTTCCTACTACTGATTCTATGGATTGTCTTCGCCGGTCCATTTTATATCGTGGGTCCCGAAGAAAATGGTGTCGTTCGTACGTTTGGTACGTACACGAATTTAACGGAATCGGGACTTCAATTCAAATTTCCCTGGCCGATTCAAACCGTTGATTTAGTCAATGTCGAAAAAGTTCGTCGTTTAGAAATTGGATTTCGTACGGCTGAAAAAGGCAGCACAACAAATACAGCACGCTATATCAATGTAGAAGATGAAGCGATGATGTTGACAGGCGACGAAAATATTGTAAGTGTTGAACTCGTTATTCAATATAAAATTCAGGATGCAGGCGAATTTCTTTTCCGAGTCGAAAATCCTCAACGATCCGTTGAGCATGCTGCAGAAGCAGCGATTCGTCAAATCGTCGGCAAAAACCCAATTGACCAAACATTGACGAGTGGCAAAGCCGCTATTGAAATTGAGACCCGTGACTTATTGCAATCAATTTTGAGTAGTTACAAAGCCGGTGTAATGATAACGCAAGTTAAGTTGCAAGACGTCACGCCGCCTACAGAAGTTGATGCAGCGTTTAAAGACGTCCAATCAGCCAAAGAAGACAAAGAAAAGGTCATTAATGAAGCGTTAGGGTATCAAAACGAAATTATCCCTCAAGCACGGGGTGAAGCGGCGACATTGATACAAGAAGCCGAAGGTTTTAAAGAAAAACGCATCAACGAAGCCGAAGGGGATGCTCAGCATTTTGAGAAAATGTTGGTGCAGTATCAATCGGCCAAATCCATTACAAAGACGCGACTTTATTTAGAGACGATGAGTGTCATTCTTCCACGCGTTGAAAAAATTATTATAGACGGTGATGATGTGGGGAATGTGTTGAATATGCTCGGAAGTCCGACTGTCTTAGGAGGTGCAAAATGAAAGGATTAACAGGATTAATTCTGGCCATAGCAGTTCTTGTATTTATTGGCAGCGGTATGATGATTGTTGACGAAACGGAGCAAGTTGTTATTATTCAATTAGGAAAACCTGTACGCAATATTAGTGAGCCGGGATTACATTTTAAAATTCCATTTTTGCAATCCGCCACGTATTTTGAAAATCGTTTACTCGAGTACGACAGTGCACCCAATACGATTTTAACAAAAGATAAAAAGAATCTTATTGTTGATAATTATGCTCAATGGCGCATTATTGATCCACTAAAATTCTTGCAATCCATGCGGACGATTTCTCAAGCTCAACCTCGTTTGGATGATATTATTTATTCGAGTTTAAGGATTGAATTAGGTACTCATGATATGCATGAAATCATCAATTTAAAAAGAGATTCTTTGATGCAAAAAGTGACGGTTGCGTCTGATATCTCAGCGCGCGATTTTGGTGTGCAAATCATTGATGTCCGTATTAAGCGTGCCGATTTACCCAAAGAAAATGAGATGGCCGTATTTGACAGAATGCGTGCTGAACGTAATCGTATGGCCAAGCAATTTCGTTCCGAAGGTGCCGAAGAGAATGTAAAAATCAAGGCAAAAACGGATCGTGATAGAGAAATTATTTTGGCGAAGGCCTATCGTGAAGCTCAGCTTATTCGTGGTGATGGCGAAGCTGAAGCGATTCGTATTTACGCCGAAGCGTTTTCAAAAGATTCAGAATTCTATGAATTTGTAAAGACCATGGAAACCTATGAAACGATTTTTGATGGAAAAACAAAAGTCATTCTAAGTCCAAAATCCGAACTGTTTAAATACCTGAAATCGAAATAGATTTACACATAAATGAACGAAAGAGGCTCCTGTTGGAGCCTCTTTTGGTAATGAGTGTTTCAAATTTACACCCGATTCGTTTTCTTTGTTGAAATGTAAGGTTATATTCTTTGAAATGGCGCGTTACTTGCAATTTATTTGGATTCAGAGAAAGAAGGAAAAGCTATGATGCTTTATTTAAAATTAACGTTGGTCACATTCATTTTAATCAGTTCGGCTCAAGGGAAAATCATTTCGTTTGATGCCACTCAAAATAGTATAGAGCTTGAATCTAGAACATCTCAAGAACTCGTTTTTAATACACATGTCAAAGACATATCGTTCGAAACCATCAAAACAAATAATGGTTCTTTCACAACAATCGAGATCCCGGGTTTTCATAAATCACATGTTATCGGTCAACCTTTACTGCCTACAATGAATCAATTACTTGATTTACCCATTGGTGGGCCTTATAGTTTGAACATTATTGAATCAGAATATGAGACGATTAACCTGCTTCGCGAAGGGTATGAATTTCCAATTGTTCCGACACAAGCTTCGATTTCCAAAAGTCAAAATCCATCAGATATAGCATTTGAACAAGACTTAACGCTTTACGAAACCGACGCATTTTATGCTATTGATATGATTGAGCTTATTGACAAAGGTCAGATGCGAGACATCCATTTAGGATTGCTAAAAATCAGTCCTATTCAATACAATCCTGTAACCCATGAAGTGCGAATTTATCATTCCATCCGATTTAGTATCGACCTCGAAAATGCCGATTGGAATGAGACATTTATGACGAAACAAAAAAACCGGAGCTCCGCATTTTCAGCCGTATCGAATCAAATTTTAGATACTTCGTGTGAAAATGTCTTGGAAGATTTAGTCGTTGCACCGATTAAAATGCTTATTGTGGCAAACACCATGTTTCAATCAACGCTACAACCGTTTATTGAGTGGAAACGCGTTCAGGGCTTTACAATTATCGAAGGTTATTTGGGTCAAGATGGCTTAGGAACCACGGCAAATGCCATCAAAACATATTTACATAATTTGTACAATGCCGGGACGGTGGATGATCCTTCTCCAAGTTACGTTTTGCTCATTGGTGACATCGCACAAATGCCAACTTTTGTAGGCACGACAGACTCTAATCACAAAACCGATTTGCCTTATGTAGATGTGACAGGCGATGAATTGCCCGAGATGTATCAGGGACGCATTCCTGTCACAACAACCACGATGCTGCAAAATGTTTTAGATAAAACAATGATGTATGAACGCTATGAAATGGCCGACCCTTCTTACCTTGGTGAAGTCGTGATGATTGCAGGCGTTGATGCTACATTTGGCCCAACGCACGGAAACGGCCAGATCAATTACGGAACGCAACAGTACTTTAATCCAGCGCATGACATACTTTCCCATACCTATTTGTATCCAGGTTCCGGGTCTAGTTCTTCAGCCATTGTGGGCAATGCATCCAACGGTGTTGGATATATTAATTATACTGCGCATGGAAGTCCTGACTCTTGGTCTGAGCCCTATTTTTCAATTTCAAATGTCAACAGCTTACAGAATTCGCAAAAGTATTTTACAGCCGTAGCGAATGCCTGTCTAACAGCAAAATTTGATGAAAATATTTGCGTCGGTGAAGCCTTTATTCGTGGTGAAGACAAAGGAGCCATCGGCTATATCGGCGGAACCAATAGCACATATTGGGATGAAGATTATTATTGGGGCGTTGGTTTTGGTCCTGTCATTGGCTCTGGTGCTACTTACGAGCAAACCTCGTGGGGAATGTATGATGGCATATTTCACGACCATGGCGAGCCGCAATCTGAATGGACGGTTTCTAATGCCGCAATGATTTACAGAGGTAACTTGGCCGTTACGGAGAGTGGCTCCAGTCGCGATTATTACTATTGGGAAATCTACGAACTTTTTGGCGACCCATCTTTGATGACATACATGGGCGTTCCTGCAGAATCCAACGTTTCGACTCCTGATGTCCTTATTCTTGGTGAAAGCGAAATATCCATTTCTGCAACACCTTACGCTTATATCGCGTTGAGTTATGATGGCGCTTTACTGGCTGTTGCTGAGGCAAATGCTTTCGGCACGGCCACATTAACATTTGACCCAAGTGGACTCGCGCCTGGTTCAATGGATATCGTTGTGACGAACCAATTTACACAACCTTACATGGGTCAAATTCAAATATTAGCACCCGATGGTCCCTACATCGTTTTTAACAATTACACGCTTTATGATGAATATGAATACGCAAACGGCCAAGCTGATTTCGGGGAAAGAATTCACCTAGCGCTTGAGTTTACAAATGTTGGTGTTGATACAGCATACAATGTGAGTTTTGCTATTAGTACAAATAATCCCTATTTAAATATTGTTAATAATATTGCAGGTGGGGTGGATATAGCACCCAATGAAATTTACATAAGTGAGTATTTGGATGTCGATATCGCTACAAATTCACCTGATGGACACATTGCTGGAATACAAATACTATCCGCATCAGGTCCCAATACTTGGGAAATGGAATGCGAAATTCCTCTTCATGCGCCTAGCCCCATACTGCTTAACACATTAGTGAATGATAATAATAATCATCGCTTAGATATTGGTGAATCAACCTCGATTCAATTGAATATACTGAATGACGGAACGTCGGACTTGCTTATTTTACCGGTGATTTCAATGTCCACAGAAAATCAATATATTACGCTAAGTTCTGCGGATATCGAAATAACTCCATTTCTTGCTGGTGAAACGATTCATCCAGAATTCGATATTTCTATTAGTTCGGAAACGCCTGTTGGTCAGGAAGTTATATTGGATTGGCAAATAATGGATGCCGCAATGGAGTACTTTATCGAAGGCTCATTCCTGATGATTGTTGGACTAATCGTCGAGGACTTTGAAAGTGGCAATTTTAATCAATTTGATTGGCAACACGATGGGTTTCAAATTTGGAATGTGCAAAGTGCAGATGTCTATGAAGGCGTTTTCGCGGCGCAATCGGGGAATATCAGCGATGATCAAAGCTCTGAAATGATTTTGGCTATTGATGTCAATGTCGCCGGCGATCTTTCATTTTTTTATAAAGTTTCATCTGAAAGTGGTACCCCATTTTATGATGGCTTAAAATTTTATATTGATGGAAATTTAGCGGATCAATGGCAAGGCGAAATCCCTTGGACACAAGTAAGTTTTCCTCTTGAAACAGGGTTTCATGAGTTAAGTTGGATTTACGAAAAAGACGGATCTGTGACACATGGAGAGGATTGTGCTTGGGTCGATTTTATAACGATTCCAGGTGGTCAAACGAATGGCGGCTATACTTTAGGGGATATCAATAACGATGGGAATATTGACATCTTAGACGTTGTTCGCCTTGTAAACATTATTTTAGGTACTGGAAATTCACCAACTCCCAATGAATTACTAGCCGCAGATTTTAATGTCAGTGGACAGGTCGATGTCGGTGACTTGGTGAGTATTGTCAATATGATTCTTGGCGGAAGTTTGGCGCGAGAATCCGATAATTCTAATATTGCATTGATATTAAAGAATCAAGAATTACGGCTGAAATCATCAGCCCCCATTGCCGCAATAGACATCAAGTATAAAGGCATTTTAAATACGGATATTCCACAATTTGAAAAAGCTCAAGCGGAAATGGCAGGTGAAAATCATGTGCTTTTATATACACGTGTGAATAATCCATTGATAGGTGATTTTTTATTAGGACATGTGGGTGCAGATTTTGAATTAATCGAAATTAACGTTGCAACGTCTAACGGACAGCTTATTGTACTTGATAAAGGGATGCAACCCACTGAATTTGCGTTAGCTCAGAACTATCCTAATCCGTTTAATCCTGTCACGACTATTCAAATTGAATTACCCATAAATAGTGATGTAAGTCTTGCTATTTATAACATCAAAGGCGAAGAAGTTATTCGACTTGTTGATGGCAATATGAACGCGGGATATCATAAGGTTCAATGGCATGCAACGAATAATTATGGACAAACAGTGCCAGGGGGAATCTATTTTTATCGAATGATTGCAGGCGAATTTCAATCCGTAAAACGAATGATTATTATAAAATAAACACATAGAATTTTTTAAACTATCTCAAAAAAGGAGACTAAAATGCCAAGTACATTAGATAATCTAAAAGAAGCGTTTGCAGGCGAGAGTCAAGCGAATCAAAAATATCGAGCGTTTGCCATAAAAGCGGAGAAAGAAGGGTTCCCTAATATTGCACAACTTTTTAAAACGACAGCAGAAGCCGAACGGATTCATGCCGTGGGGCATTTAAAGTCGATGGATGGAATAGGCTCTACACAAGAAAATTTGGAAGCGGCCATCCGAGGCGAAGTATTTGAATATACAGAAATGTATCCACCCATGTTGGAGCAAGCCGAAGCCGAAGGACACAGAGCACAAAAATATTTCTCGTATGCTGTCCAATCGGAGCAGGTACACGCACAACTTTATCGCCTAGCCTTAGACGCCATTGAAAAAGGAATCGATATTTCTGAATCAAATATTTACCTTTGTCCCGTTTGTGGACATATTGAAATAGGGACACCTCCAGAAAAATGTCCAATCTGTGGCGTAAAAGCAAAAACATATACACAGATTAATTAATCAGAGTCGTCTTTAAATCTAATGACCTATTTGGGAAAAGAATCCTAAATAGGTCATTTTTATTAAAATTGGTTTTAAATAAAAAAAGTCCCACTTACGTAAGACCTGCCAATGTTTGTTGGATGGCTTTAGCCCAACCTTTTCGAAGAGCGTTACGCTGCTTGAAATTCATGCTAGGTTTAAATGTATCTTTCACAGAAATATGTTTTTTTAAATCAGTACTATTCTGCCAAAAATTGACCGCGAGTCCTGCAAGATATGCAGCGCCCAATCCTGTTGTTTCAATATTTTTAGGACGAATAATTTCCTTCGATAGTATGTCCGCTTGAAATTGCATCAGAAAATTATTATTCGCTGCTCCGCCATCAACATTCAAAGATTTTATGGAGATGCCGGACTCGTCTTCCATGATTTCTATAACGTCCATGGATTGATATGCCATTGCTTCTAAGGCGGCTCGGATAATATGCTTATAATTCGTGCCTCGCGTCATCCCCGTTAAAAGTGCCCGGGCATTGGGTTCCCAATTGGGAGCGCCTAAACCCACAAATGCTGGAACGAGATAAACGCCATCCGTATTGTCAATACTCTGAGCAATCGACGCTGTTTCTTCAGCATTTGTAATGATCTTAAGCTCGTCGCGAAGCCATTGAATCGTTGCCCCGCCCATAAAAACAGAGCCTTCGAGGGCATAGCAACTTTCGCCTTTGTCGTTGACGGCAAGCGTTGTTAAAAGTCCATGTTTTGAATTGATGGCTTTATCGCCTGTATTCATCATGACAAAACAGCCCGTACCGTAGGTGTTTTTGATACTCCCTGGCGCAAAACAAGTCTGTCCAAAAAGTGCTGCTTGTTGATCACCAGCGATGCCAGCGATTGGAACATTCTTAAGAGAATCGATAGCGCACACTTCACCTATCATCCCCTGAGATGACACGACTTCCGGTAATAGAGATATTGGAATATCAAGAATATTACATAAGTGTTTATCCCACGTTTTTTCATGAATATTAAAGAGTAAGGTTCGTGATGCATTGGTAAAATCGGTTACATGTTGCTTCCCTTGAGTCAGATTCCAAATTACCCAGCTATCAATAGTACCAAATCGAATATCGTCAATAGGATGCGTGGGGATTTGGTCAAGAATCCAACGAATTTTTGTTGCGCTAAAATAGGGATCGAGAGGCAGTCCAGTTTTTGCTTTAAAAATTGCCGCGTGTCCTTTAAAATTTTGGCAGATCGATTCCGTACGGCGACATTGCCAAACAATTGCATTATAGAGAGGCTTTCCTGTTTTCGCTGACCAAAGCACCGTTGTTTCCCGCTGATTCGTTATGCCGATGCCTTTGACATCGAGATGATTATTAAGCATGATTTTCTCAAGTGTATCAAAAACCGTTTGCCAAATAACCAAAGGATCATGCTCGACCCAACCAGGTTTTGGATAAATCTGGGCAAATTCTTCATATGCTTTACGAAAGACAGAGCCATCATGTTTGATGGCTAAAATCGTCGTGCCAGTGGTGCCTTGATCAATACTAATAATTACGGGGGTTTTCGTCATAGCGACTCCTCGTCTAAAAGGATGCAATTAGATGATACAAATATTCGAAACTAAGATTCAAATAATTTTAAATTCGGCCAGAAATCCAATCCAAAATTTCATGCATAATGTCTTCTTTCTCATATTCATTTAGGATTTCATGAAAAAGGCCATCATATATTTTTAATGTTTTGTCTTCTGATGAAACGCCATCATGCAGCATTTTACTGCCTTGAACATCGGCCAATTTATCTTCACCACCGTGCATGATAAGAACTGGCTTTGTAATTTTAGCCATCCCAGCTTGAATGTCTTTTGTGGCTTGGATGACTTCTGCACCGGTTCGAGCGAGTGTCCCGCCGCGGTAGCAAAGAGGGTCTGTATCATAGGCTTTAACGACATTCTCATCTCGACATATCCCTTTTGAATCGAGTTTTATTGTTGGCAACCACGGCAAAATACTTGCAATGACAGCCGACATCTTTTGCAATAAAGGGGAAATATCGTCAGAAATTTTCACAGCGGGGCCCGTGAGAATAATTCCACGGGCATCGATATGATTTTTGATATCGTTAAGGGCTACTATTGCGCCACCCATGCTATGACCGAGAATAAAAATCGGCGTATCAGGGAAACGCGTTTTTGCTTCTTCGTAGAGCTCATTGACATCATCTAAATAAAGATCAAATGAGGAGACATACGCTTTTTTACCTTCGGATTTGCCATGTCCACGTAAGTCAAACGATGTGACGGCAATATTTTGAGCAGCGAAAAAATTACCCACATGAGCATAACGCCCAGAGTGTTCCGCAATCCCATGAATAATCATAAGGACTGCTTTAGGATTGTCACTTGGTAGCCACCATTGCTGAAAAAGTGTTAAATTATCTTGAGTTGATAAATGTCCCGTCTCATGTGTAACCGTGCTCATGCTCATGCTCATGCTCATGTGATTTCCCCTTTACAGATTACTTATTAAATGGATTTTCAATAATGAATCAAGGTATTAGTATATTTTTTTAAGAATCTTGTATGGTAACGGCTTCTTCCATAATGGTATCATAAAAATAGCCTGCACCGAAATCTTTATCCAAAGCAATGACGCCTTGAACAATAATGACCGATTCAAGCGCTATTGTCTCGTTCGTTGTGACCATTAAATCGAATTTGCCGTTTGATTCAGTGCCATCTTGTAAATGGACCCAGTTTCTACCCATAATTTGATTATTAACTTTGGTGACTTTACCGCGAATCGAAACTGTTTTGCCTGCATATTTTTTGGGGTTTGAAAAAAGTGTTTCAATTGTAATCCCGTCCTTATAAGCCTCAATAGCTGAGTCCGTAGAAGGAGAAACGGCAGCTTTATTGTGAACGACTTTCGTCGGGTTATTTTTGTTTTGAGCACCATCAACAAATAAGATACTTGGGAAAATTCGGTTGAGGGTTTTACTCTCAAAATTCCGCATCTCCATGCTTCGTGAAAAAAGGATTACATCGCCGACTTTAGTCTCTTGTTTTGCTACTGCAACCCAGAACGTCTTATTGTTTTCTTCAACATTTAAATAGGTATAAGCTTCTGTTTGAATGACTTCTTTTACTAAAACTTCGTGTTGAGGACGTTCTTGTTCGATCATTGGATGACCAGCAGGGTAAGGTTGCTTTTCAGCAACTTCTGTTTTTGAGTCACAAGACATAAAAAGTGTTAAAGTTGCCATGGATATAAGGGTGATAAATTGACGCATGTGTATTCCTTTCGAATAATTTTAGTTTCCATAAAGATAGCTTGAAATCGAGTAGATAGAAGAAAAAACCAAATTTTTTTAGATGCGACTTTTATCAATTTTATAGGTTTTATTCAAGAATTTACCTTTTGACAGAGAGGACACCACCGAATACTTTGAACGAATGAAATTTGTAGAGAGTAGGATTATGATGTTGAAAAATGAAATTTATCGAATCAGTATTTTTGCATTCCTTGTAGTGGGTTTGCACGCTCAATCGTTGAATATGGACGTGTCAAATTTATTTATGGGTCCTGGTTATTGTGCAATTTGCCACACACCGGGATCTCCCAATACGTCTGCTTTGACGTATAACGGAGTTGATATTTCGATGCCGACACATTGGCGATCTACCATGATGGCGAATTCAGCGAAAGATCCACTATGGCAAGCCAAAGTCTCTGCAGAAGTGGCGGAGAATCCAAATCTGACAGCAGTGATTGAAGATAAATGTACGACATGTCATGCTCCTATGGGAAGAACGGAAGCGCATTACAATGGCAGTTTTACCTATACGATGGCTCAGATGAATGCCGATCCTTTGGCTATGGATGGCGTGAGTTGTACCGTATGCCATCAAATTCAAGCTGATAATCTCGGTACCGATGCCTCCTATTCGGGTCATTATGAAATCAATAATTCCCATGTAATCTTCGGTCCTTACACAAACTTAAACGCTCAAAATATGTTCGATATGACGGGTTATACTGCAAGCTATGGCCCTCAAATGGAGACATCCGAATTATGTGCAACCTGCCACACATTGTTTACGCCATATGTCGATAGCACTGGCACAATTATGGGCGAAGCACCCGAACAAACCGACTATCTTGAGTGGCTTAATTCGGATTACCCCGCTCAAAATATAGAATGTCAAACCTGCCATATGCCCGTATTGGGTGCAAGCATCGTTATTGCAAATCAACCCATGTTTTTACAGGCGAGATCACCGTTTTTTCAACACTTTTTTGTCGGTGGAAATAGCTACATGTTGGGCATGCTAAAAGAATATCGAACCGCTCTAGGCGTGACGGCTTCGCTATCTAATTTTAATGCTACTTTAGCGAGAACAGCTGATATGCTCACGAATTCCACTGCCAATATCGACGGAATTGTTAATTGGACAGAAAACGGGAAACTCGATTTTACAATCGGTATCGAAAACTTAACAGGTCATAAATTCCCAACGGCGTATCCAAGTCGTCGTGCTTGGCTTGAAGTAATTGTAGAAAATAGTGTCGGTGATACGGTTTTTCATTCAGGAGAATGGACATCACCCAACGGCGTTATTATTGAAAGAGATACCTTATTTGAGCCTCATTATGATCTTATCACGGAGGAAAAACAAGTCCAGATCTATCAATCGGTTCCAAAGGATATGTATGGCGACCCTACTTGGACTCTTTTGAGAATTGCGGGTTATATCAAAGATAATCGCATCCCGCCAAAAGGCTTTCGCCAAGATGGCTCTCACTATGATTCTACTCGCATTGAAGGAAATGCTTTGAGCGATATGAATTTTAATCAGTCGAATTTCATTGAAGGTACAGGGATTGATTCGGTTAAGTATTTGATTGATAGCTTAAATATTTTCGAAGATCATACGGTAAAAACAACATTGTGGTTTCAGTCGATTTCGCCGAATTACATCGCTGATTTAAATCGTTACGATACACCTCAAGTCAACCAATTTTTGGAATACTATGAAACATTGCCGAATCTACCAGTTTTAATCAAACAAATTGAAATTGATGTACCAGGTGTCGTATCAGCAGAGAATTATACCAAACCACAGCGATTTAAAGTTGAATCGGCTTATCCAAATCCATTTAATCCCATTGTTAATGTTGAAATCACAGTTGACGTAACAAAGAATTTAGTAGTGAATATATTTGATGCTCGAGGCAACTGGGTGACGGATTTGTATGAAGGTTATCCTTCGACATCATTCTTGACTCTTACTTGGAATGGAACAAATTATAGCAGTGGCCTTTATTTCATACGAATAGAAAATGGTAATCAGAATGACATGCTAAAAGTGACATTATTAAAATGATTCTGGACGTTTCCTCCATATTAAAAAAATATGTTTTTAGGGGGTTTAACAGCGAATCAAAAGAATCGAACTAATTATGAATAAGTTTAGCAAGGTAGGAAAAAACGGATTATTTGTGGGTTATTAGGCATGAAACTTGCCCTAAATGAGTACTATGACACAAAATAAATCTTTAACAAAAACAATATTTGTTTTGAGTAACACTTTTTTCAATATCCTTAAAAAAAGTAAGATGTTAACTATTAAATCGTTTCGATATTTTGATGAATTATTTTTAATCAAATGTGATGCACTTCGCTATAATAACATGGCTTTTTCCCATGAATATTTAAAGCCTTCTCTCGTAAAAATTTGAATTCAGGATACAAATTGTTCAAACCTATTATTCGTTATTCATTATATTTTAGTACATTAATCTTTCTTGCAAGTCCTCATTTATTGGCTGGGAATGATGGCTATAGTGAGAATCTGTCATTGCATAATTATGCCACGAATGTTGAAATACAATATTCAGATCCTGCTGCTGTCGCTGATGAAAAGCCATCATTTATAACAAAGATTAAACGACTTTTGGGGATTGGTAGAAAAAAATCATCCGAGGAACAACAAATAGTACCGATTGATTCTTTACGCCAAATAGATGACACAAACTCGACGAATATTCCGAATATTAACAATACACAGATAGTTAATGAATCCGAAAATCCATTTACAAAAATGCTATTTGTTCATAAACCCTATGAAAAAAAAGAATGTTATGAATGTCATGAATTGGATTTAAAAAAAGAGATAACTTCTGGAATCAGTCCGCTTTGTTACAAATGCCATCAAGAGTACAAATCTTTGTCGGGTTTCGTCCATGGTCCCGTTTCAGTGGGCGCGTGCCAAGCTTGTCATAATCCTCATTCAAGTAAAAATGAGCACCTGCTTACACTCCCTGGGAATGAGACATGTAAGTTTTGTCATGACATGGCAAATAGTACGCAAAAAGTTGTACATTTTAAGGCCGGCGAGGCATTGTGTATTTCGTGTCATGATGCACATAACGCAGCAAATGTTCATTTCCTTATCACGAAAGCAGATTCATTGTGATGACTCATTACCAGGTTACTAGCATGGAAGCAAAACTCGCTTTTTTTAGCAACGGCAGTTTAAATGACGATAAGCACAACGATACATCTATTGTTAGACACAGTCTTTTTATAAAAACTAATTTTTTAGAATTTCATCATCCATTTTATCTATCAGAGGAAAATTAAACATGAGAATAGCGAAATATATTGGGATAATTCTAGTTTTAAGTGCTCAACCCATATTTTCACAGTGCATTGAAAGTAATTGCCACGCTAACATGCTTGAGAAAAAGTATATTCATAATCCGATTCAAAAACAAGACTGTTTGTCTTGTCACGTTGAAAATGCAAAGAAGCATCCCGAACGAAAAGGGAATGAGTACGGACTTAAGAAAAATAATGGCGGCGAAATGTGTTTGGCATGTCATAAAACGGACATTAAATCCATCGGTTTACATACACCTGTAAAAAAAGGCGAATGTTTAGCATGTCATGATCCTCATGGTAGCAAGGTTGTTTCAATGCTTTCCAATCCAACGCCTGCTGTTTTATGTGCAAATTGCCACAAAGACAAAATTGGGAAAAAAGATTTTGTCCATGGACCTGTTGCCGTCGGCGCCTGTAATGTTTGCCATGCAAGTCATGGCGACGAAGCGAAACTTTTGCTAACTTCTTTAAATATTAATGCAAAATGCTTTACCTGTCATGAAATCAAAAAGACAGAAATTGAAAGTGTTGCATTTCAGCATAAACCAGTCGTTGAAAAATGTACAAATTGTCATAACCCTCATGAATCCAATCAAAATTTCATGCTAAAATCAGCCACTCCTGGACTATGCCTTGATTGCCATAAAGAGATGAAACCTGCCATGGCTGATGCTAAAAATGTTCACTCAGCATTGGTCACGGATCGCTCCTGTATGAATTGCCATAATCCCCATGGATCACAATTTAAGGCCGTCCTGAAGAATGACTCTTATTCTCTTTGTATGGATTGTCATGACAAACCAATGCAAATTGGGACTCAGATTTTACCAAATATGAAACGTTTCATCGAAGATAGCAAATTTGTACATGGTCCCATTCGTGAAAAAAATTGTTCGGGATGTCATAATCCCCACTTTAGTAAAAATGGTAGCTTATTAAAATTTCAATATGCCAAATCGTTCTATGCACCGTTTGAACAGAAAAATTATGATTTATGTTTTCAATGCCATTCACCCGAAAATGTCCTTGATGCCTTTTCAACAGAATTAACTAATTTTCGTAATGGTGATGTGAATTTGCACTATTTACATGTCAATCAGGAAAAAGGTCGCACGTGTCGCGCTTGCCATCAAACGCATGCATCCAATAATCCAAGCCATATTCGCGATTTCGTACCGTTTGGTGGATGGGACTTGCCTTTAAACTATACAAAAACGAAGACAGGAGGCTCTTGCGCTCCCGGTTGTCATAAACCTAAGACATATAAGCGCTAATAGCCAAAAGTTGGTGACGTAAAATGATTCATTATCACCGTAGCTTTATAATTATTGGGATATTTTTATTGAGTTTATTTTTTCCCACACCAAGTAAAGCGCAAGACGATACAGAAGCGGGTCGGAAGTTACATCTTCATGAACAGTTGACGGATGAAATGATGTCTTATTTAATAAATATCCAAAACCTTCAGGAAAACTCAAAGCATGTTGGATTAATTCTTTTTACGCGAGAAAATCAAGAGTATAGTATTCAGATGCGTCAGGAGTTGGCAAAAGTTCTCGAAAAAGATGAACTCAATATTTTAACAGTATGGGAATTTACCATTATTGAAGAGGAAAATGAAAAAGTTGACCAAGCGCAAAAAATTAGCGACGCAAACTGGACGAAGGTGATTGAAGACTCAAAAGCTATCTTCAGTTTATTTGGTATAAAGGTATTCCCAACGCTTTTTGTTATTAACCCATCATTTTCCATTGAAGAATACCATGCTGGTTTTTCAATGACGACTATCAACGCGATTCATGCGCTCATTCATGACAAAAAGATGGCAAATGGGTCCCAAGAAGGCATCCACAATAGCCCTGAAGAGAAGAAACATAATCGTCATGAACGTTTCGCTTTTAAGCTGTATGAGCTTGGCAATTATGATGCTTCTCTTCAACAATTAGATAATTTATCAGCGCTTTCACCTAGAGCAGAATTGCTGCGCGTTTTTGTTCAGATTCAGTTAATGCAATATGCCGAGGCTGAAAAAAGTTTGAACGTGTTAAAGGCAGAACTCTATACAGAAGATGAACTCCTTTATGCTGAAGCATTGATTATGTATTTTAATAAAAATTATGCATCCGCCCTTGAAAAAATTCAAAAAATGGAAATAAGTGACGATGATTATCAAACAATTTATTTGGAGAGTCTATTGTTCGGTAAAATGGACAACTCTTCAGAATCAAAAAAGAAGTACAAAGCAGCAAAGAAAATTATAGGTCGAGAACCTTTAATTGAGGAATTGCTCATATTTGAAAACTAATCAATGAAAAGATTCATCTTGAGTCGAAAATATTTTTTATAGGGATGCATCAACACAATATTTTAGGAGCCTTACGGTATGAAATTATCGATTCAAAATAAAAAACTACGTTATTGGGTGCTTGGATTTACTGGTATTATTGCAGCGGGAATTGTGCTGTTTGGTATGGTAGAAGTTACCTCAACACCGACATTCTGTTCGAGCTGTCACTATATGCAACCGTATATTGATGCATGGCAAACGTCTTCACATAAAGATGTCACCTGCATAAAATGCCATTTCCCACCAGGGATCATGTCTAAAATCGAAGGTAAGTTTACGGCTATTGCCATGGTTGCAAACTACGCGACAGGCGTCTATAAAAGAGGGAAGCCTCATGCCGATATACCTGATGCAAGTTGTTTAAGAAGTGGCTGCCATAGTAAAGAACTGTTACGCGATTCCTTAAGCTTTAAAGGTAGAATTAATTTTGGGCACTCAGCACATTTAACAGGCTTACGTAATGGAAAGCAACTTCGATGTACAAGTTGTCACTCTCAAATTGTTCAAGGTGAGCATATTGTCGTCACAGAATCGACGTGTTTTCTGTGTCACTTTAAGGAGCCTGTTGATATCCCCAAATTAAATAATTGTTCGACGTGCCATAGGGCTCCTGTTACCAGCGTGGAAACGCCGGATGTGGAATATGACCACACTTCGATACTTGAGCGCAATATTAAATGCGAAAGCTGCCACGGTGATATGCATAATGGAACTGGCGCAGCACCTATCGAACGTTGCAGCACGTGTCACGCTGATACGAAAGTGAATGAAGTTTTTAACAGGCCAGACAGTCTTCATCAATTACACATTACACAACATAAAATAGAATGTCTGGCTTGCCACATGCCCATTCAACATAAATCGGTTGCGCGGAGTGAACATATCGTACCTCAATGCGAGTCTTGTCATCAGAATACACATGTTGCCCAACTTGATTTATTTACCGGAAAAGGTGCAATTGGTTTTGAAGCGCACCCAAACCCAATGTTTGAAAGCGGTTTGAATTGTCAAGCCTGTCATGTTTATCATAGTGAATTAAATGGAATTGGCGATTTTGGTGTAAATAATACTGCTAATTATAACTCTTGCGAGGTTTGCCATGGCGAAGGATACAATAGAATTTTAAATCAGTGGCAAAAACAAATGGCTGTCAAAATGGACGCCATTGAAAAATCGATCCGAATTATCGAAACTCATATCGATAAACCTGGTTTATCAGAGAAACAGAAAAGTTCAATCGCAGAGAAAATGTCCCAAGCTAAGCATAATTTTGGGATGGTAAAATCTGGGAATGTGATTCATAATATTAGTTTTTCTGACAAATTGTTATTCTCGACTCACGAAGATTTAAAAACAGTCGCAGGTTACTTAGGTGTTTCGAAGGATATTCAGGATTTCAATGTTCTGCATAATGATATGATTCCATCCGATTGTAATAATTGTCATTATGGAATTGAAGATGTAGAAACAAGTGTATTTAATCTTTCATTTAAACACAAGCAACATGTTGTCGAAGCGAAGATGAAATGTGCCGAGTGCCACTCGAATAGAGCCAAACACGGTGAAATGGTGATGAATAAAAACGAGTGTTTGTCTTGTCATCACGAAGATAAAAAGAAAAAATGCGAAACGTGTCATACAACGCAAAACGAACTTCGCAGTGGAACAATTGACTTAGGAACTGATTTATCTGCGGATTATATGCATGGGAATAAAATTACATGTCGTAAGTGTCATGAGACAGAGAATGGTACGATTCAGAGGACAAATCGTCTAGCGTGTGTAAAGTGTCATAGTGCTGTTTACCCTCAATTTATTGAAGAGTGGAAAATAGACACGAAACGTGACATTAAGCGATTAAATGATATTATTGCTGAAAAGTCGAAAATGACGATGCGAGCCAGCCAAGAGAAGGAATTGAATACGATTCGATCAGGTCTAGAAAAGCTAGAAAAAGAAGGCAGCTTTAGTGTGCATAATCCAAAATTGGTTCGCGTGGCGTTAGAATATTATAATAATAGATTGAATTATTTGCGAAATTAATAATTAGTTCAATCAACTTTTTAGTTGAAGGATGTTGATGTCTTTATTCGCGACATTAACATCCTTTTTTATGGTTTAAAATTGTGTGTGCTCGTCGTATTATAAAATTTTAACATACCCTTTAAAAAGAGAAAATAAATAATAGAAAAAAAATAAAATAAACGCTAAAAATGATACGATATTCTTAAAAGAAAATTAAAATGAAGGGATGTTCATTTTAAAACTATGAGCATATAGAATGAGAGATAGTTTAAAATAAGAAGATTAAAAAAGAACAAGGCTAGTATATAAAATGAGTGAAAAACTAGAGAAACTTGCCTTTGCCAACCATGGCAAAAGATTAAAGCAAAGTGGATTTAATAATATTACCATTATTGGTGGTGGAATTATGGGCAGAGGTTTGACCCAATTAATCGCGGGAAAAGGATTAGAGGTCATTTTTATTGAACATACTGAGGAATTAGCCCTTTTAGCGAAAGAGAAGCTCTCCCATGAAATGGATTTAGAAATTCAACGATGGGGACTTACCGAAAGTGAGAAGCGTGGAATCCTCGCTCGGGTCAATTTTACATCTAACATAGAGGAGGTTGAAAAAGCTGATTTGGTGATTGAAGCGATTCCTGAATCCTTAGAAAAAAAACAGTCGCTTTTTAAAAAATTAGATGAAATATGCCATGAAAGTACGGTCTTTTGTACAAACACTTCAAGTTTAAGTATCACCGAAATTGCGAATGTTACCCGTGCAAATCGACAAGAAAGAATTCTTGGTTTGCATTTTCTTCAACCCGTTGTTAGCAAACCTATTGTTGAAATTATTCGCGCACTTAAGACCTCCGATAAAACCTTTGAAGATGTTCAAAAATTTACAAGTAAACTAAGTAAAACAGCCGTAGAAGTTTACGAATATCCAGGTTACATCACGACACGCGTCATTCTTCCTATGCTCAATGAAGCCATGTATACTTTGATGGAAGGGATCGCGACTGCCGATGGCATTGACACCGCGATGAAGTTAGGATTCAACATGGGACACGGTCCTTTAACACTTGCGGATGAGATTGGCCTCGATGAAGTATTATTTTGGATGGAGTCTCTTTTTAAAGAATTGGGTGATTTAAAATATCGACCTTGCCCAATTTTAAAGAAGAAAGTTCGCGCGGGTCATCTTGGGAAAAAAGTAGGTATCGGTTTTTTCAAATATAACGATAATGGAAGCAAAATATGAAAATATTGGTTTTAAACTCTGGTAGTTCATCAATCAAATATCAACTATTTGATACGGAAACCTTCAAACCTATTGCGAGAGGATTAGCTGAAAGAATTGGCTTAAGAGGGGCTAAAATTAGCCAAACAAATGCTACGAATCATAAAATAACATTGTCGGGTGAAATCCTCGATCATCAGCAAGCGATTGAATACATAATTGCCTTCTTAACCGATGAGGAAAAAGGTGTTATAGACTCGGTTGATGAGGTGGATGCCATAGGGCATCGTGTCGTGCATGGCGGCGAGAAATTTACACAGTCAACACTCATTGAAAATGATATTATCCACGATTTGCATGGTTGCGTAGATTTAGCGCCTTTGCATAATCCTCATAATATTAAGGGTATTGAAGCCTGTGAATTGTTGATGCCTGGAAGACCCAATGTGGCCGTTTTCGATACAGCCTTTCATTTAACCATGCCTTCAAAAGCCTATATCTATGGTTTGCCTTATATCCTATATAAGCGTCACGGAATTAGACGATTTGGTTTTCATGGAACGTCTCATTATTATGTAAGTCGCAAAGCCCGAGATATTTTGAATCTTGATTTATTAAATTCAAACATAGTCACATGTCACTTGGGAAATGGTGCAAGTGTTACGGCTGTAAAAAATGGTCAATCAATCGATACATCTATGGGATTTACACCAACTGAAGGTCTCATTATGGGTACACGATCGGGTGATGTAGACTCAGCAGCACTTTTACATATTATGCGTAGAGAAGATTTAAATAATAGAGAAGCAACAACTTTACTCAATAAACATTCTGGCTTAATAGGTATCTCGGGCGTTTCTTCGGATATGAGAGAATTGGAAGATGAAGCAAAGGATGGAAATAAACGTGCAAAATTGGCTATCGATGTTTTTACGTATCGACTTAAAAAATATATAGCCGCTTATGCGGGCGCTCTTGGGGGGATTGATGTCCTCGTGTTTACAGGAGGAATTGGAGAAAACTCGGCATTGGTTCGAAAACTAGCGACTGAAGGACTCGAATTCATGGGCTTAGTTTTAGATGATGACAAAAATAACCAACTTGAAGATGAAGGAATTATTAGTCATATCGATTCGAAATCCAAAATATTGGTTATACCTACTAATGAGGAACTCGTGATAGCTTTAGATACAGAAAGAGTACTTTCAGGGAATTTAAAATAAGTTTGCACTGGTACCAAGTGAAGTCATGGAACAAAATAACGGTCCCTTATTCCAAGTAATGACGAACTCATGCACACATAGTATCGATACACTTTTGAGCTGCTGGCTTAATTTTGCGGTTGAAAAGAAGGTTAAGACAGACTCGACTTTAGTTAATGTTCACATTACACTTACGACTCAAATTTCAGCATCTAGGCATTTGTTTAAATCCTAAATCGAAAAAAAAAGAAAGTACTTCCCAAAATAAAAAAATCAAGACAGTGTGGCATGCTCGTAAGGGATATCCAAAGCAAATAATCAAATTTATGAAGCGTAGAGCATATGACTGAAAATGAACTAATGAATTTAATTGATGAGGGAGCGTCTTTTTTAGGAGACGGCAATTATCGCAAGGCCTCGGAATTATTTAATAAAATTTTGGTATCGGGTGATCTCTCTGGAATTGGGCACTACGGATTGGGGTTAATCGCATTTCAGCAAAATGAAATGAATCGTGCAAAATCGTCGTTTTTACACGCCATCAAAGATAATCCTGAATCGACGGAATCGCTGAATATGTTGGGTGTTATTCTGAACCTTGACGGGCAATACAGCGAAGCTGTGCCTTATTTTCAAAAAGCAATAGATTTGCAGGATGATTATATCGAAGCAAAACGAAACTTAGCCGAAACGTATCTCAGTTTGAATGAATTTGAAAAAGCAGTTACGATGTGGTCACAATTATTGGATTCGAATGCAGAAAATATCGATGTTATTTTACGTTTTGCTGACTTTTATTTTGAGAATCAAGATTTTGAAAAATGCACCGTATATCTCAGGAGAGCTCAAAAAATTGACCCCGATATTGAAGAAGTTCAAGAACTATTACATCGAGTTGAAGTATTGCAGGGGAAAAAGCAAGATGCTGAATAGAATTCATATATTTTTAATACTGAAATATTCTTAAATAAAGGCACCCAAATATTTCGAAAAGCTTGGTAGACGTATTTCTTAATTCCAAATCACTTTTGATTGAGTAATAATTGTGACATATATAATCTTGTATTAAGACGAAGCTCCAATATTTTAGTGAAAATGATTGGGGAAAGAATATCAATGAATTCTATCTATACAAAAAAAAAGTCGAGCAAATATTAACCATTCTGATACAATTATTTAATAATGATAGTTTAAAACAAACAATGAAAAGGAAGACATAAACATGAAATCGCTGCTGATTACTTTTTTTGTATTGACACTTTTTACTTTTGCAGATGGCCCCTTTAAAAATCTGCATGTACTAGAGATTGATAATAAAGATGATATGAAAAGTTTTATGAAATCGATAAGTCGAGATTTGGGCGTTAAATGTATTTATTGTCATGATATAGATGACAAATCCATTGATACAAAAAAGAAAAAAATTGCTCGACATATGATGAAAATGATCAAAGAGCAAAACGAAACCTACTTTTCATGGAAAAATGCACCTCAAATTACATGTTGGACATGTCATAGAGGAGCCACGGAAGTTGAAACAATTCGACCTAAAAAATAACTGATAAAAAGGGATTTATTCATTATTTAAGAAGCCTCATTTGATATAAATAAAGCCTTCTAAATATGTAAATATCGCCTAAACTTGTGCGATGCTGCAGAACAAAATTATCAAATGAAAGTCGCTAATTATGTTGAATTCAATTAGATCTATTTTTACAAATTCGGGTCGTAACTATTTTAAATCTATCATTGAAAAAATTGCAACTGAAAACGGGCGTGCAGTTGGTTCACCAGGTCACAGAAAAGCACGCGAATTTATACTTGAATTTTTTGAGCAATCAGGTATTGAACCATTTTCTACAACATTTGAACTTCCTTTTGAAGTTGAAAACGAAGGATTTACAAATCTTGTCGGTCTTGTTAAAGGGAAGGACTCAAGTTTACCCGCAATACTCGTCGGTGCGCACTATGATACCTGTGGAAATCAACCGGGAGCCGATGACAATGGTGCAGCTGTAAGTATTCTGATGTGGCTCGTTTCTCGTTTAAAACAAACTGAATTATTACACGATGTCATCATAGCTTTTTTTGATTCGGAAGAACCACCCTATTTTTTAGGCCCGAAAATGGGTTCAAAATATTTTCATCGATATCAACTCAATAGAGATATTCATTCCGTTTTAGTGTGGGATTTAGTCGGGCATGATGTTCCTACCAGAGGATTGGAAGACATTCTGTTTGTTATAGGGAGTGAAAGCCATCCTAAATGGCCCGAGATGGTGTCCAAAACCGTTTTACCTCGTGGTTTACGAATGATGCCAAGTCGTAATAAGTATATTGGCGATAAGAGCGATTATCACTCTTTTCGAGAAGATGGATTACCCTATTTGTTTTTGACGTGTGGACGATGGGAACATTATCATGAAAGAAGCGATACACCCGATAAATTAAATTATAACAAAATCGAACGTGTCGCGAAATATTCCCTCGAACTAATTATTGGAATGAATGCGGTCGATTTCCAGACAAAACCATTGAAAAGTTTGGATGAATTTGAAATTGAGCACACGATGGATATTGTAAAGTCATTACCTGGATATGAAGCCCTGAGAATTCATAGCGCAAAAGAACTCGAACGTTTTACCCACCAATTTTTAAAACAGCACCAATTGTAAATTAGTTTTTTAAAACAGGTTGCTAAATTCTAAAATAACGTCAAAAATAATGCGGCTGAATAATCAATCTTTGGGAGTGTCAAAATAACTGGGTCTCTGTTTAAGACTTCCAAAGGTATTT